>JAFGDM010000150.1 GCA_016932115.1 Deltaproteobacteria bacterium | reverse complement strand
GCGTTCCAAGGCCGCCGGGGGCGGCTTAGTCTACCGGGCTGGTCTTTTCTACGGCTTATCTACGGGGGAGTTCTGCCCCCTCCCGCTCTTCCCCTCGCATGCGCTTGGGGCCAGGGGTTTCCCCCACAGATAAACCGTGAAAAGACGGCGCCCTACCGCCAGTCACTCCGAAAAAGACCCCAGCCCTGTCCGGCGTGCGGAATGCTGCCTGAGATCATTTTGTAAGTCTTGCAAACACTTTTGAACGTTAGCAAATTGTTACGAATTTTGAATGATGAAGATTTATTATATTGATCGTCTGCTGCGGCGTTCCTGATTCGTAACGCGACACTTTCCGGCTCGCTTTTGGATTTCTCCTTAGAGTTCAAAATCAAGGAAACGATCTGTCTAGTACATACAGCCTGCTATCTTCGGCTTCATTCTTCTACGACCCTGGCCACGGCAACCACCTTTTCCCCCTCTCCGAGGTCGATAAGCTTCACGCCCTGTGTGTTACGGCCTATAACCGAGATGTCCGCCGCCCTGAGGCGAATGATCTTGCCTTGTTCGGTGATGATCATGAGCTGATCCTGGTCCGTAACCTGGTAAGCATACACCACCGGTCCATTTCGTTCACTGGTCTTGATAGTCAGAATGCCTTTACCGCCTCTACCCTGGATCCTATATTCTTCGGTTCTCGTGCGCTTGCCGTATCCTTTTTCCGTGACCGTCAGGATCGTAGCGCCCTCTTCCAGAACTTCCATCCCCACCACTTCATCACCCGGTTCCATTCTGATCCCGATATTGCCTGCGGCGACCCGTCCCATCTCCCTGATTTCCGTCTCGCTGAACCGGATGGACTTTCCTTGCCGGGTTGTCAGAAAAATATCCTGAGACCCGGTGGATACCCTTACGCCTATGAGCTCATCTTCATCCTTGATTCTGATCCCTGCAATTCCGCCCGATCTCGGGTTTGCGTAGGCGGTAAGTTCCGTTTTCTTCACGAGCCCTCCCTTGCTGGCCATTACTACGTATTTACCCCCGCTGAAATCCCTGATCGCCAGGGTGGTGGCCACCTTTTCTCCTCTTTGCAGCTCCAGGAGGTTTACGATCGCCTTGCCCCGTGACACGCGGCCTCCCTCCGGTACTTCATGGACTTTTTTCCAATAAACGCGCCCCTTGTTGGTGAAAAATAGAAGATAATCGTGGGATGACCCTACAAAGAAGAGCTCCACAAAGTCTTCCTCTTTGGGTTTGACCCCGGTCAATCCCTTACCGCCCCGACGTTGAGCCCTGTAAAGGCTGATGGGGTTGCGCTTGATGTATCCCTCATGGCTTATGGTTACGACCATGTCTTCTTCGGCAATGAGGTCTTCAACATCAATGTCCCCCGATTCGTGCAGGATCTCAGTTCTCCTATCGTCACCGTGCCGATCCCGGATTTCCTTCATCTCTTCCTTGATAATTTGAAGAACCATGGCCGGGCTTTCAAGAACGGCTTTGTATTTCGTAATGCTCTTGATCAAGTCCAGGTACTCGGAAGTGATCTTCTCCCTTTCCAGTCCTGTGAGTCTTTGAAGCCTCATATCGAGAATGGCCTGTGCCTGGATTTCGCTAAGCGTAAAATCAGCCATCAGCCTTGATTTCGCCTCCTTAGGATCCGCCGATGAGCGGATCACCTCGATAACCTCATCAAGAAAGTCCAGTGCTTTCTTGAGCCCCTCCAGGATATGGGCCCTCTCTTCAGCCTTCCTCAAATCAAAAATCGTTCTCCTGACGACAATCTCACGCCGATGTTCTACGAACTTTTCCAGGATTTCTTTGAGATTGAGAATCTGGGGTCTTCCCTTCACGATGGCAAGCAGGATGATCCCAAAAGAAATTTCCATTTGTGTGAATTTGTAAAGGCGGTTCAAAATGACATGAGGATTGGCGTCCCTTCTCACCTCGATGGCAACCCTCATCCCGTCTCTGTCGGATTCGTCTCGAATATCGGTGATTCCTTCAATCTTTCTTTCCTTTACCAATTCGGCCATTCTTTCCTGAAGCTTGGCCTTGTTCACCTGATAGGGAAGTTCGGAAATGATGATCCGTTCCCTGTTTTGACCGGCCTTCTCAATGAAAGCCCGCGCCCGGATCTTAATCACGCCCCTACCTGTTTCATAGGCCTCCCGAATTCCCTTGCTCGCCAGAATAAAGCCGGCGGTGGGAAAATCAGGCCCAGGTATAATTTTTACCAGGTCGTTGACGGCGCTATCAGGATGATCGATGAGGAAGGTAACGGCATCACACACTTCGCTTAAGTTATGAGGGGGCACGTTCGTGGCCATGCCCACCGCAATGCCCGAAGATCCATTGATAAGAAGATTCGGTATTGAGGTGGGAAGAATAAGCGGCTCGAGGAGTGAGGCATCATAGTTGGGCATAAAATCGACGGTCTCTTTGTCGATATCGTTCAAAAAGTTCTGGGCCAGCCTTGTCATCCTGACTTCAGTATAGCGCATCGCCGCAGGAGGATCTCCGTCTACCGAGCCGAAGTTTCCCTGGCCGTCTACCAGTGGGTATCGCATAGAAAAGTCCTGCGCGAGCCTTACGATCGTGTCATACACGGCCGTATCCCCATGGGGATGGTATTTTCCGATCACATCTCCTACAACACGGGCCGATTTTTTGTAGGGCCTGTTGAAGGTATTGTGCATCTCGTGCATGGCAAAGAGCACCCGGCGATGCACGGGCTTAAGCCCGTCGCGGATGTCCGGTAAAGCTCTTCCCACGATGACACTCATCGAGTATTCAAGATAGGACTTCTTCATCTCTTCTTCGATGTTTACGCTCTCGAGGATGAAGTTCTCAACCATTCGTTTTCTCCATGAAACCTGTTCCCCAAGATTTCATTTTATATATCCAACTCCTTGACTTCCAGGGCATTTGCGTAGATAAAGTCTCTCCGGGGCTCTACCCTATCGCCCATCAAGACAGTGAATATTTCATCCGCCTCCACCACATCTTCGACCTTAACCTGAAGAAGGGCGCGCTTTATCGGATCCATCGTGGTTTCCCAAAGTTGGGCCGGGTTCATTTCCCCTAAACCTTTATATCTTTGAATGGTGAGCCCGCTTTTTCCCCGATTCATTAACTCCTCGAGCAACGCCTGCCAGCTTCCAAGAATCTTCCTTTCACCCTCGCCGGCGAGGGTGAAAGTCTTACCTCGAATGTCTTGAAGCTGGCGGGATATCTCAAGGACCCTCTTGAAATCAGGAGAAGTAAACATTTCCCAGTCCACGAAAAAACTCTGGCCCCCATTCCGGCTTTCCACCACAACAAACTCATAGTATTCATGGCCCGTTTCAGAGACCCGAATATCCGTCACTCGGAAGTTCTCGTCCTGAAGTTTCCTGAAAATCTCTTCCATAAAGGCCCTGTTTTTAAAGACATCTCTCTCTTTGATGCCGTAAGAGGCAAGGAATTCAAGAAACCGCTCACCGTAACCTCTCTTTGCGAGCCTAGCTATGTTTTCGTAATACCCGATGAGTCCCTTCAGAACAGAGCCGAGTTTCCTTCCTGAAATTACAACTCCGTCATTTACCAGGATTTTTTCCTTTTCGGATATCCTTCGGACAATGTAGTCATGGAAGCTTTGTTCGTCCCTGGTGTAAAACTCTTTCTTACCATCCCCAACCCTGTATAAAGGCGGTTGAGCAACATAAAGATATCCTTTTTCGATCAGTTCCGGCATCTGCCTGAAAAAGAAAGTAAGCAGAAGGGTCCGGATGTGCGCTCCGTCAACATCCGCATCGGTCATTATAATGACTTTATGATACCGCAGACGCCCGATGTTGTAGCCGTGGTCCCCGATTCCCGTACCCAGGGCCGATATCATCGTTTTGATCTCTTCGCTTGACATCATTTTGTCAAAACGGGACTTCTCCACATTCAGGATTTTTCCCTTAAGGGGGAGAATGGCTTGGAATCTTCTATCCCTTCCCTGTTTTGCAGAACCGCCCGCAGAATCCCCTTCCACTATGAACACCTCGCTCCTCTCGGGATCCCTTTCCTGGCAGTCGGCAAGCTTTCCTGGTAAAGAGAAATCAGCAAGAACGCCCTTGCGCCGCGCCAGTTCTTTCGCCTTTCTCGCAGCCTCGCGCGCCCTAGCTGCATCAATGACCTTTGATAGGACGGCTTTCACGACCGCTGGATTTTCCTCAAAGAAAGCTCCTAATCCCTCATTCACCAAGTTTTCCACAAGGCCCTTTACTTCGCTGTTGCCCAGTTTCATCTTGGTTTGTCCTTCGAATTGCGGGTTCTGCAGTTTGACGCTCACAACTGCCGTTAACCCTTCTCTAACATCTTCACCGGTCGGTTTCTCTTTGACGTTCTTGGCAAGAGGAGAGTTCTGCAGGTACTGATTAATGCTTCTGGTGAGAGCCGATTTAAAGCCGATTAGATGGCTTCCCCCTTCCCGGGTATTGATATTATTGGCAAAAGTAAAAATAATTTCATTGTAGGAATCGTTGTATTGGAAGGCAACCTCCATAAGGATGTTGTTTTTTTCACCGTAAAGATAAACGGGTTCTTTGTGAAGCACTTCCCTGTTTTTATTCAAATACTCAACAAAGGATTTGATACCGCCTTCATAATGAAACTCTTTCTTCTTGCCCGTCCTCTCATCGGAAATCTGAATTCTCACACCCCTGGTAAGAAAGGACAACTCCCTCATTCTTCGGGCAAGAGTGTCGAAATCAAAATTTATATTTTCGAAAACCTCAGAGTCCGGCTTGAAATGAATTTTTGTTCCCTTCCTTGCCGTATGCCCAACAATTTCAAGTTCCGTCTTCTTATCTCCCCGTTCAAAACGCTGCCCATAAATGTTACCGTCGCGGTAAACCTCCGCCTCAAGAAATTCGGACAACGCATTAACCACGGAGACGCCTACACCATGCAAGCCTCCCGAAACCTTGTAACTCTTGTCGTCGAACTTGCCGCCGGAATGGAGTTTCATCATAACAACTTCTAACGCGGGCACACCTTCACTTTCATGCATATCAACGGGGATCCCCCTGCCGTTATCCACAACCACGATGCTGTTATCTGTTAAAATCTGAATCTCAATTTGGTCGCAGTAATCCGCCATGGCTTCATCAATGCTATTATCCACGACCTCATAGACAAGATGATGAAGCCCTTCAAAGCCCGTGTTCCCTATATACATAGCCGGTCTTTTGCGAACAGCCGCCAGCCCTTCCAGAACCTTAATCTCCGCAGCCCCATAATTTTTTTCGGTTTGCTCGACCATCTTAAATCCTCATAGGCATTACAAGACCCATAAATCCTACGTCATCTTTACCTCTAATCACGCAGGGACTCGAATTATCAATAAAACCCAGCTCCACTATTTCACTTTCCATGCTCTGCAGAACATCGATGAAATACCGTGAGTTAAATCCCGCTTCGATGCTTTCACCGCTAAAATCCGCCTCCAACCTCTCCTGAGCATCACCTAAATCGGGGTTAATTGAAACCAATTCGATATATCCCTTATCGATGGTAAATTTGACACCTCTATAGGTATCGTTCGCCAAAATACTCATTTTCTTCATACCATCCAGAAGAAGTTGCCGGACCACTTTAGCAATAGCTTTTTGTCTCTTTGGAATCACAGCGTGGTAGTCTGGAAATTTTGTTTCAAGAAGACGGATCACAATGACAGCATCGTCTCCCCTTGCAACGCAGTTATTTTGCCTAAAACCAATCAAGAGGGAGTTCGCTTCTCCCGCCAGCTTGTTTAATTCCGACATACCTTTCTTAGGAATCATGACCCCGGCATCAAGTTTTATTTTATCGATATTCTTAACTTCCTTATCTATCAGAGACAAACGATGACCATCAGTAGAAACCATTCTTAAAAAGGTTTTGTCGTCTTTTGTCACCTTTTCCGTGTAGATGCCGGAAAGTTTAAATCCCGCCTCTTCCAGAGTGACTGCGTAAATTGTTTTATTTATCATTTCTCGCAGAATGGCGCTGTCGATCTCTAACATATCGATACCTTCGGGCTCTGTAAATGCAGGGTATTCTTCTGCTGAAAGGGAAGCAAGGTTGAATTTTGCTTGGTCATCGGAGAGAAAAATGCGGTTGTTCTCCTTCTCTCGAATTTGGACTAAAGGATTTTTACTCTCTTTGAGTATCTCAAACAGTTTTCTGCCGGGTATTGCTATGCTCCCCGGAGCAACAACCTGAGCAGAAAGCTTTTGTTGGATGCTAATTTCCAAGTCAGTAGCCGATAGAGTAATCTGCGAACCGGATGTGGAAATAAGAATCATCGAAAGAATCGGCATGTTGCTTCTTTTTTCAATGACGCTCTGTAGTCTTGAAACCGCCTTTTGCAGTTCTTCTTTTTGTATTCTTATTTCCATTATTTCCTCCTTAATAGATAATAACACTATTAATAACCATAATGAATTGTTTAAAACTCAAATAAGCTACTGTATTAACATTAAGTCTTTATCTTTGATAATTTGCTGTTTTTTCGACAATCCTAACAAGCTGGAGTTGAAAAATCGTTTTTCTTGGTAATCACGCGGGAGTGATGAGAGAAATTCATAAAAAATGTCAAAAATTTGCTTCACCCCAATAAGCTTTCTATGATTCTAAGATCGTCACCGATGTTGCTGTCTTTTGTTTTTAACCCTTCTATACGCTTTATGGCATAGATCACGGTTGAATGATCCTTCTTTTTAAAAGACCGACCGATATCCTTATAGGAAAGCCCTGTATGTAGCCGGGCTAAGTACATAGCCAGTTGCCTTGGGTAAGCGTAAAGGTGGTTTTTTTTATGGGAAAGAAGATTTGCTACGGATATATTAAAGTAGCCTGCTGTTGTGTTAATAATCTCTTCCAGACTAATTCCGGCGCTTTCCATGTCTTTTATTAGAGCTTTGACTACGGACATTGTTATTTTTCCATCGCTCATTGATGAATAGGTTTCGAGCTTTAGAAGATTCTTTTTAAGGGTTTTGATATTACTGTTTGCGTTGGCTAGAAAAAAAAGCACATCATCAGGAATATCCAAAGAGATTTCCGATACCTTAGTCCTGACAATGTTCATTTTTACTTGTTGCTCGGGCGTGTGGATTTCAGTGAGTAACCCCCACCCTAAGCGCGACTTCAACTCGGGCTTAAGGTTTTTCATTACATTAGGAAGACTGTTACCGGTAATAACGATTTGCTTCTTTTCACTGTACAGTGAATTAAAGATAGAGAGAAATTCTTCCTGGATTTTTTCACTGTGGTCCAATAAATGGATATCATCGAAAAGAAGAAGATCGAGATTGCAGTATTGTTCTCGAAAGAGATCCAATCTTTCAGTATTGACGGCATAAGTGAATTCCGAAGTAAAGGTGTTGGAGGATAAATAGCGAACCTTGCAGATGGGGTCCTTTTTGAGGCGATGATTCCCTATAGCATGAAGCAAATGGGTTTTCCCAAGCCCAGGTTTTGAAAAGATATATAAGAGGGAATATTTTTCTGCACCGTTTCCGGCGAGAGCATGAGCTGAGCTGCAGGCAAAAGAGTTGCTGTCCGCTGTAGCTAGCCTATCAAAGGTAAAATCTCGATTAAGTCCGTGATTTGTTGATGGGTGAAAAGGAAATTGCGGTTTGGTGCGGTAGAGCGTTTGAAGCAGTGGCGGGATCTCAAATGTAAAATGAATAGTTGGGGCGCTTTTTGTGAGTTTTTTAATGGTTTTCTTAATTTCAATTAAATAATTTTCGTTAAGCCAAGTTGCGATGAACTTATGAGGGACATCGATAATCGCGACGGTCTCGTCAAGCTTTTTAAGTGAGGCCCGAGAAAACCAGGTTTGAAATTCCTCTTTTTGCAGTGTAGACTCCAAGGATGCGATGATTTGCTCCCATATTTCTTTTTTTTTTAACCTACTCATGGTGGGGGAAAAAGACCTTATAAATTTGGTGAAATCTTAAGAAAAATTTATTTGAATAGCAATCAAAAATTGTCGTTTGAGGAGTAAAGCAATGCCTTATTCAATCGGCTTAGCCGGTAAGGGAGGAACAGGCAAGACGACCCTGGCGGGGTTGTTGATCCGCTACCTTGTTGAAGGAGGGAGAGTTCCCATTCTCGCTGTGGACGCAGACTCGAATTCCAATCTAAACGAAGTGCTAGGAATGGAGGTTGTGGAGACCCTGGGAGATGCAAGAGAAGAGATGAAAAGGGGTGTTGCTACCGGTATCACAAAAGACGTTTTTATCGAGATGAAGCTCGAACAAGCTGTAGTGGAAGCGAAGGGCTTTGATCTCATTGTCATGGGACGACCGGAAGGGGCCGGCTGCTACTGCGCCGCCAACACGCTATTGACCAATTCTTTGGACCGGCTCATTAAAAACTATGCCTATATCGTTATGGATAATGAAGCCGGAATGGAGCATATCAGCAGGCTTACCACCAACAATATCGATCTGCTCCTTGTGATTTCGGACCCCACCAGACGGGGTATACAGGCCGCTTCCAGGATATACGAGTTGACTGATGAACTCAGCCTCAAAATAGATAGGAGATGCCTCATCGTGAACCAGGCCAAGGAGGGTCAAGAGGAAGAGATCGCAAAGCGGGCAAAGGAATTCAACCTTGACCTGGCCGGAGTGGTACCGGAAGACCCGCTTGTTCGAGAGTTTGACCTGGAAGGGAAACCCACTGTGTTGCTGGACAAGGAAAGCCGAGCCGTGGAAGCGGCCTTTGCTTTATTCGAGAAAATTCTGCCGGCATGAAACCCCTGTTTTTGGGAGGTGATGAATTTTTCCAGATATATCAATATATAAAGCCTATTTTAGGCCTGATTCAAAATATAGGTCATTCTCTACCATATTAGAAGGTATTATTTTTATTGGCAAAAAGTGCTTGACAACCCTGCCTGGCTTGAATATTGTACTAACTTCCCATGCAAGGGCGGGCGGTTTTTTTGCCTCAAGGGAAACGGTGTATCTTCGTGGTTCCGCGGTGGGGATTACCTTAGTTCCAGGCCGGCCCCAAGCGATCCAAACAAGATAGGCTACTACTGAGTGCTGGAAGGTGATTTTCACTTCCCTCCAGGGACGGATTAAATTTAAGATCCCGGGGTGGGAGTGAAGGTGGTGGATAGGGCCGTGTTTCAACGCAATAAGAGGGATTTGCAATATACGCGTGCGGTAATGATTGTATTTGAAAAAGGAGGGATGGAAATTGGCCTTTCAAATTCCAAAACAACCCTATTCCGGCAAAATAGGGACGACAACCATCGGAACGGGTGACAGGGCCGTCACCCTTGGAGGAGCGGATTCTTACCCGTTTTATCTTTTTGAAGGATCCATGCCGAATCCTCCAAAAATTGCCATGGAAATCTGGGATTACGACCCGTCAAAAGAATGGCCGGCTGCGGTGGTGGAGCCTTTCAAGGACGTGATAGGTTCACCTGAAGCCTGGGCGAAGAAATGCGTCGAAGAGTACGGTGCTGATCTTATTGTGATTCAACTAAAGAGCACGGACCCCAACGGCATCAACAGAGGAGCGGACGAAGCCGCAGGGGTGGTCAAGAGAGTGGCGGATTCCGTGAAGGTCCCTGTGGTACTTTGGGGAACGGCAGACAATCAGAAGGATGAAGAAGTCCTGAAGAAAATCGCAGAAACCTGTCAGGACAGGAACCTTGGTCTTTCCCCTGTGGAAGAGGCGAATTATAAAGGGGTGGGTGCCAGTGCTCTTGCTTACGGACAAAGGATTGTGGCTTCTTCGCCTATCGATGTAAACCTCGCTAAGCAGCTCAACATTCTTCTCGGCAATCTGGGTGTCGGTTCTGATAAGATCATCATAGATCCCACCACCGGAGGACTGGGTTACGGCCTCGAGTACTCCTATTCCGTGATGGAAAGAATCCGCATGGCCGCTTTGACCCAGGAAGATGATAAACTTCAAATCCCAATCATCGCAAACGTTGGAAACGAAGTTTGGAAGTGCAAGGAAGCCGGCCAGCCCATAGAGAGCGCTCCAAACCTGGGGGACCCCGAGAAGAGGGGCATATCCATGGAGGTCACGGCTGCAGTGTGCTATCTGCTTGCGGGCGCCGATGCCGTGATTCTCAGGCATCCGGAAACCGTTCGGCTTATCCGGGCCTATATTGAGCGGATGCTCGACGGCGGGTCTATGGCTGATGTTCAGGGGATTTCTAAGAAGCTCAAACTTCAAGAGGTCGATCTTGCACCTCTTGCTCCTGAACCGGTTCTGGCCGTGGGTAAAGAAGAGACTCCTCCAGCGCCCAAACCCAAAGAAAAGGCAGCGGCTCCAAAGGCCGAGGAAAAGCCGAAGGCTCCTCCCAAGGCGTCTGAAAAGGTGGTGGAACTGAAGCCCGAGGTCAAGGGAAAGCAAGAGATTTCGGCCAAGGCTGAAGCAGAGGCGAAAGCTCAAGCTGAAGCAGAGGCCAAGAAGAAGGCTGAAGCAGACGCCAAGGCCAAAGCTGAGCAGGAGGCTAAAGCAAAGGCTGAAGCGGACGCTAAGGCTAAGGCTGAAGCAGAGGCGAAAGCTCAAGCTGAAGCAGAGGCTAAGAAGAAGGCCGAAGCAGACGCCAAGGCCAAGGAGAAGGATGATCTTGAAGCCCTGCGGAAAAAGAGGGCTTCAGAAAAAGTGAAAGTCGGAGTCGAAAAGAAGGTGGAAGAGGTCGCCCGGGTTGAAAAAGAAATCAAGACGGCCAAGCCGCCGACGTTTGAACCCGAAAGCGTGGTAGACCGCTTGACCCGTGAACTTGCGCGCATGCACAAGCATTCTTAGCGGTTTACCGCTTCCGGTCGAGTTAGGACAGTGGAAAACCGAGTAATTTTTTAAACACGCGCCGGCAGAAGCCGGCCGGAAAACGTGAATGCCTCTTAGGAAGGGAGGAACAAGGTTATGTCAAAATTAGTCGCCTTTGCAGCTATCCAGGGAGCATACAACATCGTATCCAAGGCGGAAGGAAAATACCGGCAAGCCCTGGAAACTTACGGCGGAAGCCAAAAACTGGAATTTCCAAACACGGCATATTTTTTGCCCATCATTTATTCCCTGACCGGAATGAAAGTGACGGATCTGGATTCTGCAAGAAAGCCGCTTGAGTTTGCACGCAAGCTCTTGCCTCCTCACGTGAAAAAGGACTGCCACATTCCCTATTTGGGGCCCCTTCTAGACGCGGGTATGGCGGCTCTCTTTGCCGAGGAGATCGTGGAAGCGATTCGCTATGTGGAGGATCCGGATTTTTACCAGCCTGAAGTGGAGGATCCGGACATTGACAACGGAAAACTTTGGCTTGGCGCCGCAGACGACAAGATCATGAGAAAAAGAGGTGTGGAATTTGTGGATGGAACGGCACCTGGGTTTGCCGCTATCGTGGGTTCTGCGCCCGACTCCGCCACAGCGAAGAGAATTGCTGAGGAATACCAGCTCAAAACAATCTATGTTTTCATGGCAGCCAACCAAAATGGGACGACTTTTGCAGAGCAGCTTTTAAAGGAAAAGGTGCAAATCGGCTGGAACACCCGTTTGGTTCCCTTTGGTCCGGACATTTCAGCGGCTGTCTTCGCTCTGGGGTTCGCAAACCGTGCAGGCATGTCTTTCGGCGGCATTCAGCCCGGTGATTACAAACGACAACTCAAATACCAGAAGGACCGCATTTTTGCGTTCATAAACGCTTTGGGCGATGTAAACGCCGAGTGGGCCGCCAATGCGGCGGGCGCCGTCAACTGGGGATTCCCGACCATTGCCGATACGGACATACCGGAGATCCTCCCCACGGGCGTGTGCACCTACGAGCATGTGGTCGCGAATGTACCTTATGATGATATGCCCTCCAGGTCCATCGAGATCCGGGGCCTCAAGGTGACAGTGGCCAAGGTAGACATCCCCCTGGCTTATGGTCCGGCCTTTGAGGGCGAGCGGGTAAGGAAGGACGATCTTTACCTCGAGATGGGCGGCGGGAAAACCCAATGCACCGAGCTGTGCAAAATGGCGGAGATGAACGAGATTGAAGACGGAAAGGTTATCCTTATTGGTCCCGACGTGAAGGATGCGAAAAAGGGCAGCCGCCTTCCCTTGGGTATTTACGTACAGGCAGCGGGCAGGAAGATGCAGACCGACTTCGAACCCATTCTGGAAAGACAGATTCACCACCTTGTCAACTACGCTCAAGGTATCATGCATATAGGGCAACGAGACATTTCCTGGATCAGGGTCGGAGATCAAGCTGTGGAAAAGGGTTTCGGGTTGAAGGATATCGGAACGATTCTTCATGCCAAGTTTCATCAGGACTTCGGCAGCATCCTAGATAAGGTGCAGGTGACGCTCTATACCAAGAAAGAGGACGTGGACAAGCTCACCGAACGGGCCAGGAAAGAGTACAAGTTGAGGGATGACCGGGTCGAGAAAATGACTGATGAGTCTGTGGAAACCTACTATTCCTGCACTCTCTGTCAGTCCTTTGCGCCAAGCCACGTGTGCACGATCAGCCCTGAGAGGACGGGTCTTTGCGGGGCTTACAACTGGATGGACTGCAAAGCCTCTTTTGAAATCAACCCGACGGGCCCCAATCAGCCTGTGGAAAAAGGGGAATGCTTGGATCCAGTGCTGGGTCAGTGGAAAGGTGTAAACGAGTTTGTTTACAAAGCTTCCCGTCAGACCATCGATCACTACAATTTTTACAGCCTTGTGATTGACCCGATGACCACCTGCGGGTGCTGCGAGTGTATAGCGGCCGTACTTCCTTCGTGTAACGGCGTCATGACCGTCAACCGGGATTACACCGGGGAAACGCCCTGCGGCATGAAATTCAGCACTCTTGCCGGAGTCATAGGCGGAGGACAATCGTCTCCCGGATTTGTGGGTCACTCGAAATACAACATCACCCAGAAAAAATTCATCAAGGGAGACGGCGGGCTTCTGCGAATGGTGTGGATGCCTAAGGCCTTGAAAGAAGAATTAAGGGAACGCTTGATCCAACGGGGAGAGGAGCTGGGTGTTCCTGATTTGGTTGACAAGATTGCCGATGAGACCGTAGGGATCACGGAAGAAGCGATCACGGACTTCCTGAAGGAAAAGAATCATCCGGCCATGAAAATGGACCCCATTGTTGGCTAATTGTAAGGATAGGAGACGATTATGGCACTTACCGGTATTCAGATTTTTAAACTGTTGCCCAAGACCAACTGCGGTGAATGCGGCGTTCCAACTTGCCTAGCCTTCGCTATGAACCTTGCCGCAGGGAAGGCTGAGCTTGATGCTTGCCCCTATGTTTCCGACGAGGCACGGGAGAAACTTTCAGAGGCCTCAGCGCCTCCCATCAGGCCGGTTGCTATCGGCACCGGGGTGAGGGCGTTCAAGATCGGCGGTGAGACGGTCATGTTCAGACATGAAAAGACCTTTTACAATCCCACGGCCATCGGCGTGTTGGTCAATTCGAACGAAGCTCCGGAGTCCCTTGGCCGGAAGCTGAAAGTATGGAATGCCTTTCAATTTGAGAGGGTGGGGCTTAATCTCAGGCCGGAGTTGATCGCCCTAAAAGACGTTAACGGCGACGGGGCTGGTTTCGCCGCCGCGGCCAAGAAAATAGCCGAAGAAAGCGAGTTTAATCTCATTCTCATGAGTGAGAGCCTCGAAGCCATGAAAGCCGCGGTTGAAGTTTGTGCTTTTAAAAGACCTCTTCTGTATGCGGCAACGGAGAAGAATTTTGAGGGGATGGGCGAGCTTGCCAAAGAAAAAGGCCTTCCCCTGGCGGTAAAGGCAGACGGCATGGACAGCCTGATAGCGCTGAGCGACAAACTCTCGGGCATGGGGCTGAAAGATCTTGTCCTGGATTCGGGTGCCCGGGAGGCCAAGCAACTTTTCCATGACCAGGTGGCGATCCGTAGAGCTCCTTTAAAAGCAGGGAACCGCTCTTTGGGCTTTCCGACGATCACCTTTCCCTGTGAGATGGGGGGAAACCTGGATGTGGAGTCCCTGCTTGCTGCGATGCTCATTGCAAAATATGCGGGGATCGTGGTTCTTTCCGATTTCAAGGGCGAGAACCTTTTCCCGTTGTTAGTTGAGAGACTCAACATCTACACTGATCCCCAGCGGCCCATGACTGTGACCCAAGGCATCTACGAGATCGGCGCACCAGATGAGAACTCTCCCGTGCTGGTTACCACCAATTTCTCTCTTACCTATTTTATCGTCAGCGGTGAGATTGAGGGAAGCAGAGTGCCGAGCTGGCTCCTTATCATGGACACAGAGGGACTTTCAGTCATGACCGCATGGGCAGCGGGTAAGTTTTCCGGGGATGCGGTGGGCGTCTTCGTCAAGAAATCCGGCATAGCGGAAAAGGTCGCGCACAAAAAGATAATTATCCCCGGGTATGCAGCCTCCATCAGCGGCGACATGGAAGAAGAACTTCCAGGGTGGGAGATCATCATCGGACCGAGAGATGCTTCTCTTATACCGAAATTCCTGAAAGACATGTGGGCAAAGTAGAGTGAAAAAGGAGAAAGGCGATGCTATTGATTGGAGAGAACCTCAATGTGATAAACCGGGTCATTGGTAAGGCTTTCAGGGAAAAGGACCCCGGCCCGATTGCCGAAGAGGCCAAACGACAGAAAGCAAAAGGCGTGGACTGGATTGATATCAATCTGGGGCCCGCAAGAAAAGGCGGCGCTGAGCTCATGGAGTTCGTGGTCAGGACCGTGCAGGAATCTATCGGCGACACCCCACACCTTTGCCTGGATACCTCAAACATAGAGGCTATGGAGGCGGGGTTGGCCGCCCACAAGGGAAAGGCCATCATCAATTCCATCATGTGCCGGCCCGAGCGGTACGAGAAAATGATTCCCCTTGCAGTTAAATACAAGGCGAGCATGATTGCTCTGATGTGGGGGCCGGAAGGTCTTCCCAGGGATGAGAACGAGAGAGGCGCCTTGGCGGCGGAACTGATTTATGCCGCCAATGAGGCGGGGGTCCCGAATGAGGATATCTTTGTTGACGGGATTGTGACTCCGGTGAATATCCAGCAACAGCAGCTCATGAGTCTTTTGGCTTTTCAAGAAATGCTCCAGGACATGTTTCCAGGCATCAAATCCACTTGCGGCCTTTCGAACGTCTCAAACGGTCCGCCGGATCACCTGAGAGGCATCCTAAACCGGGCGTATATGGTAATGCTGGAGAGAAAAGGGATGTATTCCTGTATTGCGGACGCCTATGATGATAAACTTGCGGAAATCGCCAGAGGTAAGAGGCCCGATATCGTCGAAATTATCCACAAGGTCATGGATGGAGAGTCGTTAGATACGGGCGCCCTTTCCAAAGAACTGCAGGACTATGTCAAGACTGCGAGGGTGATCCTCGGCCACGCGCTTTATTCAGATTCGTGGCTGGAGCTGTAAGCGGTTCCCCTTGTATTTCTTTATTGAGACCCAATAAAAACTCCCTGGAAATAGTATCCAGGGAGTTTTTTGATTTTGATGCATCGGCAAAAGGCCGCGCTATGAAAGAGCAGAGGATAATGGATGGTTAGGAGGTCGTTAATCCTTCTGAGGCGATGAGGGGGCTTCTTCATTTGAAACCTCCTTCTCTGCAGGCTTGTCCTCTTTTTGGACAGTCGCCGGTTTAGGGATTTCCCTGGGTCTTTTCACTCTTTCCGCAGCAGGTTCGTCGCGTTCAACAACCTTGAAGGCAGGGTGCAGCGGTCCATCCAGTGATTCCGCAGCCCCCTCGGGAGGAGGGCTCTCAATCGTTCTAAAGGGTTCCGGAAGATTGGATTCTGCAGCAGGAACCCGGCGGGCGGAGGGTGCGGTCCGGGTTGGTCTTTGGGGGCTGAGGCGGCGTGTGGTAGTTCGAGACCGAGTTGGAAAAGGGGTTCTGCTTTCTCCGGAAACGAAGGGGGAGGTTGTTGCTCCCGGCCGCCTAACCACAGGCCTTTGCCGAGCCGGCGAAGCGTTTACGGGCCTTACCTGCGTGCCTCTGAGTTGAGGGCCGGAGGTAGTAGATATGCTCTCCTCGGACATGATCATGACTTCCGATACATTACCTCGGCTGTCAAACAGGAGGCTGTAATTTAACCCGGCGAGGATTCGTTTGATGCCTTGCTCTAAGGGCAGGTCTTTGAAAAAAACGGAAACCTTTTCCTCCAGCAACGATTCATCTCCTTTGAAAGATATGCCTGACTGCCTTTCGATATCCCCGGCCACGCTTATAAGTGACGCCTCATTCAGCTCTGCGGATATGTGCGCGTCCTGGATCTTTACGCCTTGGGCCCATGAAACCGAAGGCGTCATCAATAGGCAACCCAAAAGGAAAAAAAAGGTTGAAAGCACTTTCTTCACCCTTCTATTTTAACAGGATTCTTGACAGAATCCATAAAATAATTTCCCATAGTGAAAACCGTTGTCAAAGTGAAGGAAACGAATCGATGTTGAAATGTTGTTTGATTTTCAGGAATAAAAATGCTATAATATTTAGATAATATTGCATAATTAATGGAAATGAATTCCAGAAAAATGGTGTTGTTTGGTAACCTCATTATCGCGGCCATTGTTTTTTGGATGATGGTTTCCATTGTCTTCACGTGGATCTCAGAGAGACGGGGCCCTGATTTTTTGAAGACGGAGGCTTGGGAGGCGCTTGGTGCAAGGTCTGAAGTTCCACGCCAGCGCAAAACCTTGACCGATTACGGCATGATCAAGGAAAAAGATGTCTTTAAAGCTGGAAAATTTAATTTGGGTAGCCCTGTCGGGGAAAAAGTCGTCAGCCATATAACAGAACGCAATCTGGAGCTGAAGGGAACGGTGGTTGCAGAGGGACGTATGTCCTATGCCGTTATCCTGGATCATGATTTAGGCAAAGAGGACATCTACTTTGAGGATGATTTTGTCACGGGCGCCCGTATTGCGAGGATCTTGAAAAACATGGTCGTCCTAGACTCCAAGGGCAAGGAGGAAGCGCTGCTCATGAGTCATGAAAAACGGGCTTTTGATGAGCTGGGCTATTCTTCTCAGCTGAAACCCGCGCCAAGGTAGACGCCCCCCTGCTGGAAGCCGATGAAGCCCCCTGAAAATATCAGGACCCTGGCCCGGTGAAACAGGATATGAATTGACCTTTATGATCTTTAAGGGTAGGAGGAAATATTCCGGTGACCGCTCTTAACATATACTCCAGAAGGGCATTTTTCCAACTCATCCTGCTGCTTTTTCTTCTTTTCCCTGCCCTAGGAATCGGCCAAGAGGATTCAAAAAGAAGGGAGGAAGGCTCTTCTTCCTCCAAACCTGCCTATGTCACCATGAATTTTAAAGACGTGGACCTCCAGGTTTTCATCAAGTTCATCAGCGAATTGAGTGGGAAGAATTTTCTCATTGACCCGAATGTGAAAGGGACGGTGACAATTGTATCTCCTCAGAAAGTCACCATTGACGAGGTTTACCAGGTATTCCTTTCAGTGCTTGAGGTTAACGGGTTTACCACCGTGGAAGCCGGTCAGGTGGTGAAGATCATCCCAACGGCTGCCGCAAAAACAAAGGCTACGGACACAGTTCTACGAAGACGAGTCGGTCCTCAGGAGGACAAGATCATAACCCAACTCATTGCCCTCAAGAATGCGGATGCCACATTCCTCGGGAAATTACTAGCGTCGCTGGTGGAAAGGACGGGTCTTCTTATTCCTTATCCGGCAACCAACACCATTATTGTAATCGACACCCAGTCCAATATCAACCGCTTGGTCAAAATCATCATGGAACTTGACGTACCCGGAGACGAAGAGATTTGGGTGGTTTCCCTGAGTTATGCAAAGGCCGACGATCTAGCCAAGAAACTCCTTACTATTTGTCAGGAGAAAAAGACTGCGGCGGCAGTGGGCAAGCAGGACCTCAAAATCATGGCCGACGAACGAACCAACTCCTTAGTCGTTTTGGCGGCGTCTCCTCAGATGGCCAGGATCCGAATGCTCGTGGAAAAACTGGATCAAAGCCTCGCCAGGTCCAGGGAAAACATTCATATCTATTCCCTTCAGAATGCCGTAGCCGAGGATCTTGCTCAGGTCCTTGTTGAAATCCCGGGCAAAGGGACCAAGGATGAAAAAGTTAAAGCGCCGCCTATATCCAAGGATGTGCAGATTACGGCAGACAAAGCGACCAACAGCCTGGTGATCATTGCAGAACCTGAAGAGTACGCTATTCTAATGGAGGTCATCAAGAAACTGGATGAAGCGCGGGCCATGGTCTATGTCGAGGCTCTTATTATGGAGGTATCCGCCACCAAAGCGATGGACTTGGGCGTTGAATGGCGCCTGGGAAATGAATACGACGGCGGATACGGCGAAGGCAAATCCGGAGGGGTATGGTTTGGCGGTGCAAGAGGAGACACCTCGTCGGCAAATGAGATTATTTCGACAGGCACGCTCCCCGCGGGTTTTATGGCGGGCGTGATCGGCAGGGGGATCACGCTTGGGAGCCTTACTTTTCCAACTATTGCAGCTTTTGTAAGGGCGGTAAAAACGGATACTGATTTCAACATTATCTCAACGCCTCAGATCCTCACCCTGGACAATGAGGAGGCAAGCATTGAGGTGGGGCAGAACATCCCCTTTGTCACTCGCGTCGACCTGGGAGACACGACCGACTCCAGGGCAATTCAAAACTTCGAGTACAAAGACGTGGGCGTCACGCTCAAGGTAACCCCTCAGATCAATGAAGAGGGTTTTATCAGACTCCAGGTGGAGGAAAGCATCAAAGCTGTTTTGGCGCAGACGGCTCTGGGCGGAACCGTGCTTGCCCCCACGACCGCATATCGGACAGCCAAGACAAGCATTATTGTTCAGGCCGGCGAGACGGCGGTGATCGGTGGGCTCATTTCGACGACCATCGACAGAGACAGGACCCAGACTCCCTGTCTTGGGAAGGTTCCTGCTTTTGGGTGGCTCTTTAGAGCCACGGGCGATCGAGATGAAAAAACAAACCTTATGGTTTTTCTGACTCCCCATGTTGTCCGGGATAAGGAGGAAGCAAGAAGGATTTATGAGATCAAGAAGGATCATATTGACAGGGAATCAGAGAAGGTTCGCGAGGTTCAGAAAAAGGAAGTGATCAGAAAGAAGGCCTATGAATAGGTGGTGTGAGCCATGTTAAGGAAGCTCCTTTCAGGAAATGCAGGGAATGAGCCTCGAACCTCTGAGCCGGCTCGCAACCACTCGGCGCTTCATAATGAGATGTCCGAAAAAGAGCGCCTCAAATGGTGCTCGGAAGCCTCAGGCATTCCCATAAAAAATAATCTTCTGGAAGCGCTCGATTTTGACAGCAAGCTTGAAACCCCGATCCAGTATTTCAAGCGCATGGGGCTTGTGCCCCTTTGCTTGCGGGACGGCACCCTTACGGTGGCGCTGAATGATCCGGCCCACTATCAGGCTGCCGACGAACTGTCCCGGCAGATGGGTTGTACAGGCATGAAAATGGTACTGAGCCCCCTGGCCGAGATACACTCGGCCATCAACCTGCTTTTTGATCAAACCACCGACGATGCAGAGAAAATGGTGCAGGATCTGGAAGCCTACCAATCTGAGAGCGAGGTTTTCACCGAGCTTGAAGAAATTCAGGACCTGATGGATGCCACCAATGAAGCACCCATCATTCGCCTTGTGAACGTCATCCTGACCCAGGCCCTAAGGCGGCAGGCGAGCGATATTCACATCGAGCCTTATGAAAAAGAAGTCAAGGTTCGGTTCCGAATCGACGGGATCTTATATGAGGTCTTCTCCCTGCCCAAACGTTTCCAGGCTCACATTGTTTCCCGGCTCAAGGTCATGGCCAATCTGGATATCGCCGAGAAGAGGGTTCCCCAGGACGGTCGTATTAAGATCAAGGTCGCAAATAAGGCAGTGGATATTCGCGTATCCATCATACCCATGGCCTATGGGGAAAGAGTTGTTCTCCGGCTTCTGGACAAGGGCGTATCTCTTTTGGGTCTCGGAGAAATGGGTTTGGACCCCGAGAAATTGAAGATTTTTGAGAGCCTGATCAACAAAAACAGCGGCATTCTCCTTGTCACGGGACCTACGGGAAGCGGAAAAACGACCACGCTTTACGCAGCCATCAACCGGATCAATTCTACGGAAAAAAATATTATCACCATTGAGGACCCGATCGAGTATGAATTGGCAGGGGTCGGCCAGATCCAGGTGAACCCCAAGACGGAGCTGACCTTTGCCAGGGGCCTCAGATCAGTGCTCCGCCATGATCCGGACATCATAATGGTGGGTGAGATCAGGGATCTTGAGACGGTCGAAATCGCGATTCAGGCGTCCCTAACCGGACACTTGGTTTTTAGCACTCTTCACACGAACGATGCTGCAGGCGCTCTTACCCGATTGGTGGAGATGGGGGTTGAGCCCTTCCTGATTGCTTCCTCCCTTCTGGGAGTGGTAGCCCAGAGGCTCGTGCGCAGGATTTGCCCGGAGTGCAAGGAGCCTTTCCATCTCGGTGAGTCCACTCTAGCGGAGCTCGGCCTCCCCCGGGATCAGGTCTTATGGCGGGGGCGCGGTTGTGAATCCTGCATGCAGAGCGGATACAGGGGCCGCACAGGAATTTTCGAACTCCTTCTCATGGACAATGAATTGAGGCATCTTCTCACTTCCGGGGCCGATTCCGTGACTATCAAGGAAGAAGCAGTTCGAAGGGGGATGGCGACCCTTTTTGAGGATGGTCTCAGCAAAGTAAAGCGTGGGCTGACCACAGTGGACGAGGTCATGCGGGTCACGCAGGAATAGGTTACAGGATTGGTATTTGCCGGCTGCGACACGCCACAGTGGGAGTGTATGCCTGTTTTCGAATATAAGGCTCTGGACAGGACGGGAAAGAAAACAAAGGGGCTCATCACCGCGGAAGGACCCTCTGCCGCCAGACTCCGGCTGAGCCAGGACTTCATTTATCCTACCCAGATCAGGGAGGTACCGGAATCGGATCAAAAGCCGGCCTCTCGGCTATTTGCCTCGCCTTTGTCAAGATTCCGCAGGCTCAATCCTGTGGAGGTGACCACGGCTCTCAGGCAGCTTAGCACCCTCGTTTCCTCAGGGCTTCCCCTGATCGAGTGTCTAAACGGCGTGATTGAGCAGACAGAGCAGTTGAAACTCAAGAGGACCTTCACCCAGATCAGGGAGAAAGTGCTGGAAGGAGGCTCTCTGGCCCAGGCTATGTCGGCACATCCTTCGGTTTTTGGCCAAATTCATGTGAACATGGTGAAAGCAGGGGAAACAGGCGGCGCTCTTGATATCATCCTGCGACGATTAGCGGATTTTTCCGAGATGAGGCTCAAGCTCAAGAAAAAAATCGAGTCCGCCATGGCATATCCGATCTTTTTGCTCTTTATCAGCACGGTCATACTGGTGTTCCTCATGTCTTTTGTGATGCCTAAGGTAATTGGGATCTTCGAAGGCATGAGACTGGCTCTCCCCTGGTCCACGAAGGTGCTCATCTTTGTTACCCACTTCCTCAGCAGGTTCTGGTGGCTTGTTCTTGCCGGGGTAGTGGCGGTTTCGGGCTTGATTGCGGCATTTGTGAAAACAGATAAGGGCAATAGGATCTGGGACAGGATACGCCTTCATATTCCTGTTTTTGGAAAACTCCACCACAAGGCTGTGATTGCCCGGTTTACCAGGACCCTTTCCATCCTTTTGAAAAGTGGCATTCCCTTGGTGAATGCTCTGTCCATTGCTGCGCCTTCCATGGGAAACCGCATCATGGAGGAAGGAATCGAGGAAACCTGGAAAATGGTAGGAGAGGGATCGGACTTTGCTACACCCCTAAGACAGAAAGCAGGATTTCCCCCATTGGTTGTGCAGCTCGTCCGGGCCGGGGAGAAAAGCGGCGAGATTGAGCAGATGCTTGCAAAGGCGGCGGAAGTGTATGAAGATGATGTGGAGGCGGCCATCGCCTCGCTGACCTCCATTATTGAGCCTATCGTCATTCTAGGTATGGGCGTGGTGGTCGGTTTTATCGTGATGGCCATTCTGCTCCCAATTTTTGAGATGACCAGCGGGGTTAGAGGTATACGGTGAAAGAAAAAACAAAATCTATTCGGCATGGACAAAAAGGTTTTACCCTTCTTGAAATTCTCATCGTTATCACAATCCTGGGTATTCTGGCGAGCCTTGTGGCGGTAAAGCTAATGGATCGGCCGGGAGAAGCCCGAATCCTGAAAGCTCAAATGGATATTCAAACCTTGGAGACCGCCCTGAAGCTTTACAAGATCGACAATGCCTTCTACCCAACCACGGAACAGGGTCTCATGGCCTTGGTGGAGAAACCCTCGACGGGCCGAATTCCAACAAAGTGGCGTGAGGGCGGGTATCTCGAGAAAGAAGTTCTGCCAAAAGACCCTTGGGGGAATGATTACCTGTACCTAAGCCCCGGTGTGAATAACCGTGATTTTGATCTTTGGTCCTATGGCGCTGATGGAGAAGAGGGTGGTGAAGGTGAAGATGGGGATGTCGGCAACTGGACGAAATAGTGCCGTATCTGTGGGAAGGGGATTCGCGGGATTCACCCTCTTTGAAATGATCATTGTCCTTTTCATTGTCAGCCTCTTTCTCTCACTGGTGCGCGTACCTATCGAGGGGATGCTGGCGGGTGGGGACCTGGGAAGAGGGACCAGGATGATCATGAGCGAAGTAACCCGCTTGAGGGGAGAAGCTGCCTATGCTCGAAAACCCCAGGCGCTTGTTCTGAATATGACCGAGCACAGCTTCTACCCGCTCGAACCGGAGGAGGATAGAAAGCTCGACGGCAGCCTGAGCGAGACTGAGAAGAGGATCTCAGACAAGCAGATGCTTCCTCAAGGGGTTTATTTTGAGGATGTGGTGGTTTTATCGAGGGGAAAGGATCAAGAAGGAGAGGCCTATATCCGCTTTTATGCCAACGGTTGCGTGGACCACTCCCTGATCCATTTGAAGAACAGTGCCAATCATACCTACACGTTGGAAATTAACCCTATCACGGGATACGTCAGAATTCACGATGGATACATTGAGAAGAAAAAGGAAAGATGAGGGGTTTACGCTCCTTGAAATCGTTATTTCCCTTGGGCTCATTGCCGTGGCGCTTCTCGTGGTGTTTCATCTTCAGGCCCAGAACCTGGACCTTCAATCAGAGGCCCAATTCATGACTATTGCCAAGGGCCTTATCCAGGAAAGGATGTCGCTGATCACTTCCAGGGAAAAGATTTCAGAAGGCACATCCACCGGAGAAATGGGAGAAGACTTCCCTGACTTTACCTACCAAGAAGAGATCAGCGAAGTTTCTGAACTGGAGAATCTTTATAAGGTCAGGGTGGGGATCATCCTGGAGAGAGAAAATACGCGGAAAGACCTGTGGCTCGAAACGCATCTTTACAGAGAAAAAATCTGAGTGGCTTCACGCTCTTAGAGGTTTTGGTGTCCGTGGCGATTCTTAGTATCATAATGTCGGCGGTCTACAGCGCTTATACGACCAATGTGGAGGCCATTCAAATCGCCAGGGAAAACGGGCAGGTTCATCAAACGGCAAGAGTCGTCCTCGATCGGATGACGAAAGACCTACAGTCCGCCCTGACGCAAACGTGGGCGTCCTCGGGAACAACTCAGCTCAAGTTTATAGGGAATATAGAGGAAAGGGACGGCAAAAGGATGGATCGGCTCAATTTTACCACCCTGACCTACCTGGCTTTTTCAGAGCGGAGTCCGGCTGCTGATCTCTGTGAAGTAGGATACCAGGTTATAGAAGATCCTGAGACAGAAGAGATCCTAGTGCTCATGCGAAGACAAAAACTTCTGGTCTCACTGCCGGCGGAGGATGCCGGCATAGGTGAGGGGTTCGCGGAAGGGGGAAGTGAGCAGGAGTTGGCCAGAAACCTGGCAGGGTTCCGAATTACCTACGAGGATTCACGGGGAGATGAACTGGATCGGTGGAGCACCGATGAGACGAATGCGAGTTCCGGGCTTCCGGTGCTTGTCAAAGTTCGTCTGGTCTTAAAAGACATTCTTGAGCGGGAACACGTCTTTACCACCGCGATACATCCCGAATTGGCGGGCACTATGAGAAAAAACTGAAATGGGAAACACCGCCGGGAAAAGGAACAGAAAGGCGGAGCGCGGGACAGCTCTGGTGCTCACGCTGCTAATCATTACGACCCTTGCGGGTCTTACCATCGGCTTTTCAGGTGAATCCGGGGTTGAGCTTACCCTTGCCGGGTACTCGAGAGACAGCTATAAGGCCTACCTGACCGCTAAAGCGGGGATTGATGCAGGCATGGCCCTTCTTGCCTACGATGAAGACCCTGCCATGGACAGCCTTAATGAGGACTGGGCTCAGCTTGATGAAGCCTTTTTTACCCTTCAAGGCCTGGAGACAGAAGGGATTGCGGTTTCAGGCGGCATAGCGGATGAAAGCGGGAAAATCAACCTGAATCTCCTCAGAAACAATGATGGAGAAATCAACGAGACAAGAGAAGAACACATCCGGAGACTTTTTCTAGCCCTTGGCCTCAAGGAAGAAATGGTGAACCCGATTTTGGACTGGCTGGACGGGGATGATGTGGAAATGCAGGACGGAGCGGAAGCATACTATTATGAGAACCTTGATGACCCCTATCCTTGCGGCAACGGGCCGTTCCTCACTCCTGGCCAGATTTTCCTTGTCAAAGGTATGGGGAAGATCAAGCAATTTGAGGGGAAGAGGTTGCTTGACTACATAACGATTTATTCCGACGGAAAGGTCAACATTAACACGGCGCCCAAGGAGGTTCTGCAGTGTCTCAGCGAGTCCATGGATGCTGCGATGGCTGATGCGATCATCGAGTTCCGCAAGGACGAAGATTTTATGGGTATTGATGATCTGAAGAAGGTGCCAGCCATAAGCGGTGAAGTGTTTGCAGAAATACGCGACTGGATTACAGTGAAGGGTTCGACCTTCTCCATTGATTTTAGCGTTAATGCCAACGGTGCGGCTGCCGAAATAAGGACCTATGTGTTACGAGAAGGAGGCAAGACAAGACCTATTTACTGGCAGGTCCTTTAATCATGTTCAACCCACTCAAAGACTTCTTGAGGCCCAAATATATCCTTAGCCTTCTGGTGAAAGAGAATTTTATTGCGGCCGTTCAAGTTTTCAACGGGGTGAAAGGCCCTGAAATTGAAAACACCGCGTTCAGGAAGATCTCAAATCCCGGGGAATTGCAAGTAGAATTGCAAGCTTTCCTCAGGGAGGAAAATTTCAAGACCGAGATGGTCATTACATGTCTTCCATCTTCTCAGGCCTTTATTCGGGATATTACCCTTACGGTGAACAACCCGAAGGTCGTAGAAAAGATCATCAAGTTTCAGCTCGAGCCCTATATTCCGGGATCAATTGAAGATATGCTGGTGGATTTCCTGGATCCCGGGGCTGATGGGTCCATTCCATGTTTCGGTGTTGAGAAAAAGCACCTTGCAGTGCACCTTGCCCGTCTTGCAGGCGCAGGCATTGAGCCGGATGTTGTGACCTTTGACAGCGTGGCCCTTCTTGACCTTTACATTTCCTTTTCCTCTGAGCGGTCCGAAATGCCTGTTGCCCTGGTTTACCTTGAAGGAGAAAGCATTCTTGTGGAAATCATTTATGAGAAGCGACTCGACTTCTTACGCGTTTTTGGAGATACCAAGAAGGCTTCGGAGCAAATTGCGGATACCTTCCGCCTTTACAAACTCAAGAGGCCCGCAGTGACTGTTAACGAAATCCTCATTACAGGTTTCCTTCCGCAGGATACGGATCTGTTGGGGGCGATTGAATCGAATACGGGAATCAAGACATCGCTGTGGCAACCCCTAGGGGATCTAGGAGATCAAAAGGAAGGAAAACTCGCTCCGCTTGGGCAAGAGATGTGCATTCCTCTCGCTCTTGCTCGTTACGCTGCACGACCGTCCATCAGGCTTGTTAACCTGAGAAAGGAAGAATTCGTTCCAAAGACCCATATGGATCTGAGAAAAATCTTTCTTTTTTCGGCGTCGGCTATCCTCCTAATCGCCCTACTCTTGACGGTCGGTGTGTACCAGAAAGTCTTTTATCTGGAAAAACAGGATCAGGGTCTTCAAAACCAGATCAGTCAAGTTATTGCCCAGTCTTTCCCGGAAGCGGGCAGAATCATCAAAGGCCGGGAGATCCCTCAGCTCGAGCAGATGATCTCGGCGGAAAGAGAGCGGTTCCAGGGGGTCGACGAAGCGACTGCGAAGGAAAAGACTCTGGATGTGCTTTTGAAGCTTACAAAAATCATATCCGAAGACCCTGAGGTGCAGATCGATAACTTGTCCCTGGAAGCAAAAGATATCCGCCTTGACGGCAGAACCCCTTCTTTTGAAGTGGTAGACAGACTCACCAACCGCCTGACAAAGGCCGGTGATTTTAAAAACATCAAGCTGGTGGGCGCCAAGATGGACCGCCGGGAGAATGCCGTGACCTTTAACTTTGCCCTGGAGAAAAATGAGTGAAGCTGGATAGAAATAAAATAACCTATCTGTTTTTCGGAGGACTCTTTCTTGTCGCCCTTCTTTTCTATTTTGTGGTGATCTCTCCCGGACTTTCCAAACAGAAAGCGGTGGAGCGGAGTATTGCCAAAAGAAAGGCCGATCTTGTCAAGATCGGGGAACATATCAGGTCTTGGGAAAGTTTCAAGAAAGCCCGGAGTGAGGTGGAGGAGGCCCTCAAGAGCCGAGGAGATCGCTTCAGCCTTCTTTCCTTTCTGGAGGGAGTGACGCGGGAGGTCGGCATTGATAAAAACATCGAGTACATCAAGCCGGTCACCTTTCCACCGAGCGAGGGGCCCTTTCGACCGGAAGGTATCGAGTTAAGCCTTGCCAACATGGGCATGGAGCAGCTCGTGAACTTTCTTTACAAGGTGGAACACACAGGGAATCTCCTCTATGTGAAAAGGATCAAGATTGTCAAGTCCACACGAGGAACCTCAAGCGCCCTCAAGGTCACTCTCCAGGTCAATACCTATACAAGAATCTGAATGCCATGCTTTGGCCGGAAGCTTCTTGTATTATACTCGATGGCAAAACTCCCTCTTGGTATGATGAATGTTAGTTCCTTAAATCAGGGAGGTACGTCATGACCGGCATTTCCCTGCTCGATAATCCCGTTCAAGAGTATGCGTGGGGATCAAGGACCTTTATTCCCAGGCTCTTGGGGAAGCCTTCTCCGTCACGGGCGCCTCAGGCCGAGCTTTGGATGGGGGCTCATCCCAATGGAACCTCCAAGGTGTTTTGGGAGAATCGATGGACGCTTCTCTCCGATCTCATCGAGAAAGACCCCCCGGGCATGCTGGGAAAAGACACGGCGGCCCGTTTCTGTAACCGGCTTCCCTTCCTCTTCAAAATCATTGCGACTTCGAAGCCCTTATCCATTCAGGCGCACCCGAATCAGGAGCAGGCCTTGGAGGGCTTTAAAAAAGAAATAAACCAGGCAATTCCGCTCAGTGCCCCTAACCGGAATTATCGGGACCCCTTTCACAAACCGGAGATCCTCTGTGCTCTGACCCCCTTCTGGGCGCTCAAAGGTTTTCGCACTGTAAATGAGATCCGTTCCATGCTGGACCGAATAGGCTTTCCTGCTGCGGAGGTGCCTTACCTCCAGGAGGAGGGCAAGAACGCTTTGAAAAAGCTCTTTACTTCCCTTTTCACCATGCCCGGGAAAAAACAGCGGCGTCTTGTGTCGGAAATGGTCTCGGCCGCTGAGGCTCACGCATCTTCAAATCCGGCCTTTGCCTGGATGATCGGGCTTCATAGAGAGTTCCCCTACGATGTGGGCGTCCTTGGTCCGTTGCTTCTCAACCTCATCCACCTCAAACCCTGCGAGGCCCTTTCCATAGCTGCTGGAGAGCTACATTGCTACCTGGATGGAGCGGGTATCGAGGTGATGGTAAACTCGGATAATGTTCTTAGAGGGGGGCTCACGGAAAAGCATATTGATATTCCGGAGCTTTTGGAGATCCTAAATTTTTCGCCCGGCAAAAAGAATGTGCTGCATCCCGAGGCGCGGCGTTCCGGGGAATGGTTTTATGTGGAGGGTTCAGAGGAATTCATTCTTTCGCGGATCAGTCTTGATCATGATCGGTTCTACGAAAGCCCCCTGAACAGAAGTGTTGAAATCATCATCTGTGTGCAGGGTGAGTCGGAGGTGTCGGATATCGGGACAGGAGACGAACTCAGACTCTCTTGTGGATCATCGATTATAGTTCCCGCACAGGTAAGAGGCTATCGCATAAGAGGAGATGGAACATTGTACAAAGCGACCGTCCCCTTGGATGAAAGCAAAGGGTCTCACGGATCTTGACCACATTGTATCCTGCTTCATTTTTATTCTTACCGAATTTCTGTGTTGCGTGTAGAGAGTTTAGGTGTGAGAGAAGAATCATCTCCGTGTCCGAGGCCGCCGCCGCTCTTGAATTTCAAAAAGGCTAGCCAAACATGTTTGAAATTTCGTAACACTTTGGCTTTTTGAAAACACCTTAAGCACCAAGCATGGGGATCCCTCTGAAAACTGAAAAACGATGGTGTAAACTTTTCTCGGCCCAATGCGTCGTATGCTATAGAATAGGAGCCTTTTGGAAAAGACCCGGTCGTTTACTCTCAGGAGTTGATAAGATATGATAAGACGTGCAGAGAAAAAGCCTTTTTGGAAGAAGGAGCCTCTTGTCATATCTTACGTCAGATTCGAGAAAGGCTTCACCCGCTGAGCCGCTAGCGACTTCGCTGGAAGATGATCGCCTGGTGAGTTTTGCACAAGCCGGAGCTCAGTGGGCCATGGAAGAACTCGTCCGGCGCTATCGAAACAAGGCGTTTGCAGTCGCCTTTCACCTTTGTTCCGGGGAAAGACAGGATGCCGAAGACTTTACCCAAGAAGCTTTTCTGAGAGCATTCCGCAAATTAAAGCATTTTCAGGGAAAGTCGAGGTTCTACACCTGGTTTTACCGCATCCTGATAAATGTGTGCCTGGACGGAAAGAGACGAGAAAGCAGACGGCAGAAGCTCATTTCCCCATGGTTGCCCTGGAGAAGAGAGGGGGCTGCCGAGGCGGAAGACGTTGTAGGGCGCTCCGACACCAGCAAGGAGCTGATCAATAAGCAACTTTCCCGGGACATTCAACAGGCGATGAAGGCCCTTCCGGAAAAGCAAAGAGTTGCTTTTCAGCTCAAGGTCTTTGAGGGCATGAGCATTAACGAAATTGCTCAAGTCATGGGTACGGCGGAAGGCACCGTAAAGAGCCATCTTTTCAGGTCAACACGTTTCTTAAGACAGGCATTGAAAGACTGGGAGGAGTAGCAGTTTATGGAAGGGTGCCGCAAGTATCGGGAGACCCTGCTTCTCGACGTTTATGGAGAGTTGGGAGCTAGAGAGACGGCGGATTGGAATCATCATCTCGAAAAATGCCCCGGCTGCCGCGAGGAACGGCGCAAGATGCTCCGTTTTCTGGGCCGCATCAAAGAACGGACATTGGTGCCTGAACTCTCTCCGGAAAAGGGCTCTGCCCTCTCATGGGCGATTACACGGAAACTGTCCAGCCAAAAGTCCAAGCTGCCATGGTGGGCTCGATTGGTCCCTTTTTCAGGCCGTGCTTTTGCGGCTGTGGCCGCAGGTTGTTGCGTTGTGGTACTCTCCGGATGGCTGGCTTTAAAATGGTTTGATGCGCCCTTCTACGGTCGGAGCCCTTCAGATAAGATTGAGCTTTCCAGGAAAGAGTTTGAGGTCATTAGCAATTTGGAACTCCTTGAGGAGCTGGAAACGCTCAGCAAGCTGGTTCATGTCATCGATCACAAGAAAGCCATGTCCGGGAGTCCCCAGATATGATAATATATGCGGTTATTGGCGGCACGAGGAAAATTTTACGGCCCGTCATAGCGGCTGTTTTAATTTCCCTCTCATTGCTCTCACCCGCGGAAGCCCACAAAAATAAAGCACCTTTCATCACCCCGGCACCCTCAATCGGGTCGCAAAGGCAGGGCCGGGAACACGGCCAATGGATTACCCAAAGAAGAAAGGCAGCTTCTGAATCGGACGATCGAGTCTATGAAAGACTTTCTCCTGAGGAAAAAGAGACGTTAAAAGGCAAATCCCGGAAATGGGAAGGTCTCTCCAAGGAAAAGCGACGAGAGCTCGAACGCCGAATGGAACGATGGCAACGGCTTTCCGCTGAGGAAAAAGATCTTATAAGAAAGCGCCATCACCAATGGCGGGAACTTACGGTGGAAGAACAAGAAGGAATTCGGGAAAAGCTCGACCGCTGGGATACACTTACTCTTCAGGAAAAGGAAGAAGTGCGACACAAGTTCAAAGGTCCTTAGATCAAGGTTGAACGGATAAAATCGAGGTTCAGCTTTTTTAGAATTCTGACCATGTTGTTAAGTTGGACCTCTACGGTCCCTTCATAAATTTCAACAATTCTATTGTCCCGGTATCGTCTTTCCACCTCCTGCTCCAGGAAATACCCGTATCCTCCAAAAATCGTGATGGTCTCATCAATCACCTTTTTGGCTCTTTCCGGGACATGGTGTTTCACCATGGAAGTAAATAACGGAAGAGCGCCTGACATGGTGTCGGTTCTGGTGTCACACAACCAGGCTGCATAATAAGTGAGCCATTTAAGGGACTGGATCTCGCTCCACATCCGGGCAAGCTTGTGGCCGACCGCCTGAAAATCAATAATTGGTTTCCGAAACTGAGTCCTTTCTCTTCCGTGTTTGAGGGCCTTGATAAAAGCCCCTTCCGCGTTTCCCAGTGCCTGGGCCGCAATCTCGATACGGCTTTCGTCAAGGAAATCAAGAACATTAAGAAGACCCCGTCCTCTTTCGCCTACCAGATTGCCCTTCGGGACCTTAAGATTGTGAAACACCACCTCTCCGCTGGAGGTCATTCTCAGCCCCATCTTGTTGGGAATTTCGTTGATCTCCATGCTTCCTTCAAGCCAGGTGGAGGAATCACGCTGAACGACTATCGTGGTCATTCCTTTCCCCGGTGCGGCATCCTGCTGATCTTGCACCAAAATAATAAAGAAATCCGCATAGGAAGCGTTGGTTGTGAAGACCTTGGTGCCGTTGAGTACGAAACCATCCTCCTTTTCTTCTAAAGATGTCTCCATGTGCGTGAGGTCGCTCCCATGATCCGGTTCAGTAAAAGAAACAGCCGACACCCAATCGCCTCGCACAAGAGGCGCCAGGAATTGCTCTTGCTGCAAGGTTGTCCCGAAAAGCTTCAAGATTTTTGAAGGAATGTAGGCAAGGTGAATGGCCATACCGATGCCTGAATCAGCCTTGCAAAACTCCTCAACCACGAGAACATTCTCCAAGATGCCCATGCCGCCTCCGCCGATTCTTTCAGGGTAATCCGCCCCTACAAACCCGAGTTGGGCGGCTTTCTTGTAGATTTCTCTTGGAAATCGATGTTCCAGCTCATATGCTTGCGCCAATTCCGGTTTGAATTCTTTTTTGGCGAATTCGGCTGCGGCCCTCTTAATATCCCGCTGTTCCTTGGTCAAAGAAAAATCCATTTCAAAAAACCTCCCATCTATCCGTAACCACTTTTTCAACCTTGGGGCTATTTGGAAAACGAGAACGGGTTGAACTGCGTTTCATGATCGTACACATCGACCCCTTCCTTTCTCTTCAAGAACTTCACCACCATATAGGTGACAGGGGTCAGGGCGGCTTCGTAAATGGTTTTTGCCAGCCATTGAGTGACCGCGGCTGCTGCAAGCCCTCGCAAGGGGATCGTCCCCGCAAAAGCAAATACGATGAAAATCGCTGAATCCAAACCCTGTCCCACGACGGTAGACCCAATGGTGCGGAGCCACAGCCATCGCCCCTGTGTTGCAATCTTCATCTTAGCCAGCACGTAGGCATTTGCAAATTCACCTACAAGATACGCCATAAAGGAGGCACCGAGAAGCCGACGCGTGTATCCAAGAATGCGTTCGTAAGCCGCCTGGCCGTCCCAGAAAACGGCAGGGGGCATGATCTGACCGATCCAGATGAAGGCGACCACAATGAAATTGCAGCAAAATCCCAGCCAGATCACTTTTCTGGTCTGCCTGTAACCGTACACCTCGGCAAGCACATCGCCAGTAATATAGCTGAGCGGGAAAATGAATATTGCCGCCGGAAGAATAAACCCAAAGACCTGAATGAGTTTTACGGCAGTGACATTAGCCGTGATCAGGCACGTTACGAAAACGGATACGATGATCACAAAGCAGCCGGAATATCTTTCCTCCCCTGGAACTCCTTTAAATGGGTTCATAAAAAGATCTATAACACACTGATCAAACAAACGGGAGCACCATGACTCATACTCCAAAATGGATATTTTACGTTTTTGAGAAAGGCGCGAGCGTTAGGGGAGCGTTTCAGGAATTTTTGCGCTTGCGCCGTCTCCACGATTCGGGAGAGCGTAGAAAATAAGACATGCGCCAAGGTAAAGTATACCGGCCACAATCGTGCTACATTGAAAGCCGAAGCTGATGCTTAAGATCTTTCCCATTACAGCGCCGACCACAGATGCACATCCGTTGACTCCCCATACCCAGGGGACAAGCTTCGGGGAATGCTTCGATGTCACCCGGAGGCCGGCGGGGAAAGGCCAGCCGAGGAAAAAAGCGAGAAAACCACTCAAGCCGATCGCAACAAGCAGCCTTACCCACAGGGGCTTGGTGAATGCCACAGCAAAGAGCTTCTCCCCCAAGAGGGCCATAAAAGCAATCCAAAAAAAGATGCCGGCAACCGCCAGCCAGAGAAACCAGTGCCACCGAGCCTGGAGCCTCCCAACGTTTAAGCTGCCGCATCCCGCGAAAATGAGAACGGAACTCAGGACCAGAGCTGCAGAGTAAATAGGGTGGGCCAGAAGAAATGTGAATTTGGGTAGAAGAGCCATTTCCATGAACATGAAGGCAAGGCCGATCAGACCAAAATACAAGAGTGTCCCCGCCACCTTTCCTTTACTTGGTAGTTCCTTCCATTGTTGTGCATTGAGACCGATCCGTCCCAAAAATATGAGCGGCACAAGAATAAAGATCCCGCCTGCAACCAATGCTTGAACCAGCGTGGCAACGATAAAAACGTACCCCAACTCAATCAGGGGAAGCGATTCAGCTCTCAGCTGGCGGAACAAGAAAAAAGCTTTGTCCCACCGAAAAAAATGAGAGAAATAGGGCCGGTTGTCAGTGGTAGGAAAGACATTGAAAACATAAGCATCCAGAAAATCGTCTGCTTTTTCACTGCTGAGTGCGCTCGCGCCTAGGAAATAATAGGGCTCCTTCAGACGATCAAAGCGATTAGCTTTTTCTTTCTTAAGCCCTGCATGGTATGCCATGTCAAAACCGCGTCGATCGCAAAAACGGGCGGCTGAAGCAATCTCTTCGTCGCTAAAGGCGGATCTTGAAATAAGAATCGTCGAGGTCTTCCAGCTCCGAATAAAGAGAAGATGCCTTTCAGGGGTGGACGTTGAGGAGGTTTTTCTCAGGGCCTCCAGAGCCGTAGCAAAAACCCTGAAGGAGTCCCTGGGAGGAAGCTTGAGCCAGCGGGTTACCGCAATCATGCCGAAATCAGAGAGTCTTGAAAGGTAAAGACAAAAAGCCTCCACGGTATATAGGTAGCTTTCCTCCGCAGAAGCCAGGCCCCCAGCGGAAGCCCCGAATGAATCAAGCAAGGAGAGTTGAATCAGGTCGAATGTGTCATCCGTGGAATGGATCAACTGGCGAGCCTCTCCGATCTTGAGGGTGATTTCCGGCCTCCCGTAAAGCTCACCGGTGAAAGAGGCAAAGGGCTGCTTAAGTAGATCCGCCACCTGTGGGTTGGCTTCAAGGGCCAAAATTTCCTTAGTGCCCTGTCTCAGGGCTAAAAGGACATCTGTGCCTCCTCCCGGCCCCAACACAATTACCTTTTGAGGATGCCGGACATGATAGGGAAGGGCCTGGGTAGTATAATCCAGGTATTGAAGTTCCTGTCTGTCGCCGTTGAATCGAGTCAGGGGACCAAGGGACTCGGCATCCAGGAAAATCATTTTCTGGGATGGAATACCTGAACCCCGGCTTTCCTCATCAAGGGAGAAGGTGAGGCTTAGACCGGCCGCCTCTCTGATTGAAGAGCTTCCTACGACCTGAATAATGCCCTGAGGACCCCAGCTTTTTGCTTCCACCCCGGCATCGGGAAGAGAGAGGATCATGGGAAGGCCTTTGGTATGATGGATCTTGGGTGTGGGCGGCAAAACCAAATAACACAAGACAATCAGCCCAAAGACTGTGACAAGGAGGCTGATCCCTTTCAGGGCTCCAAAGATTCGAAGGCAAGTCCCGCTTGACCCGAAAAGAACAAAAGCACCCAATAACGGAAGAAGGAACCACGGAGGCCCCATATAAAGAGCGGGGACAACCAACAAGGCGCCGCATCCGGCACCCACAAGATCAAGGGCATACATCCGGTGAGCGTTCTCTCCTGCACGGGTGAGAATGATTCCGATGACGGCCCCTGCAAAAAGAAAAGGGATACCCATGAAAAGATAGGTCAAAAACATGCCCGCCCAGGCTTTTTTTTGCCAGATGAGCTGGAGGGGGTCCAGGCCTGTTTGCTGAGAAAAACTGAAGCCCAGAGAAAAGGATAGGGCCGTCAAGACAGCGAGAAGAAAAAGCCAATGATCAAATTTTCTCTCTATGTGGGCGTAAAGCAGGAACAGGAGCACACCTGAAGCACCGAACCCCAGAAGAGCAAGGCTGATTACCATGTAAGCAAAATGATGCCACCACACTATTGAAAGTAGGCGAATAAGGAGGATTTCGTATGCAAGCACAGAAAAGGACGTGCAGAAAATCAGCAGGCTCATAATGTCGTGCACCTCAAATCGATCAGAAGATCTACCCGGTCCTGGCCTTTGAAATCATTGGTGGGTAGAAGCGTTCTCATTGTTGAACGAGGGGAACGAAACGAACGGGAATGCTCTTTTTCATGGTGATGGCCCCTTCCTGGGGCTTCTCCACCGTCGTGAGATACTGGACCGTATACTGGCCGCCTACCGGAATACACATCTTGCCTCCCGGCTTGAGTTGGCGGAGCAATGGAGAGGGAACCAGAGTGGCTGCGCAGGTAACGATAATTCGATCAAAAGGCGCTTTTTCTTCCCAGCCGAAGTAACCGTCACCGATTTTCACATGGATATTCTCATAGCCCAAGCGTTTTAACCGATCGGCTGCCTGCTTACCAAGGGGTTCGACAATTTCTACTGTATAGACTTGTTTGACCAGGGCCGAGAGGATCGCCGCCTGATATCCGGATCCTGTTCCAACTTCCAAAACACGATGCTCCGACTTGACCTCAAGCATTTTAGTCATCAAAGCGACGATGTAAGGCTGTGAAATAGTCTGACCGTAGCCGATGGGAAGGGGATGATCCCCGTAAGCGCGGGAAATATCTTTGGCATTGACAAAAAGATGCCGAGGGACTGCCCGCATTGCTGAAAGAACTCGATTATCCTGCACCGGGTCCCGAAATCCCGGGGGCTCCTCTATCTGCCGGCGCACCATGTCGTGACGGAGGATGCGGAAGGGGTCCATATCCTGATCATGAGGCGATGCGTCGCCCGGTATGGCAAAGTAGATGGAAAGGATTACCATAAGCGCCGATACTCGTGCCCTTGTTTTCATTTCATTTTCCTCACTCCTGTGCTCCTCGACAGCTTTTTTTGATGTGAAGGCAAGGGTGCATCTTATCAACTCTTGGTCTTGTCTTTTGGGGTCCCTTAATCTATGATAACATAAGAGTCATAGCGAGTGCCTTCTTGGTGGGTGTAAGGTTTGCATTCCTTCTGGGTCATTATGGAAAAGACGATAAATTCCTACGCG
>JAFGDM010000149.1 GCA_016932115.1 Deltaproteobacteria bacterium | reverse complement strand
CTAGGCTTGAGGCGTTTAGCGATGCTGTAAACGGCAAGCACCTCGCTGACAGAGTCTTGCAGTACCATATCCGGCTGGGAAACCCTGAAAAAACCGCGGCGCTCAGTCAGAAAATTATGGAGGAAGGATTCCGCCAGGCAACCCTCCACGGTCTCACCTTTTCCATATTTGATGTGCCAAGCACTTCCGAGGAGGAAATGGAGGCTATCGTTACAAGCAAACTTCCTCAAGAATCCTGGCGGAAGGAATGCGAGGATGTAATGAAAGGAGATTTCTGTCTTGAATCGAAAAGAGGTGGCTGAAGTGAAAAGAAGCGACTCGCCCGTGACTCTGATGGTGCGCTCCGGTGCAAGGGGCAACATGGATCAGGTCGTTCAGCTTGGCGGGATGCGAGGGCTCCTTAAGGACATGATGAACCATGAGCTGACCCCGGCTGTCACAAGAAACTTCAGGGAGGGTGTGGGCCCCCTTGAATATTACCTGGGAAGTCATGCTGCCAGGCGAAGCATGGCGGAAAAGAAGCTTCTTACAGCCCCAGCCGGCGAGTTCACGCGGATCATGGTGGAGGCGGCGTATCCTTTTGTCATTAGGGGGAAGGACTGCGGAACGGCCGAAGGGATTCGTATTTATCCGTTTCCCGCTTTACATGCCCCAGCCTTCGGCAAGCTCGAGGGTCTTCCTTCGAGAGTTATTGGTCGGTGCGAAGCGGGATGCGGCAGGATCATCGATGAGAAGCGGGCCAAATCTCTCGAAAAGGCTCACAAACCCGTATGCGTTCGCTCTGTTCTCACATGCTTAGGGCACACTCGATGGGGTGAGGGTGCCATTTGCCAGAACTGTTACGGCTGGGACCTGTCCACACGAAGATTGCCGGATATCGGGCTCCCGGTTGGAATCTTGGCAGGGCAGTCGATCGGCGAACGCGGCACGCAGCTCACCATGCGAACCTTCCACACAGGCGGAGTAGGAGAAGACAACATTACAGGGGGGCTACCCAGGATCCGGAAGCTCTTTGGAAATCTAGAAATTGAGGTGCCAATCTACACTGTTGACGACGTTCGCGATGTGAACGAATGGGATCTCTTGATCGAAGCATCCCGTTCGGGAGTTGAAGTCCCGTACAGGAAGATCGAAGCCGTTAAAGGGCAGTACGCGGAGAGGTGCCTGGGAGAACTTCTGGGGAAGAATGGAGAGCTCGAGGATTTCCGGACGATTGTATGTTTCGAGGCGCAACGGATTTACAAGTGGGATGTCGATGAAAAGCATTTCGAAGTTGTAGCGAAAGCGATGCTCGCTGAAACCGATCAAGGGCTTCAGGCCGTGAATATCACGAAAGCGCCTTTTAGCCATTCAGGTTTCCTCGGGGCGGCATCCTACAGAAGCGCCCTCAATGTGCTGTCGGAGGCTGCGCTTCGTGAGCAAGTGGATAAGCTCAGGGGATACAAGGTGGCCCTGTTTACCGGAAAGACCACGGACGTGGAGGATAGGGATGACATCGCAAAAGACTAGACCGGTTGAAGGGTATCAAGAAAGGGAATCCCCGCGTGTTTCCCGAGCGCAAGCACCAAGGGAACTGCAAAGGCGAAAGGCCATCTCGGTGGCTCGTGAAATGGATAAGCCTTTGCAGGACTCTGAACTGGCGGTGCGAGAAGAGATTTCCTCGATTAGTTCGGAAGAACTCGATCAGGATGACCCCACATCTTATTATTTGGACGCCGAGGGCCTCTCGCCCGACAATGACGTTTACGACTTCTCGGAGTATGACGAAGACTCACCTCTTTATGACCCTGACGATCTTCATCATTTGCTCCCTTCAGAAGGGCTGAATCCTTTCGATGAAGAGCGCGACGACATAACGCCAGCGCCAGCGCCCGACATCATTATCGACGAATTCGGCGCGGTGAGCATTCCGAGAGAAGATTTGGTTTTCAGGTATTACGGAAAGGCCGCCCAAGAAGGAAGGCTTAGCCCCAGAGCCAGGGATGTGGACGAGGTGGCCAGGCTTTTGAGGAAAGTCGGGGAAGGCCTTGCACAAGAATGGATGCCCAAGGTCCAAGCTCAAGGAAACACGCTGGTCAAGGCCGAACTGGTCAAGCTGAGAAGGGAAGATTTCATGAAATCCATTGGCATTGAAGACAAGCCCGTCGCGGCAAGGCTTGCCGCTATGAACGTGAGTCTCCCCTATTTCGGTGTGATGCCATTGGGTGATTTGTTTTCGGGCGAGGCTGAAGAAGGTTGGAAAAAGGCTGTTGAAGTGGTGATTGAAGAGCTGGCAGGTGAAAATCCTGAGAATCCTTACAGCAACGAGTATCTTTGGAACAGAATTAGTCCGAACCTGAGTTTCGGCTATGCGAATAACCGGCAATTCAGAAATACTCTATGCGAAAACGGTATACCCTTGAAGAAACCGCGAAAGGACATCTATAAGTATACTCTCAAGTGGATAAAAGAGAATAAGCGAAAAAAGATAAACCGCTCGGAGATCCCGAGAGTTCATGAGGATCTGCTGAGTCTCGGTCTTTTTTCGGACGGGCACGGGAGACTTTGCCGCGAACCTCAATATCGTGCCTTTGTGGAGGAGAGAATTAGAGCCGTGCTCCTTCGTTTCGGCCTGTTGGTTTCAGACGAGCACCCGCTGTAGTCATTTCATCAACACTCAGTGATACGAAAGGACATTGAGATGGCCAAAGACGCAAAATTCAAGGTCTATGCCAATCATGAAGACACAAAAAGGGCACTCAGCGATCTCCCAATTGAATTTCACAAAGATCTTTCGGATGTAAGAGAGGGTACCCTTGCTGTCGTTGTTCGCTATCTATCGGCTAATCAGAAAGGCACAAATGAAGATGTCACTCAGGTAATCGGACAGGTTGAAGGACTCAATGTTCCTGTCATCATACTGGACGATAAGCTCGTTCCTGACCACTCCCGGGACGTGTGGCTAAGAAGAAACGTGATTCGCTATCTCCCGCTTGATCACCCCGATACAGCGTGGAGTGAGGTGAAGCGCCTTCTTAAGACAAGAATGAAGTACCAAAAATCAAGTGCCGTGCTTAAAAAGGACCAAGTAAATGAGGTCGGATGGTCCGTTCAAATACCGCCGGATAAATTCGGCGACTTCAATCTCATTAGCCTTTTCATCGGCAGCATGGGGGATTTCTTGGTGGACCTCAAGCTCATGCTCGATGCGATCCGTCCTGAAAAACTCGATGATAACCCCACGAAAAACAAAGACCTTGATCTGACCAAGGCACTGGAGTTTGAATGGGCCTTGAGGCACCACAAGGACAAACACACTTACGAGGGAACTGAGACTAAGAAACAGGAAATGGAAGGATACTTAAAGAATAAGGGTGGAAAAGAGCTCTTTGACAAAAAACCATCGGCATCGAATCGGAACCATATCATTCTCGAGGGCGAGACCGGAACCGGGAAAACCCTTATCGCCAGGTTCATCCATGACTACGTCTACCAGAAATTCAAGTCCCACACAAACCTTGGAGAGTTGCGCACAGTGAGCTGTGCCAACCTTGGTGAAAGGATTTCGGATACGCAGCTTTTTGGGTCGATCAAAGGGTCCTATACGGATGCCATCACCCGTGCAGGTGCAATCCTGGAAGCTTTCAACGGGACGGTATTCCTGGATGAAATCGGGGAACTCACGCCGGAACTTCAGTCTCGCCTCCTTCACTATCTCGAGAGCGAGCTGATTTTTCCAACAGGGTGGACCAGAAAAGGGATCTATGTGCCAACCTTTATTGTTGCGGCGACCAACCGGAAACTGGCCGAAGAGGTCGAACGGGGCACTTTTCGTAGAGACCTCCACCATAGACTTGGCTTCACCGTCACCATCCCTCCGCTGCGTGAGAGGATTGGTGACCTGGAGCGGCTGGTGGACTTCGTGCTCCAAAACCCAAAGATCAATCCGAAGCGCGGCAAAAAACCGCGTGCGGTCGGTGCAATTGAGAAAGCCGCGATAGAGATCCTTCGGGATCACCGATTCCCTGGCAACTTCAGAGAACTGGAGCAGATTATTCGCCGCTCTGTTGTGAGAGCCATGAGCTACGGAGTTGAAGCTATCACTGCAGACATTGTCAAAGAAAGTCTTAAACCGAGGTCTTGAGAGTGGGCAGCAAGCATAGCAAGCTTATCCCCGTTTCGGAGATGACGGAGAACGGTCGCCGGATGTTTCGCGATAACTTTTTTCACGCCATTGCCATGGAGCTCCACCGATCGGGTTTCTACCAGTTGGTCCAGTTGGAAAGGAGCGCTTTCAATACGCTGTCAAGGTTCCAGGCCGACATGGTGTCGCTCATAAACCTGAATGAGAATTGGGGCCGGATAGTGGAAAAAGAGCAGGGTCTTCTGCTGCAGATTCACGAGCGATTTCGTAACCTCGTGAGTTGTTGGACGCATTTTGCCGTTAGCGACAGCGAGCATTTGATCAGTGCTATTAGCGGACTTATGGATGTGTCTGTAACAAAGCATGACGCCATCGAGTCCCTGGTTACATTGCAGCAGGAGATCGATCATGAGGCTCCCAAGAAGTATGGAAAAATCATGGAGAAAGCGCTAGGAAGACTTTCTGCCCAGCACCACGACCAAGTTGACTTCATTTCTCAGCTGAATTTGGACAGAATGCCTGACGCCTACAGTCGTTTCAATGCTGGCCCTCTTTATTTGAAGTTTGTCAAGACCCCAGATCATAAGCTTGGAAAGACGATTGACAGGCTCATAAGGGAAGGGATCGTGCTGGTTCGAGAAGCCGATGGACTTGATGCGCAATACTTCCGTGGACCCTCAGGCTCCATAGAGGAACTCTGGATTTCTTGGGATTTCTCTAACAAGGCGAAAGTCAAGCAAACCTATCTAG
>JAFGDM010000148.1 GCA_016932115.1 Deltaproteobacteria bacterium | reverse complement strand
TGCTCAAGCTTCTTGGTGAACTCAACCTGGTGGCTCAATCTGCCCATTGACAACATGTTGTTTTTTCCAAGGCCCTAAGGGCCTAAAGCTGAAAATTTAATAATATCATCTTTTGCACATGATTTCAGTGCTCTCGTAATGAAGTTGTTCTCTCCTGAGAATAAACCGCGCCAGTTCCAAATCATAGGGTGTCGTTATCTTGATGTTCTCTTCCAGCCCTTCAACGACGGTTATAGGAATGCCCATCCTTTCCATGAGCCGCGCATCATCGGTCATCTCCTGCCAGTTCTCGTATGCCGCACGGCGGTGGGCCGAGAGAATATCCTCATAGCGGAATACCTGCGGTGTCTGCACTAGTCGAAGAGATCCTCTTTCAATGCTCCTGACCACGCGGCCGTCCTCGCCGACCTCTTTGACAGTCTCTTTCAACGGCAGGACGGGAATGACCGCCCCATATTTAAGGGCTGTCCGGATGATGTGAGCTATGAATTCAGGATGAATGAAGGGGCGCACCCCGTCATGAATCAGCACAAAATCGATGTCCCCCTGAGCCGCTTCCAAACCCAGCCTCACAGAGTCCTGGCGCCTTTTGCCTCCGGGAACGATCTCTCTAACTTTCTTTAGGCCATAGCGGTCTACGATTTCTTTTCTGCAGTACATAACCCTGTTTGCCGGAACTACCAGAAAAACACTTTCCACGGCCGAACAACGCTCGATGTTATCAAGGGTCAGAGCAAGCAAGGGCTTTCCCCCCATTTCCATGAATTGCTTGGCAAGTCCGGTACCCATCCGCACACCTTCGCCTGCAGCGGGGATGACGGCGACCGTTTTCATGACTCCGGCTCCCTTTCACAACTAAAAGCAGGCTCAAAACTTGAGCCTGCAGGGAAAGACTATTCGCGCCGGCTTAAGCCTTCGCAACGCTCTTGGTTCTCTTCTTGAGGCGATTGATGCGCCGGCGCAAGACGTTTACCTTCTTCTTTTCCTTGTTAGAGAGGGCTTCCTTTTTCCGATCCTTTAGCTGCATAATCTTTTTTTTGATTTCTTTGACGTCTAATTCCTTCCTGCCCTCCGTCCGCTTTGATTTTTTTGGCGGCGCCTCGTCAGGGATCCCCATGGCCTCTCTGACGGCCTTCAGAAGCTCTTCCTTTTTCATGGCATGAACGCCTGTCAAGCCTTCAAGATTCTTACTCAAAACGAATTCCCTCAGTTCGGTGGCCGTCATCTTGTCAAGCGGCTTTTCCAGAATATCTTCCGGCGTCTTTTCTGTGTCTTCTTTTTTCACGTCTTCTTCCATAAGAGCTTGCTCCTTAAAGTCTGATATAAAACTTCAAACAGAAATGTCATCTTCCCTCAGGCCGGACGACCCGACAACCCGCGGCCCGGCTTTTTTGTTCGGCTTACACTATGCGTCCTTTTCGCGTTTTGAAAAGAACGGCTTGAAAAGATCCAGGGGGATGGGGAATAAGGTCGTAGAGTTCCCCGAAGTGGATATTTCCTTCAGGGTTTGGAGATACCTCAACTGAAGCGCCTGGGGGTGTACCTCAATAATCCCGGCCGCCTCAGCCAGGCGCGCCGCCGCTTGGAATTCCCCCTCTGCGTTGATTACCTTGGCCCGCCTTTCTCTTTCAGCCTCAGCCTGCCGTGCCATTGCTCTCTGCATCTCCTGGGGCAGATCGATGTGTTTCACTTCCACGGTGGTCACCTTGATTCCCCATGGATCCGTGTGTTTATCGAGGATCTCCTGAAGCTGGGTGTTGATCTTGTCTCTTTCTGCCAAAAGCTCATCCAGTTCAACCTGGCCGCAAACGCTCCTAAGCGTGGTCTGAGCGAGCTGGGACGTGGCAAACAGATAGTTTTCCACCACAATCGTCGCGTTGGTAGGATCCATCACCCTGAAATAAATGACTGCATTCACCTTGACGGAAACGTTGTCGCGCGTGATTACATCTTGAGGCGGAACATCCATGGTCACCAGTCGAAGACTCACCTTGACCATCTTATCAATGATCGGGATGAGGATGATCAATCCGGGACCCTTGGTCTTGATGACACGGCCCAATCTGAAAATCACGCCCCGTTCGTATTCCCGCAAAACCTTGATGGCCGACACCAGGAAAAAAATGATAAGAACCAGCGCAAGAATATAAAACATGCTCTATCCCCCTTTCTTCATGTCCAGTTTCCAATGTCCGATGATCCTATCTTCACGCAATTTTAGTTACCCTCTTAACCTTGAGGATAAGCCCGTCTGCGTTCTCCACTTGGATCTTATCCCCCGGTTCCAGTCTTTCCCCTGACACCGCATGCCAGTATTCGCCGCGAACGAACACAAGTCCTTCCGGATCGAGGGCCTGCTTCACAACACCTGTTGCTCCCATCATTCCTTCAATTCCGGTCTTGGGTTTTGTCCTGTATGCACGAAAGGCCAGTGTGGATACAACCACGAAAAATGCTCCGATCAGGACGATGGTAGGTGCCATGAGTCTTAAGGAAACGCCCACATCTTCAAAAAGCATAACCGATCCCAGAGTCAAGGAAATAAGCCCGCCCAAAGAAAGCACTCCGTAACTTGAAATCATAATCTCGGCAATAAAAAGGACAACGGCCAGTGCAATAAGAAGGAGGCCGGCATAGTTCACCGGCAAAGTCTGAAAGGAGTAAAAAGCAAGAATAAGGGAAATGGCGCCGATCACACCCGGGAAAACGGCCCCGGGATGTGACAGCTCGAAGTACAACCCTGCCAGTCCGATCATCATGAGAATATAGGCGATGTTCGGATCACTGATCGTTCTGAGGATTCTGTCTCTGATGCCCGGCTCAATGGACCTCCTCGCAAGTTCTTTGGTATTTAAGACAACCTTGGCACTTTTGAGGGTGATCTCCCGGCCGTCAATGCGTTTCAACAGGTCGTCGATGTCGGTTGCGACTAAGTCAACAACGTTTTTCTCCACCGCTTCTTCTGCTGTGATTGAAACGCTTTCGCGAATGGCTCTCTCAACCCAGTCCGCATTTCTTCCCGTTTCCTGAGCAATGCTCCTGCCATAGGAAGCCATATCATGGACTACCTTTTCAGACATGGTCTTGTCGATTTCACGGCCTCCCGCGCCAACGGGATGGGCCGCACCGATATTGGTCCCGGGCGCCATGGCGGCTACATGGGCGGCAACCGTCACCATGACGCCTGCGGAAGCTGCGCCGGCTCCCTTCGGCGACACATAGACGACGACAGGAACCGGTGAGTTCATAATCGCCTTGACCATGCTCCTCATGGAACTCACCAGCCCGCCCGGCGTATCCAGGCGCACGATGACAAGTTCAGCCTCCTGTTTTCCTGCCTCATTAAGACCCCGTTCCAGGAACGTTGCCGTAGCCGGATTGATCGCACCTTCCACATCCATGATCAATGCGTGCCTCTCTCTGGGCCAGGCAATACCGAAGACAAGCATGATTGCGCTCATGATCATCGGCAGGAAACAGATCATTGCTCTTCTTGACATTAATTTTTTACCTCCAGTTCCATGAGCTTCATGATCTTTTGCACGTCCTCCCAGACCTGCCGCTTTGCCGACGCATTCCGGAGCAGGTACGCAGGATGATAGGTCGGCATCATCGGGATATCCTGAAAAGAAACCCACTTACCTCTCTCACGGTTCATCGCAAACGGCCTGCCCAATAGATTCTGAGCAGCCGTCACTCCGAGTGCGCAGATAACATCAGGGCTTATGATTTCGATCTGTCGCTTCAGAAAGGGAAGGCAGGATTCCACCTCATCCCTCTCCGGCACCCTGTTTTTAGGCGGCCGGCATTTGACCACATTGCAAATATAAACATCCTTCCGTTTAAGGCCCATGCCGTTTTCAATAATTCGGGTGAGAAGCTTTCCCGCCTCACCTACAAAGGGCCTGCCTGCGGCGTCCTCATCCCTTCCAGGCCCCTCGCCGACAAAAACAAGCCTCGCCCGGGGAGATCCCTCTCCGAAAACAAGGTTGGCCCTACCCTCCGAAAGCTTACACCGCTTGCAGTCGCCGATATAGTCTCTCAACGCTTCCAGGGTATCGAGTCGGACCGGCTTTTTCCCCTGAGACTTCGGAACATTTTTGGAAAAGCTTGGAGGATCAAGACCCATCTCAGCACCGGCTGCCAAATACCTTTTGACCTGGCCCACGATTTCTTTTAACTCCAGAGCGGGATTCACGTCCCTTTCTCCCACATCTCCTTTATTCTGTCCAGCAACCCGGCTGCAACTGATTCTTTGGGCATCAATCCCAATTCCTCCATCCGGCCGTCCCGATAAAGTATTTTCACCGAATTGGTATCCACTTCAAAACCAGCGTCATGGCGTGAAACATCATTGGCCACAATCATATCAAGGTTCTTTCTCTGCAGTTTTCCCTTGGCATTGGCAAGAAGATCCTCGGTTTCTGCAGCAAACCCCACCAAAATCCGCCGGCCCGAAACTCTATCACGTCCCAGTTCCGCTAGGATATCCGGGTTTTCGATGAGTTCCAGCGTTTGTCTGTCCCCTTTTCTTTTCATTTTTTGAGGCGCTTTTTCCTTGGGCCTGTAATCCAGCACGGCGGCGGCCTTGATGATCACGTCGACACTCCCGCACCTGTCCAGCACCACTCGCCGCATCTCTTCAGCGGTATTCACACTTTCAAAGACCACCCCTCTCGGCGGGACAAGTTGTGTCGGTCCGCTTACAAGGATGACATCTCCTCCCCTCATTCTAGCGCCTCTTGCAATGGCATATCCCATGCGTCCGCTCGAGCGGTTGGTCATGTACCTCACCGGATCCAGAGGCTCGATGGTCGGGCCAGCCGTCACCAAGAACCTCAACCCTGCAAGGTCCTGTGGTGAGAGCAATTTTCTTACCTCTTCCATAATATCTTCCGGTTCCGGAAGCCTTCCAGGGCCGTCTGTTCCGCAGGCCAACCCCCCATCCCCCGGCTCCATTACTATGTAACCATGTTTTCTCAGTGTACCCAGGTTCGCTTGCGTCATAGGGTTCAGGAGCATCCGGCTGTTCATGGCAGGGCACAACAGAATTCGCGCTGATGCGGCCAGCACCATGGTGGATAAAAAGTCATCCCCCAAGCCATGGGCCATCTTGGCAATGAAGTCGGCCGTAGCCGGAGCGACGATAACCAGATCGGCCTCCTGTCCCCAGTGGACGTGATCCATGGCGGCGTTTCCTGCATCCCACATATCGGAGACGACCTTGTTCCCGGAAAGCGCTTCAAAGGTCAGAGGCGAAATGAATTTGGTGGCGTTTTGAGTCATGGCGACTTTGGTTTCGACCCCTGCCTTGACTAGGAGCCTTACCAATTCCGCCGCCTTATAAGCGGCAATCCCGCCCGTCACCCCAAGAATAACGCTTTTCTTTTCCATAGGATCTCACGGAGTCTTCAAAAGCCCTGCCACTTCCTCATATTCTACACCGTCCACCCTGGTTGCCCAGGAGTCCTTAAATCCGAGGATTTTCTTAATCTTATCTCCTTGCTCACGAGCCTCACTTTTGCTCCCAAAGAAGCCGACTCGCAGCCTGAGGTACTCTTTCCCTTTCACATGAGCGCGGGTGATGTAGGCCGGATAACCCTTTTTGGTCAAAATGACCGCCGGATTTACAATTTCCTCCATGGCAGCGCCCGATATGACGTTCACGGCCCACACGGGCCCTGACGGTTTTTTCACTTCTTTCTTGGCCTCCCCGGGGGTTATAAAGCGCAGTTTCATCCCTTCCGGAAGCTCACGAACCGCAATATCGGCTCCCGTGGACCGATCATCCAATTTGTCCAGGTTCAACTGCAGAAGAATAAGCCATTTCAAGGGATCCTTCAGAATCTCCTGACGAGCGGCGATCTTCGTTAGGGTATCGCCCTTCGTTACGATATAAACCCCTGGTTCTGGGTCTTCCAGTCTTTCAGGTTCAGGGATTTTGGGCTTTCCATCCGTATAAAGGTCAGGTTTATCCGCCGACGATTGTTCCTGCGCCGCAAGATCCATTGTTTCAGGCTGGGGCTTATCGTGAGGCCAAGCCGGTTTTTCATCTCCGGACAGCTCCGGGTTTTTATTCTCCTCCGCCTCCTTTGCTTCTTTTGGTTCCGCAAAAGGCTTTATTGCCTGGACTACCTTTGGCGATGGCGGGAGCCCTGAAGGCTCATCATCCCGTGAACAGCCAAAACTGCAAAAAAAGAGAAATAGGCACACCGGAACGAGCAGCACGGGTACCTTCATGTTTTCCTCCAAGAGATCCGATGAAAGGGACGTTCTGAGTGTAAGTCAGAAATCATTGAAGATCATAAGCTTAGAACCCATTAAAGCGCAAAACTGGAGGCTTGACAATAAAAAACTATGCCTCTCTTCCTTGACAGATTTTAGCGCCCCGGCTATACCAATCAGCAATTGTGCATCAATAAAGGACGTAGAATCATGAAAGTGCTCGTTTACGGTTCCGGCGGCAGGGATCATTGCCTTGCCGACACCTATGCGGACAGCCGGCATGTGGACAAAGTCTATTTTGCACCGGGCAATCCCGGGGTTTTGCACACCCCTAAGGGAAAACGCGGCCTTATCGAGCCCGTAAAGCTCGAAGACTTTCAAAAAGTCGCCGACTTCTGCCTGGAAAAGGGCGTCGATTTGGTCGATGTGGGCTCTGAAAATCCTTTGGAAAAAGGCCTGGTTAATGTCCTTAACCAAGCAGGCGTCAAAACCGTAGGGCCCAAGGAAGCCTTCGTCAAGCTCGAAAGCGATCGCGCCTTTACCAATGACCTTTTGCGAAGAATCGGCGTTTCAAAGCCTGAATACCGCATTTTTGACGATCCCGCCGCAGCCAAACAATACGTGCGTGCCATCGGTTACCAGGTCGTCGTCAAGGCGAACGGTCTGGCCGCAGGAAAGGGAGCCATTGTGTGCGAAGATACAATGGATGCGGAAGCAGCCGTTGAAAAAATCATGGTGGAAAAAATATTCGGAGACTCAGGAAAACGGGTTGTCATTGAGGAGAGGAAGTACGGCACCGAGATATCCTTCTTTGCATACCTCGATGGAAAACACGTGATGCCGTTAAAGATGTTCGCTCAGGACTACAAGCCCGCTTTTGACCCCGATGACCATGACTCCATCCGGGAGTTCGGAGGCAACCTCAACACAGGAGGCACAGGATGCTATTGCCCTCACAAGCTTCTCAGCCCATGGCTTGTCAACCGGATTATCAAAGAGATCGTGAACCCAACAGTAAACGCGATTTACAATGACCTAGGCTGGGATTATCGGGGCGTTCTTTATTTTGGGCTCAACCTGGACCCTTATGACAGCCTGGATGTTTTTGAAATCAATGTGAGACACGGAGACCCGGAGTGGGAAGTGCTTGCCCGCAAGCTGAGCACCGACATTTTTGAAATAGGCATGGCCGCATGGGCGGGCCGCTTGGACCAGGTCAAACAGGTATGGAATGACCAGTCTTATGTCGATGTCATTGCCATGGAAGGTCGTTCCAAGGCTGCCAGGGGCTGGAACAAGGGCTACCCGGCTCGCTACGGCAAGGGGCACCGGATTGTCGGCCTTGATGAGATCGGCAAGGGAGTCGCCGTGTATTTTGCCGGAGTGGACCAGGATGCTGAGAAGGGTCTTGTCACCTTTGGGGGCAGAGTGCTTCATGTCGTTGCCGGGGACGCTACGCTGGAAGGCGCCAGAGAAAAGGCTTACCGCAGCATAAGGAAAATCGCCTTCTTGGACCACAACAACGATAACATGAACTGCATGCGCTTCCGCGAAACGATCGGGTTATGAAAAAATAGGCAAACCTCTCCTCTGCCGCCTCTTCGGAAAAGGGAAAGACCAGCCGAACATATTTGAAAAGTTGTAACAATTTAGCTGTTTGAAAAATCGCAAGCATCAGGCATGGGGGTCCCTCTTAAAACTGCAAAACGAAGAGTATTCGGGGTGG
>JAFGDM010000147.1 GCA_016932115.1 Deltaproteobacteria bacterium | reverse complement strand
CCCCGTAGCTTGCTGCGGGGTTAGCGAGCGAATTATAAAATGGCAGCGTTCCCTACGGTCGAAGATTCCCTGCAGCTTGCTGCAGGGTTCTTCAATAATGTTCTTATCAAAATTGACGTCATATTTCAGCAGTATCGATCACCTGTTTTGGAAAAAAGGGATTATACCACCATAATTAATTGGATTGAAGCTCAGTTGCTTTAGTTTGGAACATTTGATATTTAATACTTTTTCAAATTTGCGGCTATCGCCTTGAAAACAGCACGCGCTTCGGATTTCCGGTTTATCCGGGTTAGGAAGATACCCCATGAAAGCGCTTATTCGTTTCATGTGCATCTTATGCCTGATTTTTTCCGTAACTACCCCCCTTCTTGCAGGCGGGATAGACAATAAACACAATTTCAGTGCGGAGTACGTTAGAACCCTCAACAGGAACGCAGCAACCGATTCAGCGGATGCAGTGGTCTACAACCCTGCTGGTGTGGTAAAGATGGAGGACGGGCTTTACCTGAGCATATCCGGTCAGTATGCTCTAAAAGATTATTCGAATACGGTAGGTGGCATAGAGTACGACACTGATGAGCCTGATTTTGTGCCCAGCCTGTTTGCTCTTTACACGCGGCACAGATGGGCAGCCTTTGCAGCCGTTACCATACCCTGTGGCGGAGGGACTGTAGATTATGAAAGAGGTTCTGCAACGACATTGGCTATTGGTAATGGGATCATACTGGGATCGGGCGGCAAGTTCAACCATGTCAAGAGTCAACGTATGGAAGGTGAATCTTTGTATTACGGTTTCACCGTGGGAGGCGCTTACGCGCTAAGTGATACGGTATCTGCGTCCATTGGCATAAGATATATAGACGCACAAATAGATACGAAAGGCTATGCAATTTTGAATAACGCTACAACCCCCCTGGTCCCCGATACGACCTATTCGGTAGACTACGAGGAAAGAGGTGATGGATTGGGGGGCATTGCAGGCGTAAATATTGCTCCGACAAAGGAACTCAACATAGGGGTCAGGTACGAAACCAAAACCGGTCTTGATTTGGAAACCAAAGAAAGGAGAGATGATATCAACGGCATAACAAATGGTTCAAAGAGAAAGAGAGACCTTCCTCCCCTGCTCGGCCTTGGCATTGCCTGTAACATTCGGCCCAATGTCAGAGCTGAAGCAAACTTAACGTACTACTTCAACAAAGATGCGAACTGGGATGACGTCGGCCTGACAACGGCCGACGAGACCCAGAAGTCTAATGGCTATGATATGGGTATAGCGCTTGAATATACCTTTAACCCCGGAGTAAAGGGAAGTCTGGGATACATGTACACGGAAACCGGAATTGATCCGGATAACATGTCCATAGAGGCTCCTCAGCTGGATGCGCATACTCTGGCAGCCGGGGTAGCCTATGAAGCTACTTTCGGCTTGAATTTGAACTTCGGCGTTTTAATGGTGTTTTACGATGGAGAAACAACGACCGCCGGCATAAAACTGGAGAAAAAGGATATGGTCATGGCCCTCGGCATTCAGTACAAATTATAAAATCCACCGGGAATCGCTTCGCGATTTTATTTTATGTAACGCGGCTTCGCCGCTTGGAAAAAGGAAATTGCCAAACTATCAAGCATACATTACCTCGTGATTTTATTGTATTGACCACCAGACGGCCACCTGTTAGGTTCAACGCAGGAAAGGCACCAAAAAAGCTAAGCTGTTAAGGAGGTTCAAGATTGAAAAGGGAAGTACAAAAAAGGCTGTCCGGATTGCTACTGGTGTTGTTCTCGCTCATCATTAGCGCCGGGGCAGTTGCCACTGACGAATCTTACCGTGTAGTTATCGTGCCATTCAAGATAAATGCGGAAATCGATCTTTCATTCCTGCAGGAAGGCATCGTTGATATGCTCACGTCGCGTTTGTCATGGGAAAATACCGCGGTGGTTGACAGAAAAGACACGAATCACGCTCTTCAGGATCTAGCCGTGCCGCTCAATGAAAAGACCGCTCGGGTTATAGGGGCGAGGCTTCAGGCTGACTATGTCCTGTTTGGAAGTGTTACCATCTTTGGAAACAGCGTCAGCCTCGATGCCCGGCTGGTGGATGTGCACGAGAAAAAACCGACGCTTACCTACTATAACCAGAGTGAGAAAATTGACGATGTCATTCCTCAGGTCAATCTTTTCGCAACGGAAATAAATGAGAAGTTTTTCGGCCGTTCTGTCGCCGTCCGGCAGCCGGTTAAAGAGCCTGAGGAGCACCGTGCAATCTATGCCCATCCGGAAACCCTCCTGGCCGGCGAATCGAGCGGCCAGGCGCAGGCTCCAGGCGAAGAGGCGGCCCGGACAGCAGGGCCCGGTTTTGAAGAAATTCGGGACGAAGCAGGCCCTATGGCATCAGCAGGCTACTGGAAAAGCCAGAATTTCAAGATCCGGATCAAGGGGATAGCGATTGGCGATCTGGATGGAGATGACAAGAAAGAGGTTGTATTTATAACGGACCGTGATCTTTACGTGTACCGGTTTGAGGGCCAGAGGTTTTTGAAGATAAAGGAGATATCCGGAAAGAGGCATCAGAGGTTTATTGGCGTGGATGTCGCCGACATCAACGAAAATGGGCTTGCGGAGATATTTGTGACGTCCCTTTCCGGGTCCGGGCAGAGCCTCGATTCATTCGTGCTGGAATCAAACGGGGATGATTTCAGGCCGGTAAGCGAGGGGGACCCCTGGTACTACCGCGTAATAGAGATGCCTGATCTAGGCAAGGTGCTTGTCGGGCAGAGACGCACGATGAAGGACCCCTTTGTGGGCGGCGTTCATCGGCTTGCCTGGCTCAATGGCAGGTATGAGCCACAAGAGCGTATCCGGCTGCCCAAAGGCGTAAACGTCTTTGGATTTGCCATTGGTGATATAATGGGCAAGGCAGGTGAGACGATCATCGCCTTTGACGAAGATGATCACATTCGGCTTTTTGGCTCTTCCGGCGGGGAGGAATGGAAGAGCGACGAACCGTACGGCGGCGGCATGAATTACCTTGACATCAACCCGGACGTTGGCCGAGGGGGGACCGTAGAGCATCTCTATCTACCGCAGCGGATCTATGCCCGCGACGTGAACGGAGACGGAAAAGAAGAAGTGATTGTGGCAAGTAACGAGGGCTCCCTGGGAAGGTTGTTTGCGACATACCGCACGTTCAGCAGTGGAAGAATAGTATGCCTTTCTTTCAAAGACCACGGGCTGGTTAAGATACTGCAGATCCCAAAGATATCCGGCTACATCAGCGATTATGCTATTGGTGATATTGATTCGGACGGAATCGACGAGGTGGTTGTGGCTTCTGTGCATTCAAAAGGGACCCTTGTCACCGCCGGAACGAGTTCAATTATGGCCTACGAGCTTGCCAAGCCAGGCTCAGCACGCTAATACCTCGCAAGCCACATTCCGTAATAGTCCAGTCCCCATTGTCATTTTGAACCCCGCCCAAGGCGGGGTGAGAAATCCTGATCGGAAAAAAGCACAAAAAAAGCCCCGGGGAAATCCCGGGGCTTTTTGATGTTACCGGTTAACAAGGGAAGAGACTAGAAGTCCATCTGCCACAGTATGCCAAGGTACCAGTGGTCAGGATCGTCTTGGTTTTCCTCATTTTTCATGCCATCCCAGTAGTCAAATTCGGGTGTGGCAGAGAAGTTGTCCGTGATGGGGATCTTCAAGTTGACAAAGAAGCCCATCAGCTCGTCTTCATTGGTATTATTGAGGCCATCTCCATCAGGATCGCCGATATTATCGACTTGTGATGACGAATAGCCCCAGCCCAGCCTGAGCGTGTATGGATCAATGGGGAAGGCAGCCTGGATGAAGCCGCCCCAGCATTCTGCGTCCTCGACTGAGTAGTCCGGTTTCACATAGGCGGCCGCGGCGTTAACACCCCCATTGTAAGGGTTTGTCCGACCGGAGATGGCATAATTGGCCAGATTCTCACCATAATGGGCGGCAAGCTTGAAATTCACAGCCCCGAGGTCAAGTGTGGCCTTTACAAAGGCAATCCAGGCAGTGATGTCGTCATCAAACGATCCGCCAACAGCCTTATCGTTGTAGTCGATGGTTTGGTACGCGAGACCGGGCGAAATGAAGAGGCCTTCGGCCTTGTAATCATAGCCCACCATCATCTTAGGCAGGTTGGCATCACGATCACCGCCTGCCGTTCTGCCAGCCCCCGCCGGTTCAGGATCGTCCGGCTGTGCAATCATCACGTAGAGGCCATTGTCCAGGTTAAGCCTGATTTGAGGGACGCGGCTGTCCCAGAGGCAACCCACACCGATGAAGGCGTTCTGGAGATCGTAGCTTTGGACATTGTTATCGTCAAAAATACCGGGGCCTTCCTGGTTAGAGATAAAGGTAATGGGCGTGTAGTCCTGGCCAACAGTGAGAGTGCCACCCCCAAAATCCCATGTACCATATATAAGCCGGGTGTACACCTCAAGGTTGTCCATCGCTGCTGTGTAGCCAGTAGCGTTTTCTTGCCCTATAAGGCCAAGCTCAATGTGGCCAAAGATCTCTCCGACCGTACCCTTGGCCCCGAAACGGCTGATGTCGGAAATGTCCATCATTATCCCGCTGTCGTCATTATCATTAGTCCAACCCGGGTTATAGGCATTGTTATCGTAGTCATGGTTTTCCCAGAAGATCCCAAGCCTCATGGAGCCATAAGGCTTGATCTCGGCCATTGCCGGCAGGGTAAAAGCCGCCACAAGGCCGAGCGCCAGCAAAATTATTGCAAATTTCTTCATGCCATTTTCCTCCTGTTAGTGGTTCAAAAAATCACTCTTTGTCTGTACAAAGAGACATCCCCTTCAATACGGGGATGCGTCCGACACCGTCAAACAGGCACCACCTCCTTTCTCCGGTTTTTCGCATCGGGTTTAACGCCCCGTGCGAAATTGGAATGGGGTCCGCTCTAACCGCCCATAATCACATTATTTCTTGTTAAGGCGGCTTCGACAACTTCGGCTTATTATATGCTTCTAATGCACTTGTCAAGTATTTTTAGGTTTTTTTTAGAACAAAAGCTTAAATTTGAGAACAAACAGCTCAAAGGGTTACGGGGGATTGTTTAATGATTTGCCTGATGCAAGCAAGTTGCGTGCCAGGAGCGTCGCCAAGCCCTTCCCAGCCAGGTGTCATAGAGATTGTGTCGCTAATTCAGTAAGATAGACTTCTTTTGAAAGGGTAAGCCAGGGAAGCGGGATCTATTTGAGCCAAGAACAGCCTGTCAATTCTTCCAGGCTTCTGTGTCATTCCAGGCAGCGACTCTTTGGCTGTTTCCCTGATTGGATGGGAAAACCCGGAAAGAGAAATTGCCTGTTCCGTTTCAATGACATGTAACATGTCAAAGGCGGAACTGAACCGCAATAGCGAGCGCATTCCCCGTAGGTTCAATCCGATTTTTTAGGAAACCGTCACATTTGCTGAAGAAATCTATAACTTCACGGGATATCCGCTTACATGACGGGACCCTGTTTTTGAACATCACGGCACCTGCGCAGTGTTTCCTGCCGTGCCCATATCTCGCCGAGGCGCTCGTTTATTCAGCAGAATCTGGCAATTTGGCGAGATAATAGCGCGTGGCCGGGCAGTCTTCCCCTCATTCTCCTTTTGAATCCTCTCGTCTTTGAACCGGATCTCTTCCATCAGTTTTTTCAAAGTAATGATCATTTTGTTGATAGCCCTTTAGAGGACGCTTGTCTCATTATCATATTCCGGCAGTGTGATTTCCTGCAATTCCCCTGTCTTCTTGATGTGGTTCACGACTGCGGCCAGATTGAGAATAGGCCTTGTAATGATGCAGCTCAACCCGAAGATCAGAATAGACATGATAATGATGGTTGAGACGCTCACGAGGAACATCACATCGATCTGTTTGAACCGCAATAGCGAGCGCATTCCCCGTAGCTTGCTGCGGGGTTAGCGAGCGAATTATAAAATGGCAGCGTTCCCTACGGTCGCTGCGAAGCACTGCCGGAAGGCAGAACATTCCCTGCAGCTTGCTGCAGGGTTCTTCAATGCGGCCAAGAGTGTGACGTTGTTTCTGTCCACAAGAACAGACCTGCCAAAGACCACAGGCTTTCCGTCAGAGGAAACACCGAAACGAATAGGGGCATAGCCGTGCAAGTGAGGATTCCTTGATGGCCTGACATAACCTCATGTCATTGCAAGGAGTCCCGCGGGCGGCGGGACGACGCAGCAATCTCTTTGATCGAAATCTCAAGACGTTAGAGATTGCTTCCCGGTAAATGGGGATGAATCGGGAGTGGCATATATCTTGCTCTTAATGGATGTCATTCCAATTATTATTACTAGAAAAATATATCGCAAAATCTGGCAAAGGAAGAGGACGCGGGGTGCGATAAGATATTAAGATATTAGGTATGAGAATCTTGGCTCCAGTGGACATTTTAGAGTTTGCGTTATAAGGCCCTGGATAAGGCCATTGACATCTGACATGGCCAGAAAGCAAGGAGCGGAATTGACCGTAGAATCCGCAGAAAATACGCACAGCCTTCCTTCTTTGGCCGCGTGCAGGAGCCCACCTGAGTTCGTGTAATTTGTTTTTGTCAAGTACT
>JAFGDM010000146.1 GCA_016932115.1 Deltaproteobacteria bacterium | reverse complement strand
TTCGTTGTTTTGTAAGATATGGGAGATGTTTTGAAAACGCAAACCCATCCCTAATGAAAAAGCACCTAACTGCCGAATGATCTAAGGAACGGTGATTTTGCTCCGGTAGCTTCTTGAAACAATTGTGATTAAAGAAAATTCGAGTCTGAGGCGAGGGATGCCACAATCATGTCGGCGCTCCTGAAAACAGGATTAGAGGTTCTGGAACAACTCGTCCTGACGCCCCGGGGCAATGACATATCCCGGAACTTGGACCCGTGGTCATCCCTCACCATAGATAGATTACCATTTTTTAATGTTAAAAGCATAAATATTTTTTTAAACCTCCTCAGTGACCGATCCTCAATTTCAAGGTTCGGCACGCAAATCATAAGGAAATGTCCCTGTCAAACCACGATTCTTTCAAATTCTCACACCAAGCATATATGCCGTCTATATGGGATATGACGCCGTTTGTAGCGCGGTTTTCCAAAACGCAAACCAGTCATAATTTGATAAATTCTTTCGGCTCGAAGTTTGTGGCCATGGACCACACAGTCGCCACAGGATTTGTCATACGAAAGATCTTGATAGCTACCCAACCATGGGCATCTACCAGGGGTTTAAGGAAAGGTCGTGCCTTGACAACTTCCTCTTTAAGAGCCTGATCCTCGACGAATTCGGCCATTCCGCTCACGCGCACCATTTTACCGTTTCCATTGAAGCAAAGTTCAACCTTCGGGTTCTCCGCAAGCTCCCGATACATGCCCTTAACCGTACTCACTTGAATAAGTATTTCTCTTTCATCAGCCTTGTACACACCAACGGGTCTTACATGGGGTGTGTCACCTTCGACGGTCGCAAGGCAGCATATCGGATTTGTCTTTATAAAACTGATTATCTCTTTCTTCATTATTCTCCCCCTTTTCCCACTTTTTGTTGGAAGGATATGCAATTAATAGTCGTGTTTCCAGAACAATCCCACACCGCCTGCACCGTCCCTTTCATAACTGCTTTCCAATCTTACTTTGGGGGTGAGCTCAACTTCCATGGAAACCGACTCCGTTCCCGAAGCCGTGCCTTTCTTGACTTGGACGTATACTTTTTCATGCACATATTTGCCCACGCCGAATTCGGTATGACCTTTCTCGGGATCCTTGGAGATATCGATGTCGTCGACGCCGGCCATGGATCGGATCCGGTCCATAATCCCGGTTATGGATCGGATCCGGTCCATAATCCCGGGGCCGGTATCGCCTGTGGCTAAAGCCCTGGCCGCGTTGGCCAAGCTGATGGCCTGAAAAGGAGTTACGGTCGACAGATCGCGCCCAAAGAGCACCCAGGCAAGGATTTCATCCTGATGCATGGGTGGATTGGAGGAGAGCGACAACTCGGGTTTGAGGGCCGGTCCCAAGACCTTGACTGTTATATCTTTATCTTTCTGACGGTATGAGGCGGTAATGTCAACTGTGGGGTCCGGCGGATATGATCCATCCAGAAAAATAAAGGAATCCTTTAGGTCGAACCTGCGGTCTAAAAAAACCAACCTTCCCCGTACAACTTTCAAGTTGCCCCGGAGCCCCGGCTTTTGGGCCGATCCCTTGATATTAAGATTTCCCGACCATTCCGAGTCAAGGCCGTAACCACGGACATAAACACCAGCCGGAAAACGTAGTTCAATGTTCAAATCTACCGGATAAGAATCTGTTTTGGATTTTTCCGGCTTCGGCGCATCCTTTGGCGCCTCCCTGTTGATTTCAGTCACTTCCAATTCGGCAATCTCGGGCGGGGCTTTGTCCGGCAGGCTGGCTTCGATTCGACCGAAAGTGATGACCCCAGCCGCAGAGGCTCCATCCGTATTGCCCGTGATGTTTATTGCGCCCTCTGAAACGCTGACCTGGGCCAGCTCATGGCGCAGGACTTCAGCGTCCTGAATCTTCAACTCAAAGGACCACGGAAGTTTCTTGTCAAAATCCGGGATCAAAAAACCGGCCCCTGTCAGACGGCCGGCCTTTCCATCCGTGGCCGAGAATTCCTCGATTTCAATCCTTTTTTCCGTTGTTTTAAGAAGGATCTTGATATCCGCCAGATAAAGCCCGGCTTCAAGGTTTTGATAAGATGTTTGGTTGACCTGAATTCGGCCCTCCAGTAAAGGGTTGGCATGAGTGCCGGATATCTTGAGGTCGGCGGACATGATCCCGGAGACAATCTGATTCGGAGTGAGAAACATTGACGCGATTTTTTCCAGCCTGATCATTGAGTTGACGTTCCCGTCCATGGGAACAGGATCAGGGATGCTCAAATCAACAGGCATAACCGAGATCCGGATCGGCACCTTCAAATGAACCTCCGCCAGGGTCAGATTATCTTCCCGAATGGTGCCGTCAATGACGGCTAGGCCTTGCTCCAGCCTTAGTGCGGCATTCATGTTCATCGGCCTATATGCTTGCATCACCTCAAAGGCAGAAACAAGATCATCAATACGGATGTCGCCCACCGCCACAGGCTTATTCGGATCTCCCCGTATCTGAAAATCAAGGGAAAGAAGGCCTTCAATGCGCTCCAGTCCTGGAACCGGGATTTCCGACAGGGGCAGGCTTGTGAGGTTTAGTCGGCCGTCAATATCCCCAGGATTCATCCTGGCCCTAAGCCTCAGCAGACCGGAACCAAGAGCCACCTCCACAGGGGTCAAATCCCACAATGTGGGTGAGTAACTAAAAGAAAATGAACTCTTCAATCGAAAACCTTTATCGGCGAATGTTCCCTCAAGGGCGCTTATGTTTATAACATGAGCTTCAGAGCCGTAAGAATAATCCCCGGCCAGCAACAGTTCCAGGTTTTCCTGAACATGTCCTGAAAGCCTGGTTTTAAAATCAAATTCTTTGCCCCGCCCCGTCACTTGCGCTTCCAGGGATTTCAGGTTGACATTCGGGGCAGACACACCGGATATGGAGACATGGGCGTTTATAAGTCCCAGAGTGTGAATATTTTTAACTTCTCCGGAAGATTCCAAAAGAGCCACGGACAGCAATTCAGTGATAATATCATTGGCCTTCAGGCTGAAAGCGATGTTCTGGCCCTCTTGGGCCCGGGTCAGGGCAAGATGAGTCTCACCGCGTCCTTGCAGCTCAAGGTTCAAAAACCGGCCAAGCTCACCAAGATCAGAGGACCCGGCCCTCACTGTTCCATCGGCCAGCATGGTTTCCAAATCCATAGCCAGGTTGGCTGTGACACTCAAACCAAGGCCCCGGGAGGAAAGGTTTGTAAGGCCCAGATTCTTCCCCCGCAAAGAAAAGTCGGTGTAAATATCCAGTCTCAGGTCGGCCTGAATGATATTCATATCCACATTTCCGGACAGGAGTTTACCACTATAAGCGGATGAGAGCTTTGCCCTGATATCCATGGGGTCAAGGTCGTTTATCCTGAAATGGTTGACAAGACCCTTCATCTCTATTTGGGGGTTAAGGGGTTTCCCTTTGATCCCGGCGGAAATCAGGACCTCGCCCTTGAGATCCTGGTCAAGGGCCGAAGCAAGGTCGGAAAGGTCGGCCAGCCTGATTTGAGCTTGAAAATCAAGCAGGTCCTTCTCTATGGCCATGGAGCCCTGTCCGTTGAACTTGATTTCCGGGGTGCTTAGAGACAAGTCATGGATCAGCAAAACCATGTCATCTCCCATCTCCAGGCTGAGCTTAAGGGTCGGACTTTGGCCCGCCAGGATGTTGATGATTTCATCCCGCGTGGAAAAGTCCTGCAAAAAAGTCTGTGCCTCAAGAGTGTAAAAGTTTTTCTTGATACTCCCTTTGGCCTCGGCACTGAGGGTCAGATCGCCGGAAAATTCAAATTTCGCAGGGTCCAATGGAATAAATTGGCCAAAGTCTTTTAGAAAAAGATCGATCCTGGAAGAAAAAGTCAGGGTTTCCAGATCAAGTTCGCCTGAGATACCGCTTTTAGAATCTTTGCTCCTGAGATCAAACTTGTCTATGAGCAGCTTATTATTACGCAGATAGCTCAGATCAAAATCCAGAAGGTACTCTGCAGGAAGCCCGGGATAGTGAACATAATCAAGGCCTGTCAATGAAAGACTCCCCGAGGTCATGACAAGGTAATCCTTGTTTAAGTCACCCACCAACGCCAGGGCATCCAGTTTTGTCCCACCCACTGAGAATCCATGGCCGGCCACCTTGCCCAAAGTAACAACAGCCTCTGTTTTCATTGCAGTCACAGGTCCCTCAAAGGTCGCTTCCACTTGAGCCGGATCATGGGAAACCAGGTCTGCTCGGCCGATAAGGCGACTGATATCCTGAACGCTCAGTTGAACCCGGCCATTGATCTTCAAGTCGTCCGGATTGATGCTCGCTTGACCGGCAAGGTCCAGGGCCGGGGAAGATAACAGGAGTTCATCCAAACGGATGATCTTATTCGGTTCGAGTTCGAGATTCATCAACAGGGCAAAGGGCTCGTGGGCGTAAACTGAAAGGGGTTCAGGGATCAGGGTCGGATTTATGAAAAACTCACCCTGCGCGGAAAGGAGGTTCTTATTCCTCCTATCGATATTTAAATCAATGGCGGCCCAAAATTGTTCCAGTCCTTTTAGTTCCAGCCGTCCCTGCCAGGAATCAAGAGGAGCCGAGCCTTTGATGTCCAAAGATATGATTCCCGGGAACCCCGGATAGTCAATCCATGAGGAAAGAGTGGCTGAATCGTACAGCTCGATATCAACGTCCAGGTGGTCAGGGTCCTTCGTCAAACATGCATAAAGAAGGAGCCTGGTCTCGGATTTGTCCAGCCGGACCAGGTGCAGGCCGGCCAGAGAGAAGCCCTGTCTGTTGGCATGCAAACGGCCTTCCAGAGAAAAACCGGCTTCCTCTCCCAAGACATCACCGGCCAGGTGAGCCTTATGCAAATACAGCTTCTCCACGGTCAAAGAAGGCAAAGGCCAGGACCATTGTATATCCTCCGACGGAGTTTTTTCCTTTTCCTTGTGCCGGGGTTTGGGTTCAAGAAGGCGTTTAAAAAAAACAGAATCCGCTCCTAACTCATGGATATGAAAATTTAGCTTAAGAAGTTCCCTGAAGGACCATTTGAGTCTGGCGTGTTCAACAGTAAGCCATTCGCCCCTAACATCCTGAATATGGATTTTTCGTATCTCGATATCAAAAGGAATCCGGCCCGACAGTCCCTCAACGACAAGCAGACCGTCCTGCCACACGGCGTACTTGTTAATCGTTTTCTCAATGAATTTTTGACCGTGGCCGGTCTGGATCCAGACCAGGAAAGTCCCCCCGAGCAAAAAAATGATGACGGCTAGGATGGCCAGTCCGCCAAAGAAATATTTTATAAATTTTTTCATCATATTAAAACGCCTGTCCCAGGCTGATATAAATCTGGAACCTGTCGTCCACATCTTTTCTGCGGTTCAGGGGAAAGGCCAAATCCATCCTGATAGGGCCGAAGTCCGTATAAAATCTGTATCCGATTCCACAACCCCAAAACAGCTTTTCATCAGAGTTGGGATACGATGAATCATAAGCCCTCCCACCGTCCAGAAAAAAGACCAAGCCCTGACGCCGGGCCGTCCTAACCCTGAGTTCCGTATTAATTTCAGCAAGGGACAATCCGCCGATGGGCTCGTTATCCTCCAGAGGTCCGGCCCATTGAAAGGAGTAACCCCTCACGGAGCCGGCGCCTCCGGCATAAAATCTTTCATCAGGCGGCACTTTTGATCTTGATCCCGCGGGGATGGTGCCTATAGCAACCCTGTTGGCCAGAATGATTTTTTTGTTAGGCCAAAGCTCCAGATAATTACTAAGACTTGCATAAGCCTTGAGAAATTTTGTGTCTGTATTCAACGTATCCACAAAAGGGGTCAGTTCAAGATTAAGCCTGATTCCCCGGCTTGGATCAAGGATGTCGTCGCGGTTATCCCAAGTAGCCCTTGCGGGTAAAAAAAGCAGGCCCAGATCGGACTCTTCATCCCGCTGCTTCACCCTGGCCAGTCGATAGCCCAACCCGGCACCTGCTGACAGTTCTCGGGTAAGCTGCCGCTCGAGCATGGAAACAGCGTATAAGCTTGTGGAATCATAAGCGTCCTGTTCTTCATTGACAAATCCTGCTTTGAAAATAAGGCCTTGATCCTTCCGTCTAAAGCCAGGGATCACGTATTCACCCTCCAGGGACTGCAAAACCTCTGAAAGGGACAGACGGAAATCCAGCTTTTCACCCATTCCTTTAAAGTTTCTGTGTGTCCACCCAACCTCCAGTTCCGGGCCGATGTCTGTTTGATAGCTTGCTCCGGCTCGAATGGTCCTGGGCTTTCTTTCCGTCACCTGAACAAAAATGGGCAGGTGCCGGTTTTCAGCAAGAGATTCGGCATGCTTGACCTCCACAAGTGTGAACAATCCGCTTGTGGCGAGTTTCCTTCTGAAATCATCCATTTTGGGCGCTTCAAAAGAATCGCCCTTTTTCCACGGGATCCTTTCTAGAATATATTCGGGCTTGATCCTGGAAAGTCCTGATACTTGAGTGTCGCCGAAGACCGCGGCCGGACCTGGATCAAAGGAAAAAAATATGCTCGCCGTGTGATCCACGTGATCAATAATAACTTCACGGATATCAGTCCTAGGAAAAGGAAAGCCCTGGGATCGCAGGATTTTATTGATTTCGTTCCGGGCCGCCAAAACCCCGGGCGATTGAATCCTTTGTCCTCGAACCAATCCAATCTTTTCAGGTTCAGGCAAGGTCACGTTTTTCGTGGAATCCTCGGAGAGATTTTCAAATTCAACCCGGCTGATAACAAAAGGCGGACCAGGATTGACCTCGAAGTTTACCTGGATGGGCGTTTGCCGGTCATCAACCCGATAAGATATCTCCGCAGCGTAATAGCCTATAGAACGCAGGGCCCGGGTAAATGCGCCGACATCCGCCTGGGCCCTTCTGATGAGCTGCTGCATAGTCAAGGGAGGACGTTCCTCAAGCCCCAAGGTACCTGATATCTCTGTCAGGACTTGGCGTACGGAGGAGTCCAGTTGGCCATTGATGGTTGTCTGATATTGCAAATATGGGCTTCCCTCCGCTTTCTCCTGAGCCATGGCCGGCTCCGGCATATGGAGCGCCGGGAAGAACAGGAAAAGCAATAAAAATATCTTGAGTCGCATTACTCTTTTTTACTCCACATCACTGCGGTTTGCAGCGCAACATTTTACGGGGCTGAAAAAAACGTAAAAATTTAGCTGTTTGAAATACTGAAGCCGGCGGCCCCGATGCTTGCGATTTTTCAAAAGGCTGAATTGCTACGCCCTGGGCTATATGAAAATTAATGTATTATAGGTCTCACTTCCCTGTCAGCACCCTTCTTGGTCGTGCTCGACGAACTTGAGGGCAAAGGCAAAGAAGGGACCAAAAAACATGAAACAGCCGGCCAGGATGAGCCCCAGACCGAAGGAACGGGTTTGTCCAAGAAAGCCGTAAATGGCAGGAAACAGTCCGACTCCCATCAAAAAAGCCGCCGGTATGGCAACAGAAGCCACCACACTCCTCAGGTTGGTAGGGACGATCCTGGACAGTGCGGAAAAAGCCCCCGGGAAAAAAGATCCCACAAGAGCGGGCTGAATAAAAAGCGCCGCCAGCAACCACATGTCGCTTAAGATACCAAGTAGGATATTGGCCGCTCCTCCAGCCACGAGAAGGACCGCCATAGCCTGCTTCGGTCCCGCTCTGTCTGCAAACCATCCTCCGCCGAACGTTGCAAGAAAACCCGAAATTTGAGCAAGGCCGAGCACCGTGTTGGCTAACGTCTCGTCCATGCCATGCTCCGTGATAAGATAGAGAGGCAGGATAGTAAAGATGCCGACGCTTCCTCCCAAGGCCATAACAAAAAGAAGGATGATAAACCAGAAAGAGGGCACACGAATGATCTGATTCAGCAACGAGGGTTTTGGCGCATCCCCCGGGAAATCTCCGCCTTTGCCGAAAAAGAGAAAGGCCATGCCTGCAAAAAGACAGAAGGCGCCCAGGAAAAGGATGAGGCTTCTCCACGAAACCAACCCTCCGAGCGCAGCGACCAGCAGTGGCCCGATAACAAGGCCCAGAGTGGGCGCCGATGAATGAAGTCCCATGGCCTTTCCCCAATCCTCGCGTTGTACCATTGCGGTGATAGTGGCAAACGCTGAGGGAATGTGTAGACCTGCAGACAACCCAAGCAAAACAAGGGCCAGGCGCACGGCCAAAAGGGACCGTGCGATCCCTAGACCGAGCAGAGAGAACCCAACGGCTACACCGGATAGAATGAGGACCTTTCTATGGCTGAGCCTGGATGAGACGAAACCGGAGCTGAAATGCGCGACTGCAAATCCTACGGAAATGATTAAAAAGAGCGAACCTGCCTGTGCATGGGTTATGCTGAATTCCTGTAGCACGAACGGCATTAGAGGGGCGAGAATGAATCTAGCCAGGAAATTGAGGAGAAACAGGCCGGTTATGAATAGAACCGTGCCTGCCCTGGATCGAAAAGGTTCTGGAGTGGGACATGCTTTTTCCATTTTTCGGAGGTAAACGTAATGACTCCTCACTGAAGAGTCAAGTTCGCGCAAGAAAGCGACCCGTTCTTCTCTGAATTTTTTCCTTTTATCTAAAAAGGTATGCGCAGGCGACAACGGCTGCGATCAACGCAAAAAGATCCGCGGTCAGGGCGGCAGCCAGGGTGTGGCGGATGCGCCGCACATGGACGGCGCCGAAATAGACAGCCAGGACGTAAAAGGTAGTTTCCGTCGACCCCTGAAGCGTGGATACCAGGTAGCCGGTATAGCTGTCCGGGCCGACGGCGGGATCCTGAATGATGGAAGCCAGAATCCCGTAAGCGCCTGAACCGGAAAGGGGCCGCATGAGAGCCATGGGCAAAGCCTCGGCGGGCAATCCCACCCGCCCTGTCCAGGGCCCGAGCCAGTCCACAACAAACTCCAGGGCGCCGCTTGTGCGAAACATACCGACAGCCACCAAAATGGCAACCAAATAGGGAATGATGCGCACAGCGACCTGAAAACCCTCTTTGGCCCCTTCGACAAAAACCTCGTATACCTTCACCCGCCGGAGCACTCCAAAGGCCAGGAAACCTATCATAAGACACGGAATAATCCATGGGGAGAGGGTTCTCCCATAGATTACCGCCAGGGGAATCATGGCTATGAAGATCCCGATGGCGGATAGACTGACCCACAAAGGATAGGCTTTGTTGAAATCATCGGAAGTTTCTGCGCTGCTCTCTGCTGAATGGTATTCATCAATTTCTGAGACACCTTCGTCCGCATTGGCAGATTTGTTTGGGAAAAATCGGCCATAGACTTTTGCCGCAATGACTGCCGCCGCCGTAGAGCAAAGGGTTGAAAAAAGTGTGGTGGGGACAATCCCCGCAGGGTCGCCCGACCCCACCGAGGCTCTCAGTGCAATGACGCCTGTCGGCAACAGCGTGATGCTTGAGGTGTTGATCGCCAGGAAAAGAGCCATGGCATCCGTCGCGGTTCCCTGCCTGGGATTGAGTTTATCAAGCTCCTGCATGGCCCGTATCCCGAAAGGAGTCGCCGCATTGCCAAGGCCCATGGCATTGGCCGACAAATTTAGAATCATAGCACCCATAGCCGGGTGCCGGGCAGGCACCTCCGGAAACAGCCTCACCATGACAGGCCGGATCAAAGAGGCGACAATCCGCAGCAGGCCTCCGGCCTCAGCCACTTTCATTAGACCAAGGAACAATGTCATGACACCGATCAGGCCCAAAGCCAGTTCCACGGCGCCTGCAGCAGAGTCGATCACGCCCTTGGACAGGCTCTCCATGGGGGATATCTGGTCGCCGATCCATTTGATCTGGCCCAGGGCGGCTGTGACAAAAGCCGCAAAAACAATCCCTAAGAATGCGATGTTCATGATCCTTAATCTCCGGGATTGGCGCTGCTTCACCTAAGTTTTTTATTTAAAATCGGGTAACAATTTAGCTGTTTGAAAGGATGAAGCCGGCGGCCACGATGCTTGCGATTTTTCAAACAGCTAAATTGTTACGGAAATTGTACTATCTTACCTTTGATGATTATTTCATATAGTATGAGACGGACGATATAAGCAACTTGAAAGCAACCGGATATTCAATGTATTTTTCTCCGGCGAGCTGAACATTCGTAAATGAGGCTATAAATCATGGACAGAGGAACAACTTTTCCTTCTCGGAGATCTCCCGTTATGGGAAGCGGCGGTATGGTAGCAACTTCTCAGCCTCTGGCCGTGGCCGCAGGCTTGGAAATCCTCGGAAAAGGCGGAAACGCAGCAGACGCCGCTGTGGCAACGGCGGCAGCCCTCAGCGTAACCGAACCAACCTCCACCGGCATCGGCGGGGATTGCTTCGCCCTGTTCTATGAAGCTCAAACCGCCGGCCTGACCGCTCTTAACGGTTCCGGCCGTGCACCCGCCGCTTTAACCATAGAAAAAATCAGAAACACCCCCGGAATGTCCGGGGAGTCGTCCCTCCCACCCTATCACCCTTACACAATTACCGTTCCCGGCGCCTGCGCAGGCTGGTGTGATCTTCTTGAACAGCACGGCTCTCTTCCTGTGGGCCAGGTCCTGGCCCCTGCAATCCGCCTGGCTGAAGAAGGATTCCCGGTTGCTCCCATTACAGCTTACTTCTGGCAGCGGGGAGCCGAGCAACAGCTTCACACCGCTCTTAACGGCCGGGAAATGACTCTGGACGGTAGGGCACCTAAAGCGGGTAATATTTTCCGGAATCCAGGACTGGGAAAGACCCTGAGAGCGGTTGCCGGGGGCGGCAAAGAAGCTTTCTATCAGGGCGAGATCGCGGTTGCGATTGCTTCGACCGTTCAAAAGGCCGGCGGCTGTATAAGCTTAGAGGATCTTGCAGCGCACACCTCTACCTGGGATACCCCTATCAGCACCACCTTTCACGAGTTGCGCCTCTGGGAGTGCCCGCCAAACGGTCAAGGAATAACGGTCCTGATAGCGCTGAACATCCTGGAAGGCTTCGACCTGCCACTCGATCCCCTTTCGCCGGATCGTCTTCACCTTGAAATCGAAGCTCTGCGCCTCGCCTTTGCAGATACAAGGTGGTATGTGGCAGACCCATCCATGGTACGCGTACCCGTTGAAGAGTTGCTCTCCAAGGAGTACGCCGCGCATCGTCGCAAGGAAATCCATCCCACACGGGCTAGCCTCGATCATAGTCACGGCGCCCCCACCTGCGGTTCCGACACGGTTTACCTCACCGTAGCGGACAGGTTCGGCAATGCCTGCTCCTTCATCAACAGCAACTACATGGGCTTCGGAACAGGCATTGTCCCTCATGGTTGGGGCTTTACCCTCCAAAATCGCGGACACAACTTCAGCCTTGATCCGGGCCACCCTAACAGGCTGGCCCCGCGCAAACGGCCTTATCACACGATCATTCCAGCCATGATTACCCGTGACGATCCGCCCTATCTTGTCGCAAGTTTCGGTGTAATGGGCGGTTTCATGCAACCTCAAGGGCATCTCCAGGTGTTCCTGGCACTAATGAATGGTTACGACCCCCAATCAGTTCTTGACCTGCCGCGTTTCTGCATAGGCAGCGGCTCGGCAAGCGGCGTGGTGGCCTTGGAGGTAGGCATCCCTGAGAAAACCGTCCGCGATCTCATGGATCGCGGTCATGTGATTGAGCGCGTAAGTAGCTGGGACGGAGTCTTGTTCGGGCGGGGGCAAATCATTCTGCGCGACCGACATACCGGCTATCTGATCGGTGGATCCGATCCGCGGGCCGACGGCTGCGCTATGACTTTGATTTAAATTTATTGTTACAATTTATTAGATTCCAAAAGGCTTTTGGTTTGATGACACGATTCAGAACTTAGAGAACCTTTTGCAAGCTTAATTCCCATGGCTTTGTGCACGAAGCGACCGAGGGCGTCGATAGCAACCGGGTCGAACTGTTTTCTTTTCAAGGAAGCACATTTTTTCAAGGCTTCCCCTAAAACCATAGGTTTATTGTAGGTACGCTGGGTCGTCATGGCATCAAATGCATCCGCTACTGCAATGATGCGCGCACCCAAAGGAATCCGATCCCCTTTCAATCGATCGGGATATCCCGTGCCGTCGTAATGCTCATGATGATGCCTAATCATGGGTAGAGCGAACCTAAGGTATCTGATAGGCCTTATTATATTTTCGCCGGCCAGAGCGTGGGCTTGAATGGTGTTGAATTCCATGGTCGACAACGTGCCATGCTTGCCCAGGATGAAGTCACCGACGCCGATTTTTCCAATGTCATGAAGTTCCGCGGCAACCTTAATTCGCTTGCAATCCACCTCGCTCAGCCCCATCTCACGCGCAATTCCATAAGCATACCGGCTTGTTCTATGAGAGTGGCCGCGAGTGTAGGAATCCTTGGCATCCACGGTGTTCATTAAGGCAAGGATAGCCTCGTGGTATCCCCTCTGAACCTCTTCATAGAGAAATGAATTCTCGATAGCAACAGCAGCCTGTTTGGCCAAGGCTGAAAGGAGGGCCAGGTGGTCATCGTCGAAGCAATTCGGCACCTTGCGGTTGTCGACATAAATTACACCCAAAACCGAGCCTTTACTTATCAAAGGAGCGCACATCACAGCGCGGATTGTCATGTTCACAATGCTTTCGGATGCGACGAAGCGCCTATCGCTGTGAGCATCGTTCGCAAGAATACACACCTCTTCTCGCACCGACTTGCTGATGATGCTGCGACTCAACTTAAAATGGCATGACGCCGACTCATTCCGCACCTTAATGATTTTCGTTTCAAACCGCGAGGGTGTGTTCTTCCCTTTGAGAAGGATCGAGACCCTCTCGACTTCCGGGAATACATTCATAAGTATTCCCGCAACCTGCTCGAGCATCTCATCAAGGTTCTTAATGGAGCTAATGGCATTTCCCATCTCATAAATGGTCTTTAGATTCCTGGCGAGCTTACCGATTTTGATGTTCTCCCTCGAATTACCTCCTTTGGTTGTCCTACTGAGGGTGTCTGCTCCGGAGGTAAACCCCCTTAACTGACTCTTAAAATGATCAAGAGAAATCGCAGTCGTGATAAGCGGAATATTTTTCTCTGCCTTCGCAGGCTCACTTAAGTCTTTGTCTATGACCTGAATGATAGTCTCTCCGAGTTGTGTTTTGTCGCCTGAAACGAGAGAGTCTTACTGGTAACCCTTTTTCCGTTAATCGTGGAACCGCTCAGGCCGCCTCGATCAACGAATAAAAGAGCTTCCCTGTGGCGAATGATCTCTGCATGGTTGCGGGGTAATCCAGGACCCCGTCCAATGACCAATCCTTTGTCTCTAATTTCCCATTCGGCATGCTTTTCGTTTCCTTCAATGCACACCGGCTT
>JAFGDM010000145.1 GCA_016932115.1 Deltaproteobacteria bacterium | reverse complement strand
GGTTACGCCCGTTCCATTATCTCGTCGAGCGTTTGAATGAGGCCGTCGATCTCATCCCTCCCGACAATAAGAGGAGGAACGAAGCGAAGCACTTTTTCCTGGGCCGCGTTGATCAAAAATCCCTTTTGAAGACACGCCTCGACAACGGGCGCTCCGGGCCGATCAAGCTCTAAGCCCACTATCAGACCCAGCCCTCTCACCCCTTTGATGCAGGAGTGCGTGTTCATAAGGCCCGCCAACCGTGTTCTGAAGTATTCTCCTGTCTCACGGCAATGATCGAGCCATCCGTCCTTCAGGAGGCTTGTCACGACCGCTTTGGATACTGAGGTAACCAGGGGCGTTCCCCCGAAGGTGGATGCGTGGCTTCCCGGGCCGAATACCGTTCCCAGCTCCTCGGTGCCTAGCATCGCCCCGATGGGCAGCCCGTTACCCAAGGCTTTGGCAAGAGTCATGATATCCGGGGCCGCCCCAAAGTGTTCATGGGCAAAAAGGCGCCCCGTTCGGCCCATGCCGGTCTGGATTTCATCCAGTATGAGCATTAAGCCTTTTGCGGTACAAAAATCTTTCAGTCTTTTCAGGTAATCGGGATGCGGGACCACAACACCCCCTTCCCCTTGGATCGGTTCCAGCATGACCGCACAAACCGAGTCGTCCACAATACGTTTCAGGGCTTCAAGATCATTAAAGGGAACAAACCGAAATCCCTCAAGGAGAGGGTCGTAGCCTGCCTGGACCTTCACCTGCCCTGTTGCTGATAGGGTAGCCATGGTCCTGCCGTGAAAAGATCCTTCCATGCAGATGATCGTGTGTCTTCCGGGACCGTACTTTTCTTTCGCATACTTCCTGGCTAGCTTGATCGCAGCTTCATTGGCTTCCGCGCCGCTGTTGCAGAAAAATACGCGATCCGCAAAGGAATTTTCCACCAGGAGTTTCGCCAGTTCAGCCTGAGGCCTGGTGTAGTAGAGGTTGGAAACATGCACCAGTTCTCTTGACTGTTCCTCCAGGACTTTCGTAACAATCGGTGAACTGTGCCCCAGAGCACAGACTGCAATACCCCCCACAAAATCCAGGTACTCCTTGCCGTGATCGTCCCAGACCCTGCAGCCCTTACCTCTGACGAGAGCGACGGAGCGCTTATAAGTTGGGAACAGATATTTGTCGGCCAAAGCCTTAATACTTTCCGATGATCCTGATGAATTCATGGCACCCTCTAAGTTATTCGGTAGTCTGTTATGCGTTGTAAATCGTCCCTCGTCCGCTAGGCAGGCTGCCTTCTTTCTTTCACACTAGGATTTCAGTACCTACGCCGACTCTCGTAAAAATCTCAAGCAGCATGGCATGGTCCTTCCTGCCGTCGATGATATGAGCCTTTTTCACACCTTTCTTAAGAGCATCCATGCAGCAGTACACTTTCGGGATCATGCCTCCCCGAATGATTCCGTCATCGATGAGCCTCTCTGCCTCTCCGATCCTGATGGTGGAAAGAAGTTTCCCGTCTTTGTCCAGCACCCCCTCCGTGTCTGTGAGTAGGATCAACTTCCTCGCCTTGAGAGAAGAGGCCACGTGACCTGCAACATGATCTGCATTTATATTGTAAGTCTCCCCTTTACTCCCCGCGCCCACGGGGGCGATGACCGGAATAAAACGGCCCTCCAGGAGAGACTTGAGAATCTCGTTGTTAACGGAGGTGACCTCTCCGACCATCCCTATGTCGATGATCTCCGGGGGTTGATCATTCGCTCTTTTCTTAAAGTACTTCATTTTTCGGGCCATAATGAGTTGTCCATCCTTCCCGGAAAGCCCGACCGATCGGCCTCCATTTCTGTTGATCAGCGCCACAATCTCCTTATTCACTTTTCCCACCAGAACCATCTCCACCACATCCATGGTCTGTTTATCCGTGACTCTCATGCCGTCTATAAATTCAGACTCAATCGAAAGTCTCTTCAAAAAACTCCCGATTTGCGGCCCCCCTCCGTGCACGACTACGGGATTGAGCCCCACGTATTTCATGAGGATCATGTCAAGGGCGAAGTTCTTTTTCAACGTCTCGTCCACCATTGCATGGCCTCCGTATTTCACCACAATGACGGCGTTGTAAAACCTTCGTATGTAAGGCAAAGCCTCGATGAGCACCTTGGCCCTGTCCTTGTGGTCGATGGTCATGGGAAACCTCCGGTAGCAATGAACCCAAGAGTGCACCGTGCACCGTTATAGAATATACCTGCTCAGATTCTCATCCTCGAGAATGTTCTTCAGCTTCTCCGTCACATAGTCCTTGTCGATAACCACGTTCTTCTCGTCGCGGTCCGGGGCGTCAAAAGAAATCTCGTCAAGCAACTTTTCCATAACCGTGTGAAGACGCCGCGCTCCGATATTCTCCATCCGATTGTTCACCTCGCCGGCAATACGCGCGATCTCCTCCACGGCTGATTCTTCAAAAACCAGGGTTATGGATTCCGTGGTGAGAAGCGCCTTGTACTGCGTGATAAGCGCGTTCTTCGGTTCCTTAAGGATGCGAATGAAGTCCGCATCGGTAAGAGAATCGAGCTCCACCCTGATCGGAAACCTGCCCTGAAGTTCAGGAAGAAGATCCGAGGGCTTGCTCACATTGAACGCGCCTGCGGCAATAAAGAGTATGTGGTCTGTCCTGACCATCCCATACTTGGTCGTCACCGTGGAACCCTCCACAATGGGAAGAAGATCCCTCTGAACGCCCTCCCTGGAAACATCCGGACCGTATTTGGATTCAGAACCTGCAATTTTATCGATCTCGTCAAGGAAGATGATTCCATTTTGCTCCGTCATGCGGACGGCTTCAGAGACCACGTTGTCCATATCGATGAGTTTTTGTGACTCCTCCTGAGTGAGAATCTCCATAGCCTCCGGCACCTTAACCCGTCTTCGCTTTTTTCTGGCGGGAAAAAGGTTTCCGAAAACTTCCTTGATATTGAACTCCATCTCTTCCAGGCCTGCGCCGGAAAAAATTTCTACCATCGGCGTGGTTTTGTTCGTCACTTCAAGCTCAACATAGCGGCCGTCCAATTTGCCGCTCCTAAGCAGCCTCCGTAGTTTTTCTCTTGTGGAATCCGGCTCCTGTCTGTCCGTCTTGACCACTTCCAGAACCTTTTCCTTGTCACCTTCATCCCCATCTCTTGACTCATCCCTTCTTTTCGGAAGGAGGATGTCGAGCATTTTTTCCTCAGCCAGTTCCCTGGCCTTGATTTTGACCCTTTCCTGTTCCTGCTTCTTCGCCATGTTAACGGCCAGTTCGGTAAGGTCCCGGATCATGGACTCCACATCACGTCCCACATAACCGACCTCCGTGAACTTCGTTGCTTCCACCTTCAGGAAAGGGGAGTTCGCGAGCCTCGCGAGGCGCCTCGCAATTTCCGTCTTGCCCACCCCCGTGGGCCCGATCATGATGATGTTCTTGGGAGCGATTTCATCTCTCAAGTCGCGCGGAACCTGTTGTCTCCTCCACCTGTTGCGAAGTGCGATCGCCACAGAGCGCTTGGCTTGATGCTGGCCGATAATATATTTGTCGAGCTCTGAAACCGTCTCCCTCGGGGTAAAAATCTTCATAAAGCCTTCATTTGCCGCCACAACGTCTTTTGCCATTTTCTATCCTTTTGCAACGATCTCGTGAACCACAATCTGCTCATTGGTGTAAACGCATATGGAGGAGGCGATCTTCAAAGCCTCTTTTGCAATGGATGGAGCATCGAGCTCCGAATAGGCCATGAGCGCCTTGGCGGCCGCCAGAGCATAAGGCCCGCCTGAACCGATCGCCGCGATTCCTTCGTCCGGCTCGATTACATCACCCGTTCCCGACATGATGAGCATATGATCGCGGTCCATGGCCAGAATCAAGGCCTCCAACCTCCGCAACACCCGGTCAGTCCTCCAGTCTTTTGCCAGCTCCACCGCGGCCCTTGTCAAATTCCCTTTAAACTTTTCCAGCTTGCCTTCCAGCCGCTCGAAAAGGCTGAAGGCATCTGCCGCAGCCCCTGCAAATCCGGCCAAAATATTATCCTTATACATGAAGCGAACCTTCACAGCCTTTTGCTTCATGATTGTTTCGCCTACGCTGACCTGGCCGTCACCGGCCATAACGGCCCTGCCGTCCCGAATCACGGCCAGAACCGTTGTGCTTCGTACCATCTTATCGTCTCTCATCGTGTCCGGACCCCCCTCACAAAAGCATTGGGTTTTTGACTCGCTCACGGATCGGCGCACGGCTCAAGAAAGAAAAGGGCTCTTAACAAAATCCACGATCCCCTAGCATTTCAGCCGGTACGTTTTTTACTCCCTCCTGCTTACTACTTAACCAGCTCTTCTTCCCTTCTCACTTGCTTCTGGGATGGGCCTTGTCATAGATCTCCGTCAGTTTGTCAAGGCTCACATGGGTGTACTTTTGGGTTGTAGAAAGGCTGACATGCCCCAAAAGCTCTTGTACCGCCCGCAGGTCCGCCCCGCCGTCCAGAAGATGGGTGGCAAAGGTATGTCTCAAAGCATGGGGGCTGATGTCAAGCATCGTGCGCCCTTCGCGACCGTACTTTTTGACGAGTTTCCCCACGCTTCTCGTCGTAAGACGCCCTCCCCGCGCATTCATGAAAAGAGGACCTTCAAGGCCAGGACCAAAGATTTTCTTTCGCACCTCCAAGGTCTTCTTCAGATAATCTTCCAGGGCTTTAAGTGCCTCCCTGCCGATGGGAACGATCCTCTCTTTGTTGCCTTTTCCCAGGACCTTTACAAGGCGCCCTTTCGAATCCACATCCCCGGTATCCAGGCCGGAGAGTTCACTCACCCTAAGTCCGCACGAGTAAAGGACTTCCAGAATCGCACGGTCTCTCTTGCCGAGGATTTGAGAAGTGTCGGGCCGTTGAAGGAGTCTGAACATCTCATCCACAGGCAGATAAGTCGGAATATACTTTTCCAGTTTGGGAGAGGAGATGTCCGCTGAAGGATTATGCGCGAGCAAGCCCCTTTTTTCCACAAATGCGAAAAAAGATCGCACCGCGGAAAGCTTGCGTGCAATCGTGGACCTTCTGTATTTCCCGAAAAGAGAGCCGAAGTATTCGCGAATCATCGGGAAATCAACGGCCTCCAAACCGGGGCAACCCTCTTTTTCCTTAGAACCCTTGCCTTTTTCCATCAAAAAGTTGTGGAACTGCTGCAGGTCTATCCTGTAATTTCTTACCGTATGAGGAGAATATCCCTTCTGGTATTTGATCGCCTCTATGAAGGAATCTATGAGCTCCGCCACCATCATCCTTCTTGACCTATAAATTATTAAGAGTATCAGATTTATTTAGTTTCGCAATAAAAAATTCCTGCGCTATTCTCTTCTTGACTTTGAATGACAGCTTGATATAGCAGTAACACATCTAGTGCCTGAGCTTGGAAAGGAACCGAATATGGAAAGGAAAAGTGAGACGCTAAGAAACGTGGCCTTGATCGCCCATGTGGGCTCGGGCAAAACCTCCCTGGCAGAAGCCATGCTCTTTAACGGAAAGGCCTCCACCCGCCTGTGCAAGGTTGATGACGGTTCATCGAACATGGACTTCGAACCTGAAGAAATCAAACGCAGAATTACCATAAGCACTGCAATTCATCATTCCGACTGGAAGAAGCACGTCATCAACATTATCGACACGCCCGGTGACGACAATTTCCTCTCCGATACAAGATCCGCGCTGCAGGGCGCCGATGGGGCCGTTGTCCTCATCGATGCCACGGCGGGGGTCAAGCTCGGGACCGAAAAGGTCTGGGCTTTTGCGGATGAACAACAATTACCCAGGATCGTCTTCATCAACAAAATGGACAGGGAAAGAGCGAACTTCTACGCTGTTGTGGAGGAGGTAGACAAAATCTTCCATAGCAAGGTAACGCCTGTCTTGCTTCCCATCGGGGCTGAAGACCAATTTACGGGCCTTGTGGATCTCATCAGGATGAAGGCCTATCCCTACAGCAAAGACGGTAGCGGTAAGTTCGAAGAAGCCCCGGTACCGCCCGAAATGGAAGACACGGTCCGTGAATGGCGTGAAAAGATGATTGAAAATATCGTCGAGGCAAACGACGAGCTCATGGAGAAATACCTGGAAGGGCAGGATCTCAATCCTCAGGAACTGGAAGACACTTTCTTGAAGGCCGTAAAATCAGGGGATCTTGTTCCTGTTCTTTGCGGCGCAGCCACACTCAACCTGGGTGTAGCGCATCTGATGAATTACCTCGTCCAGGCTATGCCTTCGCCGTTGGAAAGGAAACCCTTTCTAGGCATCAAGCCCGGGAGCGATGAAGTCATCCACAGGAGCCCCTCCCCGGACAGTCCCTTCTCCGCTCTCGTCTTCAAAACGGTGGCTGATCCCTTTGCCGGAAAATTAAGCATCCTCAGGATTTTTTCAGGCACATTCACCACCGACTCATCCCTATACAATCCCAACAAGGGCGTAAAAGAGCGATTCGGCCAGATTTTTATCCTCGAAGGCAAAAAACAGCAACCAACAGACACAGCCGTCGCCGGCGACATCGTGGCCATCCCCAAGCTCAAAGAGACAGGGACGGGTGATACCCTCTGTCAGGAACATGACCCCATTGTCTACAAGGCCGTGGAGCCCCTTTCCGCAGTCATTTCATATGCGGTGGAAGCCAAGGTAAAAGGAAGCGAGGATAAAGTGTTTTCTTCCCTTGCACGGCTTTTGGAAGAAGACCCCACCCTTCAACTCGAGAGAGATCAGTCGAGTTCCGAAATCATCCTGTCCGGAGTCGGTCAAATCCACCTCGAAGCCACCTGCGAAAAACTTAATCGGAAATTCGGCGTCGAGGTCAACATGAAACCCATGAAGGTCCCATACCTTGAAACCATTAAGAAGCCCGTACAAGGAGTTATTTACAGGCACAAGAAGCAAACCGGGGGACGAGGACAATTCGCAGAAGTACATTTTGATGTCTTCCCTCAAGAAAGAGGTGCAGGTTACGAGTTTGAAAATGCGCTGGTGGGTATGAACGTTCCCCGCAATTTTGTGCCCGCCGTCGAAAAAGGGATCAATGAATCCCTTAAAGCCGGCATCCTTGCGGGCTATCCCGTCGTAGACTTGAAGGTTCGTTTCTACGACGGCAAGTCCCACGAAGTGGATTCCTCCGAAATGGCCTTCAAGATTGCGGCCAGCATGTGTCTCAAGAAAGCGGTCCAGGATGCTAACCCCGTTCTCCTGGAGCCCGTCATGAAAATGGAAATCACGGTCCCGGAAGAGGCGATGGGCGACGTCATGGGCGACCTGAACAGCCGGAGGGGCCGCGTGGTGGGCATTGATGCAGTGGGCAAGAACCAGGTAATCAAGGCAACGGCACCCATGTCTGAAATCCTGCAATATGCCCTAGATTTGAATGCCTTGACCGCAGGAAGAGGCACTTTCCGGATGGAACATTCCCATTACGAAGAAGTGCCCGCCCATCTCTCCGAAAAGGTCAAGGCAGAGGCACGAGGTGAGGAGTAACTGTCAAGGAGTAAACAATGAAGCCGCCGGCCGTTCAACCGGCCGGTTTGATGGAAAAGGGAACCGGGACTAGAGTTTTGATAAAAGCAAGGGCAATGAAAAAACACCTTTTGAAACCCTCATCAGCCTCAGAGACGGGGGTTTTCGTATCCTCTCCCTCCCCTGTATGAATGATGGTTGAGAAATTTACAGCCGGTGTTCTTACGATCAGCGACAAAGGCTCTCAGGGCTTAAGGGTCGATGAAAGCGGCCCGGCGGCGGTCTCCTTTCTCGAAACGGAAGGCTTTTCCGTTCTAAGAAAAGCAGTCGTTCCCGATGATCAACAACAGATTGCAGCCACCCTAATAGAATGGGTTGATAAGGATTGTCTCTCCCTGATCGTGACCTCCGGCGGCACAGGGTTGAGCCCGACGGATGTAACCCCCCAGGCCATGGCGGATGTGATCGATTTCCCTGTCCCGGGCATTGCCGAAGCCATGAGGGCGGAAAGCCTTAAAAAGACGCCCCATGCCATGATCTCCCGGGCAGTGGCCGGCGTACGGAAGCGATGCCTGATCATCAACCTCCCTGGTAGCCCAAGTGGAGTCAGGGATAACCTCTCGGTCGTTCTGCCAACCCTCACACACGCTCTATCAAAACTCGGAGGTGACACCGCCGATTGCTCATCGGTGCTTACTCGCCGGTCCGTAACAATTTAGCCGTTTGAAAAATCGCAAGCATCAGGCTTCTGCATTTCAAACAGCTAAATTGTTACGGCGGTCCTAATTGCCGTAGAGAGCTTTCACTTTGGCTCGATCCACGGAACCGTCCGGCAGCAGGGGGATTTCAGAGACAAACTCCACGTATTGGGGCTTCTTATACCTTGCGATCCGCTCCCCTACGAAACTGATGAGAGCCTCTACCGTTAAGGTTCCCCCCTCTTTGAGGGTGCACACCGCCTTGATTCCCTCCTTCCACTTGGGGTCGGGAACACCAAACACCACCGTCCTCTCCACCGCCGGGTGTTGGAGAATAACCTTTTCCACCTCTGCAGGGTAGACGTTTTCCCCCCCCGGCTTAATCAGCTCCTTTTCCGCCTTGCGCCCCGCATACCATAAAAATCCCTCTTCATCAAAGCGGCCCAGGTCTCCCGTGTGGTGCCGGCCTTCCCGGAAGGTGTAGGCGGTATCTTCCGGCAGTCGCCAGTAGCCCTTGAAAACCATGGGGCCCCGCACCGTGATTTCCCCCACCTGCCCTGTGGGGACAGGGCGATCATAATCGTCAACGAGCGTCACCTCCGCTAGGGGCAGCATCTTGCCGGCCGCACCGGGTCTTTCACGGTAAGCTCCGAAGGTGGCGAGACAAGAGGTCTCCGTCTGGCCGTACATGCTGTAAAAGGTTCCTCCGATTGTCTTTTCATACCTTTCGATAGTTTCCGGGGTGTCAATGCCGGTCACCGCCCTCAGGGAGCTCAGATCCATATCTTTTTTGCTCTGTTCGTCCAAAATTGAAGACAGAACAGGTGAGAAAACCATCATAAAGGAGACCTTCTTTTCATGGATAAACTCAGCCGCTTGGGAAGCATCGAACCTGTTCAAGCTCAAATTCAGAGCCCCGGCATGAAACGCCGCAGTTGCCATGAAAAGACCTCCCACATGGAAAAAAGGCAGAAAACTGAGATGCACATCCTTTGCGTTGATATTCAGGAAGAAGTCAAAATGAAAATCGGCAAGCAGAACGTTTCGATGGCTCAGAAAGGCTCCTCGAGGTCTTCCGGCCACCGCCGCCGTGTATATAATCACGAAACCATCATCAGAGGACACCTCCTCGCGGTGAAAAACTCCGTCATTATCCATCAATGATGCGATATCCCCTAAACCTTCCGCCTCATAACCCAAGGCCCGATAGGACTCTACGGTCGTCAAACGATTCTTCATGCCTTCGATCAAGGCTTGGTATTCTCCGTCCACAAAAAGAACCTTCGGTTCCCCGTCCTTGAGAATGAATTCGACCTCCTCTGCCGCCAGTCTCCAGTTAATGGGCAGCATCACCGCTCCGAGCGCCGCTGCCGCTCCGAAAAGGAAGAAATACTCCGCACTGTTCTTGGCGAGCACGCCGACACGATCCCCCTTGGCGATACCAAGCTTCTGAAGTCCGCATGCGAGGCGATCCACCCGCTCCCGAACCTGGGCAAACGTAATCCCGCGGGCGCCTGCCCCGTCAAGCCATGCCGTGCGACTTCCGTAGGATGCCCCGTTTCGATTGACGAGATCGTAATAGGTAAAATCATAAAGTCCCATGATTGATCCTCCTGCTCAACGCATTTGGGGGTTCGGCCCCGATTGAAACGACGGGAACATTTTCGCTTTTTGAAATGCATCGTTGCCGGGCCTGGCATGAGAATCCATCTCCAAACCGAACAACGAAAAAGCCACACCACCGTGTTCAGCTTTGGGCAATGGGTGAGGCGGGCGCAGGGCTTCGGTTGCCTTTTGTCTCTCTCACCGACAACGGGCTATCCTTAGAGGAGCTTTGGAAGGTTTTCCCGGTGAATGTGAGCACTCACAGCCAGCGCTTCCTGCGCTTGTAAGACTTGACGTCTTTATAAGATTTGAGTGCACCCGAGGCCGCCGTCCCAAGATAGAATTCCTTCACGTCCGGGTTTTCGCGCAGATCCTCCGCATTGCTCTCCATCACGATTTTACCATTTTCCATAACATAGCCATAGTGCGCGATCTGAAGAGCCATGTTGGCATTCTGCTCAACCACAAGCAGGGTCGTTCCCTGCTCCCGATTAATCCTTTTAATGATCTGGAAAATCTCTTTCACCAGAAGAGGTGCAAGGCCTAGAGAAGGTTCATCCAAAAGCAGCAGGTTCGGATGAGCCATGAGAGCCCTGCCGATGACAAGCATCTGGAGTTCACCGCCGCTGCAATACCCGGCCAGGGACTTCTTTCGCACAAGAAGGGCGGGAAAATAATGATATACGAGTTCCAGGTCTTCCTTATACGGCTTTCCCCATCGGGTGGCTGTTCCCACCCTTAAATTCTCCTCCACCGTCAGGTACTTGAATTCCTGTCTCCCTTCCAGGACCTGAATAATCCCTTTTCGAGTAATCTCCTCCGGCGAGAAGTTCTGAATGGGCGCGCCGTCATACTCGATTGAACCCTCCGTCACCTTCCCGTTCTCAGGTTTAAGAAGGCCGGAAATCGCTTTCAAACTGGAGGTCTTTCCCGCTCCGTTGCTGCCCAGGAGGGATACGATGTGACCCTTTGTTACATTCAGCGACACTCCTTTCAAGACTTGAATAACATCAGAGTAAACTACGCTGATGTTGTTTACGAGAAGTCTGATTTCATTTTCCATGGTTCAAAACCTTCAACTATTGAGTTCGGAGTGACGCTCTGTTCCTTTTTCTAAGTAGCGTAACATATCAGCTTTTTGAAATGAATACTCTCTGATGCCTGATGGTTCCGGTTTTTTCAAAAAGTTAAAATGATACTAAGTCACGGATTTTGTGATTGCCTCGGACTCGTCACTTGCCGCAACTCAGTAGGAAAAGGGCCACAGGCGGAAGCTTGAGCGGATGACGCGCCAGATCTCCGCCAGGCCTTTAGGCTCGAAAATGATAAATAAAACGATGGCCAAGCCGAAGACGAACTCCTTGAGCGGAGCAAGCGTGATAGCCGCGCCGGTGGAAACCCCCACATTCATCAGATACTCGGTCAGGTGACTCAACACTTCGTTGAGACTCACGATAAACACGGTCCCGAAAATAGCCCCGGGGATGCTTCCCAACCCCCCAATGATGATCATGGCAATGAATTCAATGGACAGCCAAAGATTAAAAGGCTCCGGCGTAATGCTCATCATGTGGTAAGCAAAAAGCGCACCCCCCACTCCCGCGTAGAAGGAGCTGATGGAAAAAGAAAGGAGCTTGTAGAGGAAGATGGGGATGCCCATTCCCTCGGCAGCCCGGTCATTATCCCGGATGGCGATAAAGGCCCGGCCGTATCGGGTCCGCTTCAGGTTCACCATGGTCCACATGAGTACGACAAGACACACGTAGACGATAAAGTAGAAGGTCCGATCATCTCTCAGGTTGAGGCCGAAAAGCCTTGCCTCACTGAGAATGATCCCTTCCGCACCCCCTGTAAGGGTTTTCCATGTGACGAATACGTACTCAAGAATGAACTGGCCGGCCAAGGTAGCGATGAGAAGATAAAGGTGCTTGAGCCGGGAAGAAGGGAGGCCGAACACAACCCCGACGGCTGCAGTAAAAACACCTGCCGCAATTACGGAAAGCCAGAAAGGAAAGCCCGCCCTCGTGGTCAGGATGGCCGCGGCATATGCGCCCACACCAAAGAAAGCCCCGTGACCGAGGGAGATCTGTCCTGTGTATCCTATAAGGAGATTCAACCCGAGAGCGGCTATCGCGTAGATACCGATGGTATTTAGTATGAAAAGGAGGTACGTCCCGCTGGCAAAAGGGATGACTCCGAACAAAACAACCAGACCGATGATCATCCAGAGTCTGCCGAAATCCGTATCGAAAATACTGAGTTCCTGATCGTAGCTCTCTTTAAAATTCCCGCAGGGATGGAAACGGAGTTTCCGCATTTTCCTTTCACCTCTTCATCCGCTTTAGACGCGCTCGATTTCCACCAGTCCGAAAAGACCGTACGGCTTGACCATGAGAATGATGACAAGCACAATGTAGGGGATGATTTCTCTGAGAGAGGTAGAAATGTATCCCCCTGTAAACGTCTCGAGAAGCCCTATGATGATCCCCCCCAGAATCGCCCCCCCGATGCTGTCCAGGCCGCCCAGGATCACCACAGGGAAAACCTTGAGACCCACGGCGCTGAGACTGTGGACGTTCACCCCATTGATAATGCCGAGTACTATTCCGCTGATGGCTGCCACAATGAAGGCAATGGCCCAGGACATAGCGAATACCCTTCTCACATGAACCCCCAGGGAAAGCGCTGCGGGCTGGTTATCCGCTACTGAGCGCATGTAGATGCCCTGGGATGAATACTTGAAGAAAAACCCGAAAACAATGAGAAAAAGTATCCCGATGACAAAGGTGGCCACATTCACGGATGGAATAAAAATGTTGCCCAATTCAAAGGAAAGGCCTTCGGGAAGGAAATCGGGATAGGCGTGGATGTCGCCTCCAAAGATGAACAGAAGCAGGCCCTTGAACATGATTCCCAGACCGAGGGTCATCATAATCACTTCAATCAGTTTCTCCCCGATCAAGGGCCGGAGGAAAAGACGCTCCACCAAAAAACCTAAGAAAAAGGTGCCTATCAGGGTAAGGGAGAAAGCAATGATGATAGGCAGATCGGCCCAGGCGGACAGGACGAGAAAAACGAAAGCGCCGATGGCCAGCAATTCCCCGTGGGCCAGATTGAGGACACTGCTTGACTTGAAAATCATCACGAAGCCCAGAGCGGAAAGGGCATAAAGAAGACCCAGCGAGATGCCGTTCACAAGGAGTTGCATAAAAAAGTCCATCAGACACCTCCCTAGACAGTCAGGATTCTGACGACGGTCTCAATCGTTCCGACCTGCCCGTCTCTGTATCGTACTTGCCCCTTCACAGGAATCTCTTTCTTATCCTCATACATGGCGTCAATAAGTTCCTTGTATTGCTGGAACACGAATTTCCTCCTAACCTTTCCCGTTCTGGTGAGTTCCTCATCGTCGGCGTCCAGAAGTTTATAGAGCAAGATGATCTTGGCCAGTTGCATGGGTGCCGGCAATTGTTTGTTGACCATACCGACTTCCCCTCTGATCATTTCCTCCACTGCGGGCTGCTGCGATAGATCGTTGTAGGTCGTGTAGGGGATTTTTCTGTCTTCGGCCCAGTTGCCGACGTTGCCGAAATCAATGTTGATGAAGGCGGTCAAATAAGGCTGCCCTTCACCCCAGATCACTGCTTCCTTGATGTAGGGGCTGAACTTCAGCCTTGTTTCAATGAAGTCGGGAGAAAAGGCTTCCCCCTCCTTTGTCCGCATAATGTCTTCTTTCCGGCCGATGATGAGCAGATGCCCGTCAGCATCGTAATATCCTGCGTCCCCGGTGTGAAACCACCCGTCAATCAGGGCCTCAGCCGTAGCTTCCGGATTCTGGTAATAACCCACGAACACTGATTTGCTCGAAACCAAGACCTCCTGATCCTCCGCGATTTTGACGCGCGTTCTCGGGAGGGGCTTGCCCACGGTCTCTGGCTTCACCTCGTCATCAGGCTGAACCTGAAAAATACCCCCCGCCTCGGTCAGGCCGTAACACTGCTTCAGGTTGAGTCCATTGGCCCTGAAAAACCTGATCACATCCGGGCTGATAGGATGCCCTCCCGTGTAAGCGGCTCGAAAACCCAAACACCCCACCCGGTCCATCAACGGCCGGGACACAAGCCTGGTCATCAACCACTTCAGAAGCCTCAGTCTTCCAGGCACGGACTTTCCCCGGGATTCCAGGTCCACGACCGCTCCGCCCACGCTTCCTGAGAGTTCATAGAGCTTCCGCTTGACAAATCCTGCGTCGCTGATCTTGACCCTGATCTTGGATGCAAGCTCTTCCCAAAACCTTGATGAGGTGACAATAACGCTCGGCCCGATTTCTCTGAAGTCCTGAACCGCCGTCTCAGAGGTTTCGGGGAAATTCATGGCCAAGCCGCCGCCGACCGTGATACCCACACCCCACAACTGGTCCACGATCCACGCAGTAGGCGTAATGGAAATCCAGTTGTCGCCCTCCCCGATGGGAGCCGTCTCCAACCATTTGGTCGCCATATCCAGGAAATTCTCATGGCTCAACATCACGAGCTTGGGAACGCCCGTCGTACCTGACGTCATGAGCATGAGCGCCACATCTTCGGCTTTGCCCTCCCATAACTCCCTGCCGAAAAGATCCGGCTCTTCCTGGTCCAGTGCTTTTCCTCTTTCGAGAAGCTCCTTAAAGCTCATCAGCCAGGGGTCATTGCGATAGGTGCGCATGCCTGTAGGATCCACGTAAATAAGCCGTCGCACGCAAGAAAGCTGGTCCCTAATTTCCAGAAGCTTATCCACCTGCTCCTGGTCCTGAACGACCACATAGGCGGCCTCGACCCGGTTGATTCCGGAACCCAGTTCCTTGGCCACCGCGGAGGTGAAAAAAGGAATGATCACGGCGCCCATGGACTGAGCGCCGAGTTCGGAAAAGAGCCACTCCGGGTGATTATCTAGGACAAGCCCTACATTCTCCCCTCTCTTTAACCCGAGGGCCTTGAGGCCCAACCCGCAAAGCTTCGTGTAGCTCAGGTATTCATCCCATGAATAACTCAACCAGATACCATAGGCTTTTTCCCTGACGGCAATGTCTTCCGCACTTCTCTTTTCCACCTGCCGTGCAAGGATCTGGGGGAAGGTGTACCTATCCAGAGAGGAGAGGATCTCCTCGTCCACGCGATTGATGTTCACATTCCTACCCTTCATGTCACTCAACCGGGCCCTTCCATCCTTTTTATGACTCGATGGTTCCTGTGTCTCCCAGGTAGGCCTTGATCACTTGAGGGTGCTTTTGCACGAACTCGGGAGGCCCTTCGGCGATCTTGATGCCGAAATCGAGCACGAAGACCCTCTTTGAAATACTCATCACCACCGACATGTCGTGCTCAACCAGAACCATGGTTTGGGCCCAGGATTCGTTCAGTTCCACCAGGAAGCGAACCATGTCTTCCTTTTCTTCCAGAGTCATGCCGGCGAATGGTTCGTCCAAAACCAGGAGTTTGGGTTCCAACGCCAGAGCCCGGCCCAGCTCCACTCGCTTCCGCAACCCGTAAGGCAAGGAACCAACCAAGCTTTTCCGAATAGACTGCATTTCAAGGAAGTCAATGAGCTCCTCCAGGACTCTCCGATGCCGCACTTCTTCGTTACGCACGGACTTCATGAAGACACTGGCCCGCCCAAGGCTGTAATTGCAGTGAACATGGCGGGCCAGCATCATATTGGACAAAACCGTCATCCCGGGAAATAGTTCGATATTTTGGTAGGTCCTCCCGATCCCCAACTTGGTGAGATGATGTGTACTCAGGTGGGTGATCTCTTTGCCGTTAAACCATATTTGACCTTCCTGGGGCTTATAGTAGCCGGTGATGCAGTTGAGAAGACTTGTCTTCCCGGCCCCGTTCGGGCCGATGACGGCGACAAGTTCACCCGTTTGAACGGTGAGATTGACCCGATTGACGGCTGTGATTCCCCCGAACCTGAGGGTGAGATCCTTCACCTCCAGCTCAGCCCGGCGATCCTCAGACTGAGCGGAGGCGTAAATGGTTGGTTCACCGCGAAAGGCCTTCATGCCCTTTCAGCCCCCCCTATTTGAGCACAGTCACTTTTTCTTTCCCGGGCCCCCAAAACGTGGTCAGAGGCTTGAAGGATTGATCCTCGTTGATCTTTACGATCCTTGCCGTCCAGGAAGCCCCATGGTCCGTCTTGGTGTAGGTCACATCCGGGAAAAGGCCGCCGAAGTGTTCGTTGTCGAAGGTTTCAAGAGCCTGATTAATTGTCTGGCTGTCGATCTTGCCGAATTGCTTCAGGGCCTTCTCAAAGGCTCTCTCCATGATCATAGCTATGACCGTACCTTCCCAGTAGGCGGTATCAAACTTGGACACGGTCTTGTATCGGGCCCACTGTTCTTGGAGGAATCGAACTCCCGGTGTGCCGTCCACGGGAAGACCGCCCGGAAACTGCATGTGCATCCGATCACGGATCAATCCCTTTCCTCGGGTAAAGAAATCGGGGTCTGTCGAGGTCCATGTTCCGTAAAAGGGCGATTTCAATTTCACCCGATCGGCGGACTGAAGGGCCATTGTGATGTGAGCAGGGAGGCACTGCATGAAAATGTACTCAGCCCCCTTTTGTTTGAGCCGCAGGCACTCCGTGTTGAGGTCCATCACCTTGGTAGGAAATTCTTCTATGGTTACGATATCCACACCCAGCTTTTCCGCCGCCGCCTTGCTTGGATCGTGAATCGATTGACCGTAAGCGTTGTTATAAGTTAGAAGCCCTACTTTAGGAGGCGCCGCCCCTTTGTGAATGGCCTTGATGTATTCCAGAACAGCGTAGCTGTCCAGGTCATAGGCGCCGAACGGGAGGTAGGCATAATCCACCGGAGGTTTGAGGATCGCCTGGTATGTTGAATAATTGATGTTGGGCACCTTGTATTCCTGAATGATCGGTTTGACCATGATTCCTGAACCGGCATCCCACGTGGCAATTATGTCCATCTTGTCTTCCGCGCAGAACTTTTTTGCAAATTTGACTGCCTCCGGAACCTTGTATGCATGGTCCACAACGGTCAGATCGATCCTATTGCCCTGCACGCCGCCCTTGACTTCATTCACGTAGCGGAAATACTCCTGATGGGCTTTGGCATGAAACTGCCCCCATGTCGAAGCAGGTCCTGTAAGATTGATCACAGCTCCCACCTTGATGTCCTTCGCAAAGACACCCGATATCATATTGAAGGTAAGAAGCAATCCTGCAACAGCCGCTACCATGAAAACCCGAGCCATTCTGTTCATAGTCCCTCCTCCTTACGTTTAGGGTTGGTAAAAAAAAACGGTTAACTTATCCATACGTGAGAACAAAGACGGGCATATCAAAAAAATCGACCCGGCCGCAGTCCATCTTCCCGGGTCATTATAGTCTAGCTCCGGCCTTCCTCTCGCTTGAGCTCTTCCTCAAACTCGTGAAAAAACATATCCCTTTCTTTCCAGTCAGGACCGAATCTTCGGTTAAAATAGGCTTCGAGCCGGTCGAAGAGCTTCTGCCAGACCTGTTTCTTTGTTCCAAGCACGATCTCCTCAAGGAAAGACTTGAGTTCCGCGATGCGGTCTTTAGGAAGAAAAGAGACTGCACCCAGTTTGATCGATTTCTTTAATGCCTCGGGTGTAACGGCGTGGGCCGTCAGCATGACGGTAGGAAACCCTCTGGACGCGGAGTTTTGAAGAAGCTCAAAACCGTCAACGCCCATGATATCGAGGATCACAATATCATAGGTATAGCTTAGAAGGTACTGGATTGCCGTTTCATAACTCCCGGCTTTGTGGATGATACACATGTCCAGCTCTTCTGCAACGGTATCGAGAATATCCGGTTCATCATCCACAACCAAAACCATTTTCCCTTTTAGCGGGCTTTTCTGGCTCATCAGCCGCCATACCCCCTTGCCTGGTTTTATTCTGCAAGATGTTTCGTCGAGAAGGGCCTTACTTTTTATCAATTTATAAAGGATCTAATACGCAAAGGCAAGAAAAAAGAACACCCGGATTTTTCTGAAAAACCATTTCCCTGGATCGTGCGCCCTGAACCGCCCACCTTTTTGGTATCCACGCCGCAAAAGATGCCTCAACCGCTATCAGAGGCACCCCCTCAAGCCGGGACAAATACCTTGACACTCCGGAAAAGGACATGCTAATGAATGAATAGTCATTCAGTCTATAAGAACAGAGCGTGCGAATTCCGAGATAAATACGACAAATGAAAGGCAGAAACGGAGAGAAATACCACCGAATCATCGCGGCCGCCACAAAGGTCTTTGCGAAGAAAGGATTCTTCCACGCCAAGGTCTCAGACATCGCCGCAGAAGCCGATGTTGCCGACGGCACCATCTATCTGTATTTCGAGAATAAGGATGACATCCTCATATCACTTTTCGAAGAACAAATGAAGGCCGTGCTCGAAAACATGGTCTATCAGATTTCCAAGGAAACCGGTGCGTCCGCTAAGATCGAAAAATTCGCACTAACCCACCTGCGCCTCATCGAATTAAATAAGAACATGGCCGAAATCATTCAGGTTGAGTTGAGGCAGAGCAGCAAGTTCATGAAGGAGTACAAGAATGAAAAATTTATGCAGTACCTGAATCTCATCAGCGACATCATCAGGGAAGGGCAGGACCAGGGAGTCTTTAAGAAAGATATCATTCCTGATATTGCCAAGAGGGCGTTCTTCGGAGCACTGGACGAGATGTCTCGATTTTGGGTATTGTCAAGTCACAAAAAATATGATATCGAAACGGCCGCTAAGCAAATTAGTGATTATTTCCTGCGTGGATTGACCAAGGGGCCCCACTGAGAAAGGCCCCGCCCCATCATAGAAAGGAGGCAAAAGTGAACATTATAGTTTGTTTAAAGCAGGTACCCGATACGGAATCCCAGATCAAGCTTGCGCCTGACGGCAAGAGCATCCTCAAAGAGGATCTAAAGTGGGTGATGAACCCATACGATGAATTCGGGGTAGAAGAAGCGCTTCGCATCAAGGAGAAGTTCGGAGGCTCAGTCACAGTGGTAGGCCTTGGGCCTAAGAGGGTTACGGAATCCATCAGGACCGCCTTGGCCATGGGTGCGGACAAGGGCATCCTGATCAGCGATCCGGCCTTGGAAGGCAGCGATGCCCTCGCCACGGCAAAGGCCCTTGCCGCTGCGGTTAAGGACATACCCTACGATATCATCTTCACCGGACAACGGGGTGTTGATGACGACAACGGAATAGTGGGTCCCGCTCTTGCCGAGTACCTGGGGATTCCTCATATGTCCATTATAGTGAAGGTGGAAGTGTCGCAGGACGGCAAATCCGTGAAATGCAACAAACCCGTGGAGGGACAGACCCTCGTCATAGAATCGCCCCTTCCCGCAGTCGTCACCGCGCAAAAGGGATTGAACGAGCCCAGATATGCTTCCCTGCCGGGCATCATGAAGGCCAAAAAGAAACCACTGGAAGAAAAGACGTTTGCCGCTTTAGGGCTGAACCCCTCGGAGTTCGGTGAAGGAGCAAGAAACCTCAAGGTGATTGAATTGACTCCCCCCCCGGCCAGGAAGGCCGGAAAGATCGTATCCGGTGATACACCCGAGAGCAAGGCAAAAGAACTGGCCAGACTTCTGCATGAGGAAGCAAAGGTCATTTAACCGATAAGAACCACAAGGAGATCGAAAATGGCACAAGGTGTGATGGTTATTGCAGAGCAGAGAGACGGAGAAATCCGTAAAGTATCCTATGAAGTTGTGAGCGAAGGCAAACGCCTCGCCGATAAGATGGGCTGGAAAGTAACGGCGGTGTTGTTGGGCCAAGGCATCAAAGAGAAGGCAGCGAAACTCGGACATTATGGAGCGGACAAGGTTATTGTAGTCGACGACACGAAGTTCGCCGCCTACACAACGGACGCGTACGTGGCAAAAATCACTGACATTGTGAAAGCCGAAGATCCGGCCTTTCTGATCATGGGAGCTTCCGTCCAGGGCAAAGATCTCGGAGCCCGCCTTAGTGCCCGTCTGGGCGTTGGAATGGCGCAGGATTGCACCGCACTTGAAGTGGACAACGGCAATCTTACGGCGATCAGGCCGATTTATGCGGGCAAAGCTTACGCAAAAGTGGGTTTCAGTGACAAACGGCCGCATATGGCAACTACCAGGCCCAATGTCATGGCTATGAACGAACCGGACTCCTCCAGATCGCCTGAAATTGTGGATGCCGACCTTTCTATGGACGAAAGTGCGCTCAAAACCAGGGTGGCGGAAGTCCTGCGTGATGCAACCGGTAAGGTTGACCTCACTGAGGCGGACAAAATCATCTCTGGAGGTCGCGGAATGAAAGGACCGGAGCACTTCAATATCCTGGAGGATCTCGCAGCCGCGATCGGAGCCTCCGTAGGCGCATCACGTTCAGCCGTGGACGCCGGTTGGAGACCTCATGCTGATCAGGTCGGCCAGACAGGCAAGGTGGTTTCCCCCAATCTCTATATTGCCTGCGGCATTTCCGGTGCCATTCAGCATCTGGCCGGCATGAGTACATCCAAGGTGATTGTGGCGATCAACAAGGATCAGGATGCTCCCATATTCCAGAGAGCCGACTACGGCGTTGTGGACGATCTTTTCAAGGTGGTTCCCGCCCTCACGGAAGAAGTTAAAAAAATCTCCCATTGATGATTAAATCCCCCCCTTCATCTTCGCCCCTGAGGGGGGATATCTCAAAATTTCATTGACAATTTCGGGGTTTTGTAACATTTTAAACTGAACAATAGAAGAAGTGTAACAATTTAGCTGTTTGAAATGCTAAAGTCGGCAGCTGTGAGCATGGGGGTCCCTCTTAAAACTCAAAAACGAAGAAGCCACATCGCCGTGTTATGCTTTGGGCAACGGGTG
>JAFGDM010000144.1 GCA_016932115.1 Deltaproteobacteria bacterium | reverse complement strand
TCATTGGATTCGAGCCGGAGTACGATCTGGAGGCCATGATCCAAAGCGTTATCGATTATTTCAAGGAATAGACCGGAGATTCCTTAGGGGGTTAGATTGGCAACGACATTGATTCTCCGCAGCACAGGAAACAATGACGGTATCTTTCCAAGAAAGACGAAAATGGTTTTGGTGCGATTGGAATTGAGGAAACAATGAAGGGTAAAACGATCCTTGTGACAGGGGGCTGTGGTTTTATCGGTAGTAATTTTATCTACCACGTTCTTAGTGCGAGACCTACATGGCGCATTCTCAATTTCGATGCGCTTACATACTCCGGAAACCTTGTCAATTTTAAAGAGCTTTCATCAGAATCAGCCTCACGGCATACATTTGTGCATGGCGACATCCGGTACGGCAATGTCGTTGATCAGCTTTTCGCGGATCATGAGGTTGACGGAATCATCCATTTTGCCGCTGAGTCCCATGTGGACAGATCCATTCTTGGCCCTGAAGCCTTTGTAGATACAAACGTCGTTGGGACCTTCCGCATCCTGGATGCGAGCTTGAGGCATTGGCAAAGGCGGGGTAAGCCGAAGGATTTTCGCTTCGTCCATGTTTCGACCGATGAGGTGTACGGCAGCCTCGGGAGTGAAGGGTTTTTTAGAGAAGAGACGCCTTACGATCCATCGAGCCCCTATTCGGCAAGCAAGGCTGCCTCTGATCACTTTGTGAAAGCTTACTTCCGAACCTATGGGTTGCCTACAATCGTGACGAACTGTTCGAATAATTACGGCCCCTATCAATTTCCTGAAAAACTCATTCCATTGATCATCCTGAATATTCTGGAAGCCAAAGCCTTGCCCATATACGGTGACGGGAAAAACATCCGCGATTGGCTTTATGTGATCGATCACTGTAACGCTCTTGTAAAAGTTTTGGAGGATGGGAAACCCGGAGAAAGTTATAACATCGGCGGAGAAGCAGAACGAGAGAATATTCAGGTTGTTCATTTGTTGTGTGATCTCCTTGACGCCCGGCTTCGTAGGGAGGGTCGGGGACCCAGCCGAAGACTCATACAGTTCGTCATGGACAGGCCGGGACATGATCGCCGATACGCGATCGATGCGGGGAAATTGAGAAGTGAGCTGGGCTGGTCTCCGAAGCATTCCTTTGAGGCGGGTTTGGAACTGACGGTCGACTGGTATTTGGCTCATCCAAATTGGATTGCTTCGGTTCAAAGCGGGGAATATCGAAGGTGGATAGACCTAAATTATGAATCACGGGATCGAAATGACCTAGCTACATCCTGATACCAAAGATCAAGGAAGAGGGGATCGTTTATGAAAGGAATCATACTTGCGGGAGGCTCTGGAACTCGACTCTACCCCATCACTCTTGTGGTCAGCAAACAACTTTTACCGGTTTATGATAAGCCGATGATCTATTACCCCCTATCCGTACTCATGCTGGCGGGAATCCGTGAGATCCTGGTCATTTCAACTCCCGAAGATTTACCGCGTTTTATGCAGCTTCTAGGCGACGGATCGCAGTGGGGCCTTCGATTCGAGTATGCAGAGCAACCAAAACCTGAGGGTCTTGCGCAGGCCTTTATCATCGGCAGGAATTTTGTCGGAAGAGATAGCGTCTGCCTGATTCTCGGCGACAACATATTTTTCGGGCACGGCTTGTCGGGCTATCTTCGCAAAGCCGCGGCACAGACTGAGGGTTCTACGGTCTTTGCTTATTGGGTAAAAGACCCTGAACGCTACGGGGTTGTGACATTTGATGAGAATGGGCTGGCGGTCTTGATTGAAGAGAAACCTCAAAAACCCCGATCCAACTGGGCGGTAACCGGCCTTTATTTCTATGACAACCAGGTCCTTGATATCGCTGGAGGGCTTAAACCCTCTGCGAGGGGGGAGTTGGAGATCACGGATGTTAACAGCACTTATCTGCACCAGGGGAAACTTCGAGTGCAATTGATGGGAAGAGGAATAGCCTGGCTTGACACGGGTACCCACGAGAGTCTTCTACAAGCAGGCGAGTTCATCGAGACGATTGAGGCTAGACAGGGATTAAAAATCGCCTGTGTTGAGGAGATCGCGTATCGCATGAATTATATTGACGAAACCCGTATACAGGAGTTGGCACGACCGATGCTGAAGAACGGCTATGGGCAGTATCTCATGGAGATTTTAAAGCATGGTGACATAAGAGACAGCGATTACCGATTATGACCCCCAGGCCGCTCGATCTCTGAAGGACTCGAGAGGGGAGGGTGTTGTTAAAAACGTTTGGAGATATCAAGCATGAAAGTGTTGCCGACTTCACTGAAAGACGTGTTGATTATCATCCCGCAGATTTTTCAAGACGAGCGTGGATTTTTTATGGAAACCTATCAGCAAAAAAGATATCGAGAAAGTGGAATCGATTGCACTTTTGTACAGGACAACCTCTCATACTCCGTCCAAAACACCCTTCGAGGTTTGCATTATCAGCACCCATGTTCACAGGCCAAGCTGATTGAAGTTATCAAGGGTGAGATCTTTGACGTGGCTGTAGATATTCGACGGGGGTCACAAACTTTCGGCGAGTGGGCGGGAGTCCGCTTGTCTGATGAAAACAAGCGGCAGCTATTTGTGCCGGAAGGATTTGCGCACGGTTTCTGTGTCCTCAGCAAAAAGGCTGTCGTCTACTATAAGTGCAGCGATTTTTATTCCCCTGAAAATGAAGGCGGCATTCTCTGGGCAGACCCTCAGATCGGCATTTCCTGGCCGGTCCAAAATCCACTGATTTCGCAGAAAGACTCGATGTACGAGATCTTAAATAATATTCCTCCTGAACGCCTTCCGGTCATGGAGGGCTGAGGGTTGAAGATTTTGCTTTTGGGAAAGAATGGGCAATTGGGCTATGAGATTGAGCGGTCGGCGACAAGAGTAGGAATGAATTGTTATTCTCTGGACATGCCTCAATTCGACATCACAGACAGAAAGTCGGTGCAAGAAGCGGTCGGCAAAGAAGACTATTCTCTGGTGATCAACGCCGCGGCCTATACGGCAGTAGATAAAGCTGAAACCGAATCGGATCTGGCATTTGAAGTGAATTGCAGCGGGCCCGCCCATCTGGCTTCAAGCTGTTCGAAAAAAGGAGTCTCACTCATCCACATTTCCACCGACTTTGTTTTCGACGGAAAAAATAGGATGCCCTATCGGGAAACGGATCCTGTTTGTCCGCTCAGTGTTTACGGGAGAAGCAAGGCAGCGGGGGAAAGTGAGGTGCGGGATAGACTGGAAAAGCATATCATCCTGCGCACATCGTGGCTCTACAGCACACATGGAAACAATTTTGTGAAAACCATTCTCAGGCTGGCGCGCGAAAACGAAGAGCTCCGTGTAGTGGATGATCAATTTGGATGCCCGACCTACGCTGCCGATCTCGCGACTCTTATTCTTAGGTTTGCAAATCACGTCCACGATGTTCTTCCGTCGGTCTGGGGAACCTACCATTACTGTGGAAAAGGAGTTGCCACGTGGCATACTTTTGCAGAGAAGATTATGGAACTTGCCCGAAAGCGCGCCGTTTTCAAATGCAAAAGAGTCCGTGCCATTTCCACAGAGCAATATCCCACTCTTGCCGCGAGGCCGGCCTATTCGGCTTTGGACTGTTCAAAGATAGAAGGGCTTTTTAGGATCAAAAGGCGATCTTGGGAAGAGAGCTTGGGAGAGATGCTGAACGGCATGGTTTCTCCTTGAGAAGATTGAAAATTGAAAGGATAAGAAGAAATCCGTGGGGAGGGGATAAGCATTTCCCCTTGCATATGCGTAAGCGTCTGTGATGGCTTTAATGGCTTTATCGGTAACCGCCGTCATTGTAAATTGGAATAGCGGTAGTCTCTTGGAGAAGTGTCTGGCCGGGCTGTCTCGTCAATCATACCCACCTCACCGGATTCTGGTAATGGACAATGGCAGCACAGATGGTTCCGCCGACATAGCACATGACTTTCCAGGTGTGACGGTACGGAATCTCGAGCGGAACATCGGCTTTGCCTCCGCCAACAACAAGGCCATTTTTGAATGCGATACGGAGTATGTGGCTTTGATAAATCCGGATGTATTTCCGGAAAAGGATTGGCTTGAGCGATTGATAGCCGGCGCGGAACAAAATCCTAATATTTCAATGTTTGGTTCACGCCAGATGATGTATGGAGAGCATGAAAGGATTGACGGCATAGGAGATATCTATCATATAAGCGGTCTGATTTGGCGTAACGGCTTTAACCACCGCTTGAGTGACCGCGATTTGGTTTCAAGGGAGATTTTTTCGCCCTGCGCGGCGGCAGCGCTTTATCGCTGCGATGCTTTGCTGGGGGTCGGTTGTTTCGACGAGGATTACTTTTGCTACGCGGAGGATGTGGATCTCGGATTTCGGTTGCGATTGGCGGGACACACCTGCATCTATGTGCCGGACGCTGTGGTATACCATGTGGGATCATTAAGTTCGGGTGGCCGTCACAGCGAGTTTGCGGTTTATCACGGCCGTCGAAATATCATTTGGACCTTCATCAAGAATATGCCCGGAGTCTTGTTTTGGTTGTTGCTGCCCATGCATGTTTTCTCGAATTTCATAGCGATACTTTATTTTGCAGTGCTTGGGCAATCAAAAGCGATCTTGCGCGCACAACGGGACGGCATCAAGAGGATCCCAAAAATGTGGAGAAAACGGCGAAAAATCCAGGCTTATCGGAAGGCGTCGGTGTTCGATATCTGGCGTGTGCTCGACAAGCGAATGATTCCGTTCAATAGAAAAGGATGAACGATTTTGATGCGGTACCACATGAGTGGTTCAGTCCGGCGGGTTGGAAACCTCCAATGATCGACGTCATCATTGTAAATTTCAACAGCACTCGTTGGGTGCTGCGCTGCCTTGAGTCTTTTCGTGATGAGATAAAAAGACAAAGGGTGAAGGTGATTGTTCAAGACAACGCCTCTTCTGAAAGCCTTGCGTGTATAAAGGAGGCTTTCCCGGATGTTCTGGTTAGGAGAAACGCCGGAAATATCGGGTTCGCAAGAGCTGTTAATCAGGCTCTGGAAGTCAGCGGATCCGAGTATGTGACTATTCTCAACCCGGATACGGTAGTTATGGAAGGGTTTTGGCCTTCCAGTCTTGAATTCATGGTGGAAAATCCCCAAGTCGGGGTCCTTGGACCTGCGATTTTGAATCCCGACGGAACGGTCCAGGGATCCGCAAGAGCCTTCCCAGGTCTTCTGACGGCGCTTTTTGGGCGAAATTCACCTCTTTCAAGGTTGTTGCCCAAGAATGCGATAACCCGTGCTAACGTGCTCAGTCGGAGAAGCGACGGTATAACGCCGATGGAAGTCGATTGGGTATCGGGAGCATGCATGCTGGTCAGGAGACAAGCCATCAAGGAGGTCGGGATGATGGACCCCCGTTTTTTCCTGTACTGGGAGGACGCCGATTGGTGCCGGCGTATGTGGATGAAGGGCTGGAAGATTGTTTATTTCCCGTCGGCGAAGGTGGTGCACCAGGTGGGTGCAAGCAGTTCAACCAAGCCTGTTTTATCTCTCTACGAGTTTCATCGAAGCTCCTACAAGTTGTTTAATAAGCAAATCAAAGATCCTTTCGGACTGTTGAGCCCTTTTGTGGCCTTCGCACTGGCCATGAGATTCGGTTTGGTGCTTGCCTTGAGATTTCTTGGAGAAAAGAAATTTTTCAGGTAGAGAGGTGCATCTGCGGTTGCTGCTCGCGTTCGAGACGCAGACGGGCGCGACACTGATCTTTGATCAAATCGTAGGGGTCTAAAAACCGAGCGGGCAGGACCGGGAGCAAAATCATAGATATTTTTGCCCAAATCTGTCTCTGCCGAAGCATTTTAGGAGGACCGGAATACATGATCGCTGTAATCGGCTCCGGCTACTGGGGGAAAAACCTTGTTAGGAACTATCATGAGCTTGGAATGTTGAAGGTTATCTGCGACACAAACAAAGTGGTTCTTGAAAGTTTCAAGAAGCAATACCCTGAAGTCGACACCTGTCTCGGCCTCAACGATGTCCTTGCAAGGGATGATATTTCCGGCCTTGTGATCGCAACACCGGCGGAGACCCACTATATCCTTGCCAGAGAAGCTCTTCTTGCCGGCAAGCATGTCTATATAGAAAAACCCCTTGTCCTTGATGAGCAAGAAGGGGAAGAGCTTATCGCCCTTGCCGATGAGCGGAAACGCATCCTTATGGTCGGGCATCTGCTTCAGTATCATCCTGCCTTTGTCAGGTTGAAGGAATTGGCTTCAAAGGGTGAGCTGGGTCGGATCAACTATATCTATTCGCACCGCCTGAATCTTGGAAGGATACGCAGGGAGGAAAATATCCTTTGGTCTTTCGCACCCCATGATATCTCGATGATTCTGTCGCTTGCCGGCGAGGAGCCGGAAAGCGTGCTTACCACCGGGGGCAACTACCTACACAAGCGCATTGCCGATGTAACCATTACTCACCTTGATTTCCCTTCGGGGCTGAGAGCGCACATCTTTGTTTCGTGGCTCCATCCCTTTAAAGTTCAACAACTGGTGGTCGTAGGCGAGCGCAAGATGGCAGTCTTCGATGATATGTTGCCTTGGCCCGACAAACTCCTGCTCTACGGTCACGAGATCAAGTGGCAGGACAATCTGCCCGTACCCATCAAGGTGAAGCCGGAGCGATTGGAAATCCCGGAGGCCGAACCCCTTCGGCTGGAATGTAGGCAGTTCCTCGACGCCATGGTTAACGGCACCACCCCGGCGACCGGCGGGCGGGAGGGTCTAAAGGTTCTTAGGGTTCTCAACGCTTCCCAGCGGTCCTTGGATGAAAACGGCCGCAAAATAGAGCTCGCTCCCAAGCCACGGGTTGATCTAGAGTCTGACGTGACGCAAGTTGGTAGGCGTGTGCCTCCGGCTAAACAGTTCTTTGCTCATGCAACTGCAGTCATTGAGGACAATGTGATGATCGGAGAGGGCACAAAAATCTGGCATTTCTCTCATATACTTCCTAATACAACTATAGGGAACCACTGCAACATCGGCCAGAACGTGGTAATCGGTCCTGATGGAAAAATCGGCAACAAGTGCAAAATCCAAAACAACGTAAGTGTTTACAAGGGGGTGATCTTGGAAGACGGCGTTTTCTGCGGTCCTTCAATGGTCTTCACCAATGTCAACAATCCTCGGGCCGAGATCAAGAAAATGGATCAAGCCAGGCCAACCCAAGTTAAGCGAGGGGCGACAATAGGCGCTAATGCGACGGTGATCTGCGGGAACACCCTTGGTCGGTATTGTTTCGTCGGCGCGGGCGCCGTCGTTACCAGAAATGTCCCGGACCATGCTTTGGTGGTGGGAAACCCCGCACGTCAGATAGGGTGGGTGTGCGAATGTGGGGATCGTCTTACCGGCAACCTCGACTGCCTTTCTTGCGGCAGGGAGTATCGAAACGTGGATTCAGGCTTGGAAGCGGTCTCTCTAAGAATTCAAGCGAAATAGACAGAAAAAACGGCATTCAGCGAGGTTCAGGGAAAACCCGGCAGGCCAAGCTGATTGGAAGCCGCCGGCTTCAGCATTTCAAACAGCTAAATTGTTACAAAACTCTTTTTTGCTTCAAGGACCCCTGCGTAATACAGTTCGTAAGCTTTCCTGATGAACCCATTTTTGAGAGAATACTATAACCAGCCGGTCTTTTGGAGGGATGATTACGGTAGTGATGAGGCAAACCTCGAACGCGTGAGAGTTGTTGCGGAGGCTCTTCCGCAGGATGTGCGATCGGTTCTAGACGTGGGGTGCGCCAATGGTAAAGCTCTACTTGCCCTTGTCCGTCGGGGCTCGCAGGAAACATTGGATTTTGTGGCAGGGGTTGATTTCAGCGAACGGGCATTGAGAAAATTTGACCTTCCGCGGGTTTGCGGTGATTGCTCGTCATTACCTTTTGCCGATGACTCTTTTGATGCCGCCATTTGCCTTGAGGTTCTTGAGCATCTGCCGCAGGAAACATTCAGCCGAACCCTGGGAGAGCTCCAAAGGGTAACGAGCAGGTATTTGCTGATTTCCGTTCCGAACGCCGAGGACCTTAGAAGGTCCGGAGTTATGTGCCCAAAATGCTTTTGTTGGTTCAATAGCAGTCTCCACATGAGATCGTTCCACGAGGGAACGCTCTACGCGCTTTTCGAACCGCTGTTTGTCCTAAGCGCCGCCAGACTGATCGGGCCTTTGGATAGGCAATATTGGCTTCCCCTGTTGTTGCGAGAGCTTGGTCGATTTCTCCTTGAACCGGCCCCGCCCGCAGCGTGCATCTGCCCTCAATGTGGATATGGACGCAACAAATCCATAAATTTATCTACGCTTGAAGTTCCTTCGGAATCCGGAAATTCGAACCCAACGTCTTCGTTTCTGAAAAATTGGGTATTCCGCGCTTGGCCCAAAACTGCCAAGCGACGATGGTTACTAGCGCTCTATGAGAGGCGTTGATGTCCCGGCAGTATGGGACTGCGCAAGCATGGACAGAACGAATCTCTCACAAGATGCGGTAGCCCTTGTAGCAGGTAGATTAGCCGGCGCGATGTGTTTTCTGGCCGGCATGATGGTGTTGGCGCGACTCCTGACGAGGGAGCAATACGGCCTTTATCAGCAAGTATGGCTTGTCTACAATACCGTGCTTCCCTTTATGATGATGGGTCTGCCGGGAGGGGTGACTTACTTTGTTCCTCAGATGGACACATGGGGACAAAAAGCGGTATTGATCAACACGATAGGCATTTTGGGTCTAGGCGGTGTGATAACCGGTGTAGGGACCTATTTGTTTGCCGACAGCCTTGCCGGTTTGTTAGGGGGACAAGGACTCGGTGACCTCCTGCGAGCGTTTGTCTGGTATCCGATGGTGAGTTTCCCGCTGCTGGCTGTCGATGTGTTTTTGATCGCCACGCATCGGGCGAAGATTTCCGCGGAATTGGCCTTTCTGTCAGCCCTGGTGCAACTGGCGGCGGTTGTTATTCCGGTGTGGTTCGGATATGACCTGGCATCCGTACTCATCATCCTGACCTCGGCTACATTGGCCAAGCTCCTGCTCTTTCAGCATCTTGCCTTTTACGGTCACAGGGGAACGCACGGATCATGGGACTTGGCTTTACTCAAGAGGCAGCTCGCATATTGTATCCCTCTGGGTTTGGCTGCCGTTCTTGGAACCCTTGCTTTAGAGGTCGACAAGCTGATTGTGGCCGGATACTTTTCTCCCGACCGATTTGCTTTGTATGAGGTAGGAGCTCGTGAGCTGCCTTTCGCAGGCATTGTCTCCGGATCGATCATGGCGGTGCTGACACCGGAGTTCGTCCGTCTCTATTCCAGACATGAGTTTGAACGTGTCGTTGGTTTATGGCACGCGGGGACGATAAGGGTGGCCGTCATTTTTTTTCCTGTTACGGCTTTTTTGCTGGTAGCCGCGCCAGACCTGATACCGCTGCTTTTTTCAGATCGCTATCGGGAGAGTGTTGCTATTTTCCAAATCACTCTGCTCCTTTTGCCTCTGCGGGCAACCCAGTACGGCTCGCTACTGATGGCGGCAGGCCGCTCGCGATTGGTGCTGAGCGGAAGCGCTTTGGCTATGGCCCTGAAGGTTGCTCTGAATCTGGCCTTAATTCCGTTTTTCGGGCTGCATGGCGCAGCGGCAGCAACTGTGTTTACAGTCTATCTTGTGGTTCTTTGGCTGCTTATGCATTGCGTACGAGTTCTCGAGGTTCCTTTCAAGCGAGTTCTGCCTTGGATCATGCTCGCAAGGATCGCTCTTTTTTCCGCGGCACCTGCCGTGGTCGCATACGCATTTGCCCGCGTTATAGAGCCTGGAGCACTCAGACTGGGAGCCTGCGGTTTGACTTACGCTGCCGCAGCAATCCCCTTTTTTTGGCTGAACGCGGAATGCCGGGATTTGCTGAGAGCCCTGTCGGTCGCCATGGCTAAGAGTATCGGTCTGGAGAGATCTGGCGGTGGGCGTTGAGTATGTTTTTCAGTAAAAAGGTGTTTCTTCCCTGTGTTCTCGAATGACTTGAGAAGGCGTCTAAGGAGGAAAAATTTTCGGGGCAGAGCAATCCTTCCCGTCAATCGTCTTGGCTGACCGAATTCAAAACACAATGGCCGATCCTTCAAAGCGAGTCTTGCTCATCACTTATTACTATCCTCCGATGCAGGCCCCCGGTGCTTACCGGACAGCCGCTTTTTCCAAGTTTTTACCGCGATTCGGTTACCATGTGACGACCCTGACGGTACGGATAAACCGGTATGCGTGGAATGGTGCTTTAACACCCTCAACCGCGCCCGGCGAAGACATCATTCGCACCAAAGCTGCTCACATCGGAGAGATCGCAAAAAGGCTGGTGGGACGCAAGTTTTTAGGATATGGAAGCACAAAGGCAGAGTTCCGAGATAAAAATGCCGGATGTTTGAAGAAGGCGCTCGTTTTTTTTTATGAGAACTTGTTAACCTTTCCGGAGCCGGAATGGTTGTGGTATCCGTGCGCCATAAAAGGAACACTGCGCGCCGTCAAGGAAATCAAGCCGGATATTTTGCTTTCCTGTGCCCTTCCTGTCTCATCCCATTGGATAGCCCGTCGTATAAAAAGGCGGTTTCACATCCCCTGGGTTGCGGATTACAGGGACCTCTGGAGTCAAAACCACTTCAAAAGAAGAAGCAGTCCGTTCAATGCGCTTGAATCATTGCTGGAAAGGCGTCTGATTCGAGAAACCGATGCTCTTACCACCGTTTCTCAACAGCTCGCCGTCAAACTGCAAAACAAATTCGGGAAATCCGTCCGTGTGGTGACCAATGGGTTCGATTCGGATGAATTTGATGCCGAAGCGGCCCCATTTCCTCAGGGATGGTCCAAAGCAGGGAAAAAGGCAATCTACACCGGCATGATCTATCCTGAACGACAGGACCCGGTGCCGCTTTTCAGAGCGATACAATTGCTGAGTGAGGGAAAGCGAATTGAGAAAGGCGATTTTGAGCTATGGCTTTTCGGTCCAAATGTTGAAGCGGCAAGCTCTTTGTTTCCGTTAGAAAATCTTAAAGACTATGTCATCATCGGTGGTAATTTGCCTAGAAACCAAGCCCTACATTGCCAGAGGAATGCAGATCTTCTGGTTATTTTCGATTGGACGGATAAGAGAGAAAAGGGGGTTTATACCACAAAGTTTTTCGAATATGTCGGAGCAGGGCGGCCGATCCTTTCAATCGGGCCCAAGGATACTGTTATTGCCGAAACATTGAGGTTAAAGGGGTTCGGCGTTACGGAAGAAGATCCTGCCGCGCTGGCCGAGTTGTTGAAAAGATTCATCCATGGCGGTGATATTGGAACGGAAGCGATGAGAAGAAGCGTGAATGCCGATTTGCTGCGAGAGTTTACCCGTGAGCATCAGACCGGAGAAATGGCTGCCGTTCTTGATTTGGTTCTGGGAATCAACTGAAGAGCTTGTAGGAGGAGTGAACATCTATACCTGCTTGCTTTTCAAAATGAGGCCGAACGGAAGATGTGCGGTATTGTCGGATTCTTAAGCAAAAAGCATTTTGCGGAAGCCTGTGGATCCCTTTCTAAGGCTACGAATACGCTGAGTCACAGGGGACCCGACGATGCAGGTATGTTTTTTGATGATAATGCCGGTGTGGGTTTGGGTCATCGTAGGTTGTCGATCATTGACCTCACCAGGGCGGGACGGCAGCCGATGGCAAGCGACGACGGGAAAGTGCAAATCGTCCACAACGGTGAGGTATACAATTTCAGGGAAATCCGGCAAAGCCTTTTGTCCCACGGACACGTTTTTAATTCGCAAACTGATACTGAGGTTATCCTCAAGGCTTATATGCAGTGGGGTATTCAGTGCCTCGATCGGTTCGTCGGCATGTTTGCATTTGCGATATGGGATTCCAATGAGCAAAAATTACTGTTAGCAAGAGACAGGTTGGGGATTAAGCCGCTATATTATCACCACAGTGAGAGAGGTTTTTCATTCGCCTCTGAACTGAAAGCCCTCATGGCTTTTTCCGATTTCCGGAAAGACCTTGATCCGGATGCGCTTGTGCTCTTTCTCCATTATCAATACGTGCCGGGCCCCAGAAGCATCTTCAGGAATACGTGGAAACTCTTACCTGGTCATTACGCGGTTTTTGACCAAGAAGGGCTTAAAACCAGGCGATACTGGGAGGTGCCCGCCCATGAACCGGATATACATGAGAATTGGACGGAAAGCCATGTCGTTGAAAGACTGGAAGATTTGCTTACTTTGTCTGTTTCCGACCACCTCGTCGGTGACGTGCCTTTGGGGGCCTTACTCAGCGGGGGGATTGATTCCTCGTTGGTGGTGGCACTCATGCAGAGAATCAACCCATCTCCTGTTCGAACCTTCACTATCGGGTTTAAAGAAGAACCTTATAATGAAGCAGTCTGGGCTAAAAGAGTTGCTAATCATCTCGGCACTGATCACTGCGAAATCCTCGTTACTCCAAAAGATGCACTTGCTGTGGTTCCCAGGCTACCGGAAATGTACGATGAACCTTTCGCAGACTCATCGGCAATACCTACCTCTCTGGTTTGTCAGCTTGCCCGCTCTGAGGTTGCTGTAGCTCTTTCCGGGGACGGTGGGGATGAACAGTTTGCGGGATATGTAAGATACTGGGCTGCCACCGGAATGCTCAAGGGCTTTCGTAGAATTCCCCGCTCGACTAGAAAAATCCTGGCACGAGCTTTCGATAGCTTGTCTTTTTCCTCCATTGAAGCCTTTTATGGTCTGTGTGGAAAACACCTTCCTCAACGGTTCCGGGTGAATAACTTGTTAGACAAATGGCAGAAGCTCCTGAGGATTTTGAATGATGCCGCTCTTTCTGAGATCTACAGGATGACGGTGTGTTTGTGGGGCAGGGAAGAGCTCTACAATCTTATGGGAAAGGATCTTCCCGAAAGCCGATATGAGTCTCTATTCGATGAAAGCGATGTCTGGTCCCCGGTCGCAATGTTGATGAGGGTGGATCGGGAAACGTATCTTCCTGATGCAATGCTGAGCAAAGTGGACCGTGCCGGCATGGCAGTCGGTCTTGAGGTGCGGGTTCCTTTGTTAGATCACAGAGTAGTTGAATATACATCCCTAATGCCGGACTCCTTAAAGATCAGGAACGGAACGGGGAAATACATTCTCAAAAGGCTTCTTGCCAAATATCTCCCTGTTTCTTTATTTAAAAGGCCGAAAATGGGATTCGCATTACCGCTGGATGAGTGGTTTAGAGGGGAGCTTAAACCCTTGCTTTCGGACTACCTTTCTCCGAGTCGCCTGAAAAGGGAAGGCCTTTTTGACGAAAAGGTCATTGAAAAAAAAATATTAGAGCACCTGCAAAAAAAGGCAAACCATCAGTATCGGTTGTGGTCGCTTCTGATGTGGGAAATGTGGAAAGAAAAATGGCTGTCGGGCTAGGTTGGTAAAAAAAGATTGTTTATCCTTGGTGATACCGGTTCGGCGGTGAACCGGAGATGTGCAGAGGTGCTGGGATTTCTATCGGCAAATGTTGCGGGGCATGGGAGGTATGGCAGTTTTGTCGATTGATGTATCACTGATAATAACAACCTATAATTGGCCTCAAGCGCTGAAAATGACTCTACAATCCGTTCTAGAGCAGTCACGATTTCCGGATGAATTGATTGTGGCGGACGATGGGTCGGGGACTGAAACCGCTCAGGTTGTAAGTAATACATTGCGACCTTCGCAGTTGAAATGGGTTCATGTGTGGCATGAAGACCGGGGAGTTCGGCAGTCAAGAATTAAAAATCTGGCCATAAGACACTCGAGTGGGACGTATCTGATTTTCATTGATCATGATGTGGTATTGCATCCGGAATTTATTGCCGATCATTTGTCAATGGCGGGAAAGGGGTTCTTCCTGCAGGGAAAGAGAGTCCTTCTGCCCCCTCGTTACACAAAAGAGCTTTTGAACAAGGGATTCTTTGTGTGCCCTACGATCTGGATGGGAGGATTGGGAAACAGAAAGAATGCCTTTCATCTCCCTTTGCTGGGGAAGCTACTGGCGATACCAAAAGCATCCGAGACGTCGCTTCGGGGGTGTAACCTATCGATGTACAGATCCAATTTCCTTGAAGTCGACGGATTTGACGAACGATTCGATGGAAGTTGGGGCAGGGAGGATTCTGATATCTGTTACAGACTGTTTCACAAAGGGATTCATGTGAAGAACCTATGGTGCATGGCTTTGCAATACCATTTGAGCCATTCCGTAACGGGCAACTGGGAAAAAGAGAGGTTGGATGGGGAGCTTTTGCGGAATGTGAAGGAAAAGCGAAACAAGGCGATCCAGGGTTTTTCCCGTCTTTCTCAAGAAGGCGTAGTCATTGCCTCGTCAACCTTATGAGATGCGGGAATGGAGGTGTTTGGGCGGAAAATGATCTCCCGCGTTCGAGAAGCTCTGAGCAAAGCTAAGCTCAGCTCGGAAGGCCTTGTTTTCTGTTGTTTTGTCGGGGTATTTCTGACAATGCCTATAGGGACCTCTCCGCCCATAATTTTTGGGGTGTTAGGCGTTTTCATCTGGTTGGTTTCGGGCATGGTTTTCCGAGTCAAACCATTATTCAAACAAAGCTGGCTGTGGCCCGTGATCCCATTCGCTATTTTACCATGGCTTGGGCTAATCTACACTCCGGATCCTTGGGGTTTCGGTATCGACTATGCCGGAAAGACCTACTATTGGCTTTTTTGTCTTGCCCTTGCCTCTCTTTCTTTCAAGAACATAGAGCTTAGGTGGTTGATCGAGGCTTTCCTCCTCGGTTTGGCTGTTAATGCCTGTGTGGGCATCATGCAGTTTGCAGGGGTCATTGCCCCCAAACAAGGATGGTTCTCAGGCTTAACTCGGGGCTACAATACCCTGACTGTTTACCTTGTCCTGGGAATTCTAATCTGCGCCTTCTATTTCAGAGAAGCGGAGGAGCAGAAAAAGCGATTTGGTCTTATTGTTCTTATGATGCTCTATTTTTTCCATTTGATCATCATGGAAGGCAGGGCAGGGTATCTAACGTTTATTCTCCTTTTCCCATTCATGATCAAAACGCTTTTTAGGAAAGTGAGCATGTGGGAAATCGCGCTTGTGTGCGTCTTGATCGTTGGAGGTATGTCGTTTTCACCTGTCGTCAAAAAGCGCATTGAATTGACTGTCAGCCAATTGAAATACCACATGAGCGCAGCGCCCGACAAGGCTTGGGGAAGAGAATACACGGTGCATCAAGATCGGTTTTACATGTGGAAGGGTGCAATCCAGTTATTCCTTGAAAACCCGCTCATCGGTGTTGGAACAGGGGGGTATTCCGCATCTTTAAAGGAGACAAGAGATTCGGATGATCCGGTTATAGCCCATCCGCACAATAACATCCTGTATATGGCGACGAGCTACGGAATGATTGGCATTGTTTTATTTATCTGGCTTTTCTGGGAGCTGTTAAGGAACGGATGGAAGGAAAAAAATACGCTTGTCGGCCACCTTGTGCTGTGCGCAGCCCTTGTTCTATTCTTAAATGGGTTGTTCAACACGACGATTCTTGATGCAGGTACGGTTTTGCTCTTGACATTGGTCGTGGGGCTCCAGAGGGCTTCGGCTGGATTTTCCGGGCGCTTGCAGCCCGATTGCGCGCTCGCTTAAAGAGCTTGAGCCCATTGGCGAGGCTGTTTGCCGGCGGGGAGGAGGAGAAGAGGGAAGGTGTTTTTCGGGGGAGGGTCCGCGGTGGAAAATGAGAAAACCAAGATAACGGTTTACATTATTGCTTACAATGAAGCGGAAAAAATAGGGCCGGCAATCAAAAGCGTTGCTTGGGCTGATGAGATCGTTGTTGCCGATTCTTACAGCCAGGACGCTACAGCGGATATTGCAACATCTTTGGGGGCAAGGGTTGTGCAAATTCCCTTCAAGGGCTTCGGCGATCTTCGGAACCGGGCGATGGCCGCTTGCACCCATGAGTGGATTTTTAGTCTGGATTCAGATGAAAGATGCACTTCCGAGGTTCAGCGTGAAATTTTAGAAATTGTCAGGTTGCCGGGCGCCCTTGATGCCTACTACATCCCAAGAAAGAATTTTTTCATGGGAAAGTGGATCAAACACTCCGGTTTCTTTCCCGATTACCGACAGCCCCAGCTCTTTCGAAAGGGGGTTATTGAGTTTAACCTCGACCCGGTCCATGAGGCCTATATCGTGCACAGCGGCAAAGGGACGGGGTATTTGAAAAACGCTATATCGCAGATACCTTACAAGGATTTTGAAGAACTTCTGCATAAGGCCAATCGATACTCAACACTGGGTGCACAAAAACTCGAAGAGAAAGGTAAAAAAGGCAGCATGGCGGCGGCCTTGCTTCATGGGGCGTGGGCTTTTATTCACCTCTTTTTTCTTAAGCAAGGCTATGTAGACGGATGGCCCGGATTTGTCATCGCTTTGGGTAATTTCGAGGGGACATTCTATAAATATGCGAAGCTGGCTGAAAAGCAGCGAGGATGGAAATACAATCGTCATACGATGGGTGGTTGAGGAACGGTATTTTAAATCATAATTTTGCATGTTTTCTTTGCACCACGTCGTAGTATGTCGAGAGGGTCCGCTCGGTCGTTTTCTCCCACGTAAGTTTTGATGCAAGGGCTTGACCTCTCCGGCTTAGTTTTGCTCTTAAAACCGGATCTTTTAATTTATTAATGGCTTCAGCAATCTTACGAGGGTCCCTGGGGTCATTTATAATCAAGGCCTCACCGGATTTTATATGCTCCGCGGCGCCGCAGTACTCCGCGGAACTCACCGCAGCGGGCACGCCGTAGAGCATCGCTTCCAGAGGAGCCATGGCCCAGGGGTCGGAAAGGGTGGGTAGAATTATCGCATCGGATAGAGCGTAAAGCTTTGCAACTTCTTCCACCAACCCGAGAAAAACGACCTGTTCACGCAAGCCCAGCTCTTTCGCAAGGCTCTTGTATCTATTCATTTTGCCACCACCGCCGCCTGCGATAAGGATCCGACATTTTGATTGAGGGTAGAGCGAAAGGGCCTGGAGTAGAGCATCGAGTCCTTTCCTTTTGAATTCCGTACCCACAAACAGAATAACCAGATCATCCTGTGCAAGACCATATTCCGACCTCGATTTCTGTTGATCCGTGCCGGCACGGATCCTTCTTTTCATCCCGGCGTCCACCCCGGGAAAAGCTATACGAAAGCTTTCATCCGGCAAAGGATAATTAGCCTGCACATCCGTCTTAACCTTTTCTGATACGGCAATGAACAGTCTTTTGTGATGGTAGGCAAACTGTTTTTTCTCCAGTCCAAGCCAGGCCATTTTACGGGGACTAAACGGTAGTGCAAGCAAAGGTAAAATCCTTTTCCACGGCTTCTTGTTTTTAAACAGGAAAGAGCGAAAACAGGGCGAGTGGATGGTCATCACATCGAAATTGGGTACTTTTTCGTGGGAGTGAACGATGTCAAAGCCATTCCCTACTGCCTTATGGGTGAGATGAGAGAAAAGAATCTGGTTGAACCATGTGGGCTTTGTGACGTATCTTGGGATTCTGTGAAACGTGATTTTTTCGTCTCCCCGAAACGACCATTCGTGGCTGAAAACGTGGACATCATGCCGAGCGGCAACTCTTCGTGTCACTTCCAAGGCATATCTTTCAGCCCCACCCGTTTGGATAAAGCGCTTGATCAGAACTGCGACCTTAAGTCTCTTGTCGTAGGGCATGGTGATTGCTTTTTTAACCTTAATCGGTGATAGGGCAAGCGGCTTTGCCGAACAATGAAAGAATAGATTTGCAGCCGTTCTCTGTCAATCTGAAAAAGAATTCAAGTATGGAAGGCTTTCGGAAAATCGCATTTCTTTAAGGAGTTCCGTCTTCGTATTTTGAAGACTCTTTTCAAGTACATCATCAATGAGATGTGGCCGCCCTTTCTGGCAAGCGTCGTTGTTTTCGTTTTTATCGTGCTGGCGGCGCGGATTCTCAACATCGCGGAGTGGGTGGTCAATCAGGGTGTTCAACCATCTCAGATTGTGGCAATGATCGGCTATCTGTTGCCGGGGATGATTCTTTTTGCCCTGCCGGCCGCTGTTTTAATGGCTGTGTTCATTGCCTTTCACCGCTTATCAAATGACAATGAAATTCTGGCTTTGAAGGCATCCGGGATAAGCCTTTACCAGATGCTGCCGGCGGTTGTCTTTGTTTCTTCTGTTTGCTTTGCGGCTGCGCTTTTTATCAGTCTTCTTGCATCTCCATGGGGCCATCGATCCTTCAAAGATCTCGTGTTCAGGATCGCACAATCCAAGGCGGATATGGGAATTCAGGAGAGAGTCTTTTGCGAACCCTTTAATGGAATCACCTTTTATGTCAACAGTATCTCTGCAAAAGACGGGACGATTCAAGATGTTTTTCTTGTGGATCGCCGCGATTCCTCAGCCACCAATACGATCGTGGCAAAAAAAGGCCGGATTGTTTCGAAACCTGAAGCTATGCTAATCACACTGCGTTTCACAGAGGGCGTTATATTTATATCCGGTAAAAAAGCGGCGGATGTCCGCACCATTGTCTTTGATACCTACGATATGACAATCGGGCTGGATGACATCATGCCCGCCTTATCCGGAAGACAGCTCGCTCCGAAGGAAATGTCGTTTCAGGACCTAATGGAATCCTTCGTAAAGGCCGAAAAGAAAGGGACCAAGAATTACGAAGCAGTCACGGAAGTTATGGAGCGCTTTTCCGTGCCTTGCGCTGTTTTTCTCATGGGAATTATCGGCGTGCCTTTGGGTGCCCAATTGCGAGCCGGGGGAAGATTTATCGGTATCGTTTTCAGTTTCATTGTTTTTTTACTCTACTACTTGTTACTGGCAGGTTCCAGAAGCATCGGTGAAACAGGGCTTATATCCCCTATAATCGGGTCTTGGCTTCCGGTCCTTTTCCTGCTGGCAGGGTGCATTTGGTTGCTTCGGCGGGCTTCCAAAGAACGCACCCTCAATCTCTTCGAAAGGTTTTTTCCTGTGCAGGAAACGTAGACGATGAAAGTACTGAACGGCTATCTTTTACGGGAATTCTTCAAGTTACTCTTTATTTGTGAAGGTATTTTTATTTTTATCTTCCTTATGGTCGACTTCCTGCAGAAGATAGACAATTTTATTGAGGCCGGGGCTTCGAAAGGGATCATGTTTCTTTATTTTTCTTACAAGAGCCCTTATGTAGCTATGAGCATGCTGCCTCCGGCTGCTGTCATATCGGTTATTATACTTTTTTCATCCCTGCAAAAAAAAAATGAAATCACGGCCCTCAAAGCGTCCGGTGTCAGTGTTTTTGCCCTGAGCAGAACGATCCTTTTCGCATCCCTTTTCATTGTCGCAGGCGTGTTTGTGTTTTCAGAGGCTGTTGTGCCCTATACCAGTTCCAAGAGCAATCGGATATGGAGTGTTGATGTGCAGAAGCGGGATCCAAATTTATTTTACGGACAGAACGAAATTTGGTATCGGGGGAGAAATGCCGTCTACTGGATCCGCCAGTTCGATGCGAAGGAGATGACCATGAGTCATCCGACCTTTTACTTTTTTGATGACGACTTCGGTCTTATTAGAAGGATTGAGGCCAAAAAGGGTGTCTGGAAGAAAGGCGGGTGGCAAATCGAAGAGGTCATTATCCTGGAACGTATGCAAGGTGGATCATTTGATCTGCAAAGGTTTGACACCTTTTGCCTGGCCATTTCTGAAACGCCGGAGTCGTTCACAAAAGAGATCAGAAAACCGGAGGAGATGAGCTACCGGCAACTGAAACGTTATGCTGAGATGGTGGGGCGTGAAGGGTACAACAATATGCGTTACCTGGTAGATATGCACATCAAGGTTGCATTTCCGTTGATCAGCCTGATCCTTGTTATGATCGGCATTCCTCTAGCATTGATAACGAAGAAGGGCTCGACCCCTTTGGCTGTTTCATTGGGAATGGCGGTCTGCTTCCTCTACTTACTCACCATGGGCCTGTCGAGATCTTTGGGCCTTTCAGGGGTTTTGTCACCTTTGCTTTCGGCTTGGCTGGCCAATTTATTTTTTTTCCTGTCAGGCGCGTATTTGCTGATTCACGTGGAGCAATGAAAACAGCGGTGAGAGAAAAGCCGATAAGAATACTACGAATTATCGCCCGCTTGAATATCGGCGGGCCTGCTATCCAGGCCTTGACTCTAACCAGGATGTTTTCAGAAGGGCCTTATCAAACCTTGCTTCTTTGCGGCCGGGTGGGCCCCCATGAAGGGGATATGACCTATCTGGCCGATTCAAAGGGAGTAGAGCCCCTGATGCTTTCGGCTCTGGCAAAGGACATTTCTATTGCTCAAGATGCAATATCTCTTGTTCAGGTGAGAGAGACGATCCGAAAATTCAATCCCCATATTATTCACACCCACACAGCAAAGGCGGGGACGATCGGTCGGCTTGGAGGAATGAGTTTCAATTTTATGCGAAGGCCCCGCTTGAGAATCAAGCTGGTCCATACCTTCCACGGCCATGTCTTCCACGATTACTTCAGCCCTTTTAAGACAAGGTTTTTCATTGAAATCGAAAGGCTCTTGGCACGCTTCACCGATCGCATTATAGTGATCAGCCCTTCTCAAAAAGAAGATATTTGCAATACCTACCGGATTGCTTCTCCCTCGAAGGTACGCGTGGTCCCGCTGGGGTTTGATCTTTCACCCTACACGGCTCAACCTGAAATTAATGAAAGTGATAATCAGGGCCCCTGCCGTATAGGGATAATAGGTCGGCTCACTTCCGTGAAAAATCACCGTTTGCTTCTTGAGGCTGCAAGGGATCTCAAAAGTCAGGGGAAGGATCATTATTTCAGATTTTTAGTTATAGGCGACGGCGAACTCGCATGGGAGCTGAAAAGGTATGCGCTTAAACTCGAAGTGGACAATGTGGTTCGTTTCTTGGGTTGGAGAAAGGACATGCCCTCCCTTTACCGAAGTCTGAATGCGGTCGTCCTCACATCTCTTAATGAAGGGACTCCGGTGGCTTTGATTGAAGCGATGGCAGCGGGCAAGCCGGTCATCGCAACCGATGTGGGAGGAGTTAAGGATCTTCTTGGAGCGGTTGAGGCAAGCGCGGGAAACGGGTATCGCTTTGCCCGGCGCGGCATCTTGATATCTTCCGGCGATAGGGAATCTCTGGCAGGGGCGCTGTTGTACGTTCTGGAAAACAGGGCTTCTCTCAATCTCATGACGGAGCGGGCGAGATCTTTCTCTCTCCGCCAATACGCTTTGGAAAGACTGGTGAAGGATTTGGATAGCCTTTACCGGGAGCTGACTCGATCATAAACTCTTCCGAGAATCGAAGCATTAAGAGAATATGAGCAACCAGGACACTTCGATAATTTTTTTCTTGGGGAGCTTCTTGCTTTGTTTGGGGCTTACCCCTCTCGTACGAAGTTTTGCAATAAGCACGGGAAGGGTTGCGATCCCCAAAGACACGAGATGGCACAAGAAAGAGACGGCGCTTTTTGGTGGAATAGCCATATTCGCATCCATGGTTGCGACCTGGTCCATAGGATCCATTTTTCTGGGCTGGCATGAATTTGGGCGGCCTTATTTACCCGTCATGCTATGTGCTTCAGGCATGTTCGCTCTCGGTTTGACGGATGATCTCATCAATATTGACCCTCAGCACAAGTTGGCGGGCCAGATAGTGCTTGCTTCCATTCTGATTTTTTTTGGATTTAAATTGGAGTGGACCTCTTACAGAGCGATCAATCTTTTTCTTTCCATTCTTTGGATTGTTGGTATCACGAACGCTTTTAATCTTCTTGACAACATGGACGGATTGTCTGCCGGCGTCGCCTTCATCGCAGGCAGTTTCACCTTGATTCTCCGATACCCGGAAGCCGGCATCAACGGGCCGATCATCCTGCTGACGGCGACTTATCTGGGCGCCCTTCTCGGGTTTCTCATCTACAACTTTAATCCGGCAGCTATTTTTATGGGTGATGCCGGCAGCCTCTTCATCGGGTTCATCATGGCTTCCTTAACGATCACAAGCGCGGGAGAAAGAACCATGGGGGGTGGCGTAACCCATCTTCTTTCGGTGATCGCTGTTCCCATTCTTATTGTCTTTATCCCCATCCTGGACACGGGCTTTGTAAGCCTAATGCGGAAACTCTTCGGCCGTCCTATCTCACAGGGCGGGAAGGATCACTCATCTCATCGCATGGTGGCTGTAGGACTCTCAGAGCGTAAAGCCGTTTTGGTGCTTTACGGCTTTTCAGTGCTCTCCGGATTCATGGCACTGGGGTTAAAACACATGCAACTCGGGCCTGCCGTCTTGATCACGGTTCTTTACCTGCTTTTTGTGGCTTTTTTTTGGGTCTACCTCGCCCGTGTCAAAGTTTACGCGGAAAAGCCGATCTTTTCAAACGGCAAAGGAGGAGGGATAACTCCGATTCTGGTGGAGATCACTTACAGACGCAGGCTTTTTGAGGTCTTGTTGGACTTCCTTCTTATTTCAGTGGCTTACTACACAGCCTACCTCTTGAGATTTGAAGGGCGGATAGGAGCAAACCTGGATTTCTTTTTGCGTTCTCTCCCAATTCTGATCGCCTGCCAGGTTTTCTCCTTCTATCTCATGGGGGTGTATCGGGGAATCTGGGAGAGGACGGATGTGAGAGACCTCATCGGTTATGCGAAGGCGATTACCTTGGGTACGGTTATGCCCATGCTTTTCTTCCTGTTCCTTTCAAGGTTCCAGTCCTTCTCCCGCGCCGTTTTTGTTATCTACTGGGGCCTGATGCTGATTTTCGTATCGATTTCCCGCCTTTCTTTTCGCTTGCTGGACGAAGGAATCCGGATTCCGGGTCGCAAAGGGAGGCGCACCTTGATCTATGGAGCCGGGCTTGGAGGGCAGTTTGCTTTGAAAGAGATCGGGAATAACAGTGATCTGGGTCTCCAGCCTATCGGTTTTATCGACGACAATCTTAGACTTCACGGCAGAAATATCCAAGGCTATCCCGTCCTGGGGAGCAGGAATGATATGGAGCAAATCATCCTCAAGCTCGGTATCAATACCATCCTTGTATCTTTCAAAGAAAAGGGAGAGGAAAAGGCAAAAGAGATTAGGACTTCGTGCTTGAAAAAAGGCATGGAGGTGGATGTTAAACAGATGAAGATTGTCATTGATTAGTGCTGTGAAATCTTGTGGTGAAGATTTTAGAGGCGGGGTTTCGGATTGACAAACCACCCGCTCCAGCCTATAAACTGAAGCCCCGTCGTTACACCGTCAACCAAAGCGTTTAAAGGAGAGAGTATGGACTTCAGTTTTTCCATGGAACAGGAAATTTTGAGAAACACGGTGCGCCAATTCGCCGAAAAGGAAATCAAATCGGTTGCCCGTGAGATGGACGAGAGGGAGGAATTCTCCTATGAGACCATGCAGAAAATGGGAGAACTGGGCCTGTTTGGGATGTTTGTTTCGGAAACGTACGGCGGCCAGGCCATGGATTACATCTCCTATATCATTGCCACCGAGGAAATCGCCAGGGTGGACCAGTCCCACGCGGCCACCATCGCGGCAGGGAACTCCTTAGGTATCGGTCCTCTCTACTACTTCGGAAGTGAGGAGCAGAAAAGGGCCCATCTTCCCGGATTGTGCTCAGGGGAGTCCCTCTGGGGCTTCGGCCTTACGGAGCCGAATGCCGGCTCCGATGCCGGAAACACCCAAACCGCCGCGGTTTTGGACGGAGACGAGTGGGTTATCAACGGCAGCAAAATTTTTATTACCAACGCTGCCACGAAAATCACATCCGGAGTAACGGCTCTCTGTCGCACCGGCACGAGACAGGACGGAAGGCCGGAGCTTTCGTGTATTTTGATTGAAAGAGGCACGCCGGGTTTTGATGCCGTCGAAATGCACGGAAAGATGATGTGGCGTGGTTCAAACACGAGTCAACTCTATTTTGACGACTGCCGGGTCCCCAAAGAAAACCTCTTGGGGCCGAGAGGACACGGGTTCTATCAAATGATGCAGACCCTGGACGGGGGTCGATTATCCATCGGCGCCATGGGTCTCGGGGGCGCCCAAGGATGTTTCGAGATGGCTCTTAAGTACAGCCATGAACGGGTTCAGTTCGGCAAAGCCATATCGAATTTTCAGGTAAATGCTTTCAAGCTTGCCGACATGGCTTTGGAAATCGAATGCGCCCGCCTCATCCTCTATAAAGCGTGCTGGCTTCGTGACAATAACAAGCCCTTCACAAAAGAAGCGGCCATGGCCAAGCTCTATTGCTCGGAAGTCATGTACCGCTGCGCCAACCACTCAGTGCAGCTCCATGGGGGGTACGGACTCATGAAGGAATATGATGTGGAGAGGTTTTACAGAGATCAGAAGTTGTTGGAAATCGGCGAAGGGACTTCGGAGGTCCAGCGGCTCGTGATTTCAAGGCTGATAGGAGCGGCATAAGAAAAGGTTCAAGGCTCACGACTCAGGGCGTACTGATCATACCATGCTGGACTATATTCTCGGCAAAGACCTTGCCCGCTATGTCAAGATCCACCGCAGGCTCCTCATTTGTTCCATCGTGCTGACCGCCTTTTCCGCTCTTTTCGTAGTCATTCCCGCCTATCTTCTTCAGCCTTTCATCGACGAAGGCATGAAAAGCGGGGTTGAACCTGCAACATGGAAAATCCCATGGGTTGCCTTTGGCTTTGAGGATGGCCTTTCATGGAAGAAAACCGAGATCGTTCTAATCCGAAATGTTTCCTCTAATCTCCTTCTGGTCATCCTTTCGCTGGTTGCATTCACAGCCATTGTTTTCAAATCCATTACCCTTTATCTGAGCCAGTTGGCGGCCGCAGCCTTTTCGAACCGCGCCATACGTTCTTTGAGGATTGAGCTTTTCGAAAAATTTATCGCCCTTCCCCTCGGTTTCTATCACCAGCGAAAAGCGGGGGAACTGATTTCGCGATCCACCGCAGATCTTACAGTGTTGCAGGAGAGGATTGCGAATGTCCTCATAGGCCTTGTGGAGCAACCCCTAACGGCCCTGGCCTTTTTGAGCTATGTGTTGCTGGTCAACTTCAAGCTTACCCTTCTGGTGTTTTTTTCCGTGCCGGTCATTGTCGGGTCCGTGCGCCTGTTCGGGAGAAAAGTGAAGAAGCACTCCACAAGGGTTCAAGACGCCATGGCCCAGGTGACGGCTGCTTACCAGGAGACCCTCCTTTGCCTCAAGGTTGTGCAGGGATTTTGTTCGGATCGCATCGAGTCTGAGCGATTCCGCAAGTCGGCGGATGAGCTCTACAGGAACGTGATGAAATGGAATCGCTGGGCTCTCGGTTTAGGTCCCCTCATGGATTCCACCGGCTTCCTTATCTTGCCTGGTGTCCTCATTGTGGGCAAGCTCTACTTCGAGCACACATTGGGCGAGTTGATTTCCCTTATTTATGCATTTTCAAGGGTCTATGGGCCGGTCAAAAGTCTGGCCAGAGTGAACAACGAGCTTCGCACGCTCCAGGGCGCTACGGAGCGGGTCTTCGGGATCATGAAAACAACCCCGGAGATCCAGGACTGTTCCGGTGCTTTGGAACTTCCTCGGCACAGGGAATCCATTGAGTTTAAGAATGTGGGCTTTTTCTATGAGCGGGGCGTCCCCATATTGCAGAATATCTCCTTTGCGATACGGGCCGGGGAGATGATCGCTTTTGTCGGGTCCACAGGAGCCGGCAAAAGCACTCTCCTGGACCTTATTCCTCGCTTCTACGATGTGACTGAGGGAAGCATCAGGATCGACGGCATCGACATCCGGGCAGTGACCTTAGGTTCCCTGAGAAGGCAGATCTCCACGGTGAGCCAGGAAGTCTTGTTGTTTCACGACAGCATCGCCGAGAATATCCGTTACGGACACCCCGAAAAGGACCTTGAGGAAGTCATCGAGGCGGCAAAAGCAGCTCATGCCCATGACTTCATTATCGCCCAGACGATGGGTTACAATTCGGTGGTAGGGGATCGCGGCACATTACTCTCGGGGGGGCAGAGGCAGCGCATTGCCATTGCAAGGGCGATTCTCGCCGATCCCTCCATTCTGATCCTTGATGAGGCTGCTTCTGCCCTGGATGCTGAAAGTGAAACCCTGGTGCAGCAAGCCATCGAAAGCCTGAGAGGAGGCAGGAGCATCCTGGTTGCAGCCCATCGGCTGAGCACCATCCGAAAAGCGGACCGGATTTATGTTTTGGAAAAGGGTAAAATCCTGGAATCGGGAAGCAGAGAATTCTTGATGAGCCTGAAGGGCCGTTTCCGGCAACTCCACGACATTCAGTTCAGGGAATAGAATACAGAATACTCATTTATTGCATCGGCGCTTTCCCTTCCCTCCGTGCTTCAGGCTGTTTTCTTCGAGAGCGCTTCCTATCTCGGCTTCGGTCAAATCATGGATTCTAAGCGTTTTTAGCCTGGTAGTCTTCCCCGAGAAGATTTCAATGCTTTTCTTTGCAATTCCAAGCTTTTCGGAAAGCAAGGCAATGAGGGCCTTGTTCGCCCGACCTTCCACAGGCGGTGCAGTGACCTTTACCCGGTAGTGTTCTCCTTCACGGCCGACGATACGGTTTTCAGCAGATCGCGCGATGAGCTTCACTTTGATGTCTGTGTTCATGCCGCTCCGAGTTCATCCGAGGCGGCTTGCCATCTGGTACAGGCTTTGAACCAGAAAACTCTGAGCAAAAATTATGCCCAGGATTACAAGGATCGGTGAAAAATCAAAGCCCCCGAAAAATACCGGGATGAATCGTCTGATGCGGTAAAGCACAGGTTCTGTAATACTGTTGAGAAATCGCACGATCGGGTTGTAGGGATCCGGGCTAACCCAGGAAATGACCGCCCTGGCAATAATGACCCACATGTAGAGACTCAAGCCGATGTCAAGAATCCTGGCTATGGCCATCAGGAAATTAGAAAAAATGAACATGATCACCTCGCCTTGAAGTCATAGAGCTAAAATGATATGGGTTTTCCAATTTTCACTTCCATGGCCGAAACCACCCCGTGACACTTGCAAGCGGTAGCCACCAGCCATTTTCCCTCCCCACCTGATTCCACCCTCCTCAAGAGCTTCTGCAAATCACCCACACTATAACCTCCTACGCCCGGCGCCAGTTGACGGCTCTGAAGAACATGGATACGAAAGCGGGCAGGGGCAATATCGTTCAGCAACGCATGCAGGGGTGTCCCTCGTTTTTTTCCGGTTACCGTGCAGTAGTCTGAAGGCTCCGGGCAGTCTTCCGGGCATCGAAAGTTCGCGTAGCTGACGAGCAGGGAATCTTCGCTTCCCTCCCATGTGTGGGGAAGAAGAGGCTTTATGCTTTCGGGCACCCGGATCTTGCAAACGCCTAAGCCCCGTTTCAGAGACAGCAGCAGCCATTCATAAGCAAGATGGATAGGGACAGCAGGGACAATGATGTTTGTGGGATGAAGGAGATGGAAGGAGCCGACCAGAAAGGAGACACCGTCGTTCTCTATGCGCTTGACAAGCGAGCCGGTGATAAGGCGAAGTGCCTCTCGGTTTTTTTCCACTACCCGAAGAGGGGAGTTGATCTGTGATGAAAGAACTTCCACAGCTCTTTTGCCGAAATGGCCTGCACCGATTATGAACACTTCATCCTCGGAAAAGAGCGGATGTGAATCAGGCTTTTTCTTTTGGATTTGAGACATGTTCGTCACTTCATACACTGCGGATGCCAGGCACAAAACGTGCGGGATGCTTTCCTGCCGCAAGAATCAGGGATTTCTTTTTCTTGTCTGCTCGGGCTTGCGCCTTCCACCGTGTGCCGGGTTTTGAATGCATGTCAGAGCAAGCCGTAAGCCGGGTTCTGTTCCCCCCGCATTACACGGGGGGCAATGACCATTCATCTAGTCCCGGTGTTACCACCGGGATCAAGCGACCTACCCGGGAGCTCGGGCGGACCACCCTTCTCGCTCCCCTATTTGGTCTTGCTCCGGGTGGGGTTTACCTAGCTCCCGCCGTCGCCGGCGGGACTGGTGAGCTCTTACCTCGCCGTTTCACCCTTACCCCTTCGGAATATCCGACGGGGCGGTTTGTTTTCTGTGGCACTTTCCTTCCTGTTGCCAGGACTGGGCGTTACCCAGCACCCTGTCCTGCGGAGCCCGGACTTTCCTCCCCTTTGCCCGAGGCAAAGCAGCGGTCATTTGTCTTACTCTGACATGCTTTTTTGATTATAGCATAGATTTCACTTTCTGAAAATCTTCATCGTCTCCCCAATACATGATTCGGTTGCAGTGAGGGCAGGTCATGAGAGCATTCCCCCGGATCAGTTCGTTGAATTTTTGAGGAGGTATTTCCAGGTGACAGGTTTGGCATACGCCTGTGACCACGGAGCTTATAGCCAATCCGTTCTTGCGTTCATGGAGGAAAAGGTATTTCCTGAGAATATCGGGTTCTACATCCTTGGTGAACAGTCGCCTCTTTTCTTCGAGATCCGCCAGCTCTCGGTCTAGGATGGCAAGTTCCTGAAGAATACGTTCTTTGTTTTTATCCGCCTCGGCCCGCAGCTCCTTTATCCGGAGCTCCCGTTCTGCGGCTCCTTGTTCCATGCCGTCAATCTTTTCCATGACCTCGATAATCTTGTCTTCCGTGATAAATTTCGCCTTTTTAAGATCGTCGATTTCTTTGAGCGCAGCAGTGTATTCCTTGTTGGACTTGATGTGCGAGAGCTTGATCGTGCTTTTCTCGATCTTTTGGTCCAGTTCTTGGACCTCCTGCTCGATCCGGTGTCTTTCTTTCCTGAGAGTATCGAATTTGCTGCGTTCTTCCTCGATCTCACTTTCCACTTTTCTTAGATCATCTTCAAACTTCTTTATTTCCAGAGGCCCTTCTCCCTTTTTTGTTAGGATCTCCCGGATCCGATTGTCACAATATTGAAGCCGAATAAGCAAACTGATTTTCTCTTTCAATGTCGTTACCTCTCCTTCGTATTCCCGCAACACTATGACGGTTTATGAGTGCGGGAGTTTAAGATTCCTATCAAATCCATTGCAGGGGATTTCTCTCTTCTTCGTAGGTTTCAACCACAACGTCCCATCCTTCTTGGTTTATAAGCTCTTTTAATCGGTTTGCAAAAAGGGCAAAAGCTGTTTTCTCCGTTTGGAAGTGACCTGCGTCGATCAGGGCAAGACCCAGGCTCCTTGCCCTCAGAGCGTCATGATGGCTCACATCTCCTGTGATAAGGACGTCGGCGTTCATCTCGAATGCCAGCGGAACAAGATTTCCCCCGGATCCTCCCACAACCGCTACGCGCTTGACCCGTTTATCGTTACTGCCGCTCATTGCGAGTAGTTCCGTACCCAGCAGGGGTTTAATCCTTTGGGCAAAAGAAAAAAGCGGCTCGGAGACGGGAAGATCGCCGATTCGGCCCAGACCGCTAAGTAGATGGACCGGATTTTTCTGTAAAACCTCAACATTTTTCAGTTGAAAAAGGGAAGCAAGCATGTCGTTGATTCCCCCTTGAGCCATATCCAAATTGGTGTGGAGGGCGACTATGGCAATTCCGGCTTCGCACGCCTCAAAGATGACGTCTCCGGGATAGATTTTGCGATTTACCGAGGAGATGGATCGAAAGATAAGCGGATGATGGGTCAGGATCAACTCTGCTTTTCGCGCCGAAGCTTCTCTTACGACACTGAGGTCAGGGTCAAGGGAAGTCAGGATTTTACGCACTTTCAGCGAGAGATCTCCAACTTGGAGGCCCGGATTGTCCCAGTCCTCCGCCATGGGAAGCGGTGCAATCCTGTTGAGAAAAAGGAGGATATCGTTTAAAGTAGGATTTATGCCCATGCCGGACAAGCCGGGATTTTTTTGCTCCACCCCGGACTCTCTTCGTTTCTCAGTTTTGAAAAGGACCCCCACGCTTGATGCTTCCTGCATTTCTTAAACAAAAGTGGTACCGCTTAGAAAATGAAAAGGCGCACTTGCTGAAAGTGCGCCTTTTCCTCATATCAGGCCTCTATACATGGTGCCGAATTTCTTGCAATTCTTAACTCTGGATATTTTCATCCGCAAATTCATGATGGGCCCACCTGGATTCGAACCAGGGACCAACCGGTTATGAGCCGGTGGCTCTGCCAGCTGAGCTATAGGCCCGATACAACCGACCCTGAAATCTATTGTAACACCATGCAAGGCAGAGAAATATTTGTCAAGGAAAATCAATTCCGTCGGTATCTCCAGAGTCTTCTCACTGTTCCAGAAAGCTACGCAGCTTCCTGCTTCTGCTGGGGTGTCTCAGCTTTCTAAGGGCCTTTGCCTCAATCTGCCGGATTCTTTCCCTGGTCACGCTAAAGTCCCGGCCCACCTCTTCAAGAGTGTGATCCGATTTCTCGCCGATGCCGAACCTCATGCGCAAGACTTTCTCTTCTCTTGGGGTCAGGGTTGTAAGGATCTTTCTCGTCTGCTCTCCGAGGTTAAAGTTGATTACTGCTTCGCCGGGAGAGATGATTTTTTTGTCTTCGATAAAATCTCCAAGGTGGCTGTCTTCTTCTTCCCCGATAGGCGTCTCGAGAGAAATGGGTTCCTTGGCGATTTTCAGGACCTTGCGCACTTTTTCAAGAGGGAACTCCATTTTCTCAGCGATTTCCTCAGGGGTCGGTTCGCGCCCGTGTTCCTGAACAAGATACCTTGAGGTCCGGATGAGCTTGTTGATGGTCTCGATCATATGTACAGGAATACGGATGGTCCTAGCCTGGTCGGCTATGGCCCGTGTGATGGCCTGGCGTATCCACCATGTGGCATAGGTGCTGAATTTGTATCCTCTCTGATATTCGAACTTATCGACGGCCTTCATCAATCCTATATTTCCCTCTTGGATCAGATCAAGAAACTGAAGACCCCGGTTTGTATACTTTTTGGCGATGCTGACAACCAGTCTTAGATTTGCTTCTATGAGCTCGCTCTTGGCTCTTTTGGCCTTCAGAAGCCTGTCTTCGACGACTTCCAGGGCATCTTTGAGCTCCCTTTTACCCATGCCGGTCCGATCTTTAATATCCTCGATAATTTTCTCGGCTTCGTCGACCTTGGCTTTGAGTTCCAAAAGGTCGCATTTCTTGAGTTTCAGCGCTGTCACGATCTGATTGTCCTTGGCGGACTTTGGAATCTGCCCGGCATATTTCCGGATGCGGGTGATGGGCTTTCCGCCGGCTTTGAGCATGCATTCTTCCAGCTTCTTTTCTCCACGCTCTATCTCTGAGACGATAGCCCTCAGCCTTTCCACCATATGGTCCAGTTGGCTCTTCTCTATCTTGAAGGATCCGATGAGTTCAACGACTTTGGAGTTGTTTTCTCCGATTTTTGTCGTCAATTTCTTTTTTTTCTGTGCGGATATACCCTTTTTGGATAGAGCTTTTTTCAGAGCTCCGCATTCCGCTCTAAGAGCCTCAATCTGATTAATAATACTGATAATGGTGTCTCTTCTTTCTCCGACTTGCAGGTGACTATCCTCGTCATCCAAATCGTTGATGACATCCTTCAGTTTAATGTTCCCTCGCTTCAGCTCTTCTCCCAGTTCGATGATGTATTCAATCCCCACCGCGCACCTGAGCAGGGCATCCATAGCGTCTCTTTCCCCTGCTTCGATCCTCTTGGCGATCTCAACCTCTCCTTCCCTTGTTAGAAGAGAGATACAGCCCATTTCCTTTAAGTACATTTTGACAGGGTCGGAAATGCGGGCACCCACCTCTGAAATCTCGCCGCGGAAGCTGTCTTTTTCAACTTCTTTTTCTTGCTTCCTCTTGAGTTTTCTTGATTTTTCGATTTTCTGTTTTGACGCCTCGTCGATCACCATGATATCCAGTTCTTCGAACATCATCATAAGGTCATCGATGTAATCGGAGGAGATCACGTCGTCAGGCAGGTCGTCATTGAGTTCTTCATAAGTGATATATCCCTTGTCTTTGCCGATATCGATCAGCCTTTTTATGTTTGTTGTGTCGGAATTATTAACCATTCTGCTTCCTCCTGAGACCATGGTGTTCCTATTAGCCCCATCTTTTCTTGATAAGCTTAGGAATTTTGTTGGCCTCTTCAACGTTTCCCAGGGCCTTTTGTTTTGATTTTGCTATCCTCAACCGATGCACCTTGTCCTCAAACTCTTTGAGTGCCTGGTCAACCTCGTCCCGCCGATAAATAGAGGATTCCATAATGGCTTCCCTCAGAAGGTCACCGGCAGTCTCCCCGTCCAGTCTTTCAAGGATGCGCTCGGGAGCTAACCGACCTTCTTTGTGAAAGGCGTCCAGCATGAGGTCAAAGATTTGAAGGACCGCGGCATCGGAGAGGAGGACCCTTAGATTTCTTTGAGCGAACTGTTCAATGACCTGCGGGTAGTGAACAAAAAGATGAAGCAATAGGCGATCATCGGCTGTTCTTGAGGGGAAATTTACCAACCCTTCATCGGAGCGATTATCGACTCTTTCCCTTGTTGACGAAACCCTTGATGCCTTCGAGAGTTCGGCTAAAACCCATGATTCCGCGATTCCCAGCTTTTCACTCAGACGTCTTATGTAGAGAGCTCTCTGCACATGGTTCCTTAGCCCCAACAGAAGAGGGCTCATATCCTGCACGACTTGGACCTGCCTCTCTATTCGCCCCTCAGCGCCTGCCATCCTCAGATCCAGGTAAAAATCGAACATGGGGGCTGCGTGATCCAGCGATTCCAGGAAAGGCTTTAATCCGCTCTTGTTTACAAAACTGTCTGGGTCCTCGTTTTCCGGAAGGACCATGACCCTGCACGACATGCCCTCATCCAGAAAAATGGAGAGGCTTCTCAAAGCTGCGGCTTTTCCTGCGGCATCAGCGTCAAAAACCAGTACTGTTTCATTGGCATAGCCTTTGAGTCTCCGAAGGTGATCTCTGGAGAGGGCTGTTCCCAGGGTGGCGACTGCCTCGTGAAAGCCATACTTTCTTAAGGCCAGCACATCCGTGTATCCTTCCACAATCACGGCGCGGCCCTTTTCCCTGATTGCATTATGAGCGTCGTGCAAGCCGTAAAAGAGCTCGCCTTTCCGGAAGACAGGGGTTTCAGGGGTGTTGATGTACTTCGGCAAAGATTGATCCAAAACCCTGCCGCCGAATCCCACGACTTGTTGCCTCATAGTGATAATGGGGAATAAAACCCTGGCCCGAAATCGATCGTAGTAGCCCCCGCCTTTGCGAGGAATGATAAGACCGGCCTGAACCGCTTTTTCCAGATCGACTTTTTTCTCTTTGAGAAATGCGGTGAGCCCTTCCCATTCATCTGGAGCATATCCCAGTCTGTAGGAAGAAATGATTTGAGCCGGTATGCCTCGCTTTTCAAAATAATTTCTCCCCGTCTTTCCTTTGTCCGACCTGGTCAAGAGCCGCTGATAGAATTGAGCGGCCGTCTCGTTCAACTTGTAGAGCGTCTCCAGCGCGTTAGCTTGGCCTAAACCGGAATGGAAAGGATGCCTCTCAGGGAGAGAAATATGATATTTATCAGCCAGGTCCTTCATCGCTTGTGGAAAGGACACCTGATGATAATTCATCCAGAATGCAAAAAGGTCCCCTCCTTTTTTGCACCCGAAGCAGTGGAACATTTGCTTCGAAGGGCTTACGGAAAAAGAAGGGGCCTTCTCGGAATGAAAAGGGCACAGGCCGATATAATTTAATCCGGCGCGTCTAAGTTGCACAAACTGGCCGATGAGTTCAACGATATCAACCGCCCTCTTAATTTCTTCCTTGGCAGACTGGTAAGGTTCCATACAACCTAAGCCCGCTCCGCGGCTGCAAGCGCGGCATCTGAATCGATTTCCAGGAAAGTACGAAGAAAAAACCCCTTCATTGGATGAAGGAGTTTCATCTCGGAGTTCAGTCCCCTGTCTATTTTTTCCATCCTTTTTCGCTTAAATGAAAGCCTCGGAAATGTGCAATGGTATCCCCCTAACGGGTTGGCAGCATGAGCGGATCGAAAAGCCTGAAATGGTGACCTGGGTCTATCAAAAACAGAAATTTTATAGCGTCCGACTACTTGAGCAATCTACCGAGTATTTCATTGACCTCTTTGCCTTGTGCCTTTCCGGCCATGCGCGGCATTGCCGCTTTCATCACCTTCCCTAAGTCCTTTAGCCCTTGAGCGGATATTTGAGCGATCACTTCCTTGAGCACACTCTCGATTTCGTCGGGGCTCATCTGCTTGGGGAGGTATTCATGAAAGAACTCCACCTCCTTTTCCTCTTTGATCGCCAAGCTCTCTCTGTTTCCCGCACGAAACTCTTTTGCCGCATCCCGCCCCTTTCGAATTAAACTCTGAAGAATACTCTGCACTTCTTCATCTTTAAGCTCATGGCCTCTGGCCACCTGCTCGTTTTTAATGGCGGCTTTGACCATCCTCAGACAGGAGGTCCGAAACTCATCCCTGCCTTTCATGGCATTTCTAAGGTCCTGTGAGATCTTTTCAACCAGAGACATAGCGTGGCCGTTTAGAAATCAATAAAAAAATTAAACATTCATATTACAAGGTCAACCGTGTATGTCAACAGATAATTCAAATTTCCTCTTTTGCAGCCTCTACTGCCTCCTTCAGATTAAATTTCCCCTCGTAGAGAGCTCTTCCGGTAATCATGCCTATGACCCCTACCTTTGAGAGCGCCGCAACTTTTTTTACGTCTTCAATCCCGGAAATTCCTCCTGAGGCGATGACAGGGATCCGGATATTCCCTGCAAAATGCTCTGTTGCTTTAAGGTTGGGTCCTGTGCTCATGCCGTCACGCTCAATATCTGTATAAACTATCGCGGAAATACCAATGCCGGTAAATGCCTGCGCCAGCGCTGTGGCGCTCACATTCGTCGGCTCGGTCCACCCCTCAACAGCGACTCGATTGTGCGTGGCGTCAATGGAAAGAATGATTCGATCGGGAAAGGCGGCGCAAGCTTGTTCTAAAAAAAGGGGGTCTTTGACGGCGGCTGTTCCCAAAATAGCCCAGTTTACACCGAGGTCAAAATAGGCTTTCAGAGTATCCATGTTTCTAATTCCTCCACCCAGTTGAAGCGGAATTGAAACGGATTCAAGAATTTCCCGAATGGCGTGGCGGTTTATGGGTTTTCCTCCCACTGCGCCGTCCAGATCGACCAGATGCAGCCTCTCGGCCCCTTGTTGGTACCAGGCCACGGCTGTTTTGCCGGGTGATTCAGAATAAAGTGTTTCCTCGGACATACGGCCCTGTTTTAGCCTGACGCACTTTCCTCCTTTTAAATCAATGGCCGGTATGACGAGCATCGCCTACTCCTTTTTTGCAAGCGGAAGCCGCTCCACCAGCTCCGAAAGACCTATTTCCGCCAGATCTTCAACGCTCATCCATCGCCCTTTGCCCTTAAGAAACGTATTCAGGTCCAGAAGGTCCTCTGCAAGGGAAGCCTGCGTTTTATCGAACTTGCCCTTCCAGATGACGTTGCCGTCCGCCACATTGATAAGAGCGAGTTCAAAGGCGACGGATGCCGGCCTGCTTATGGAGAAATCCGCGCCGATCCGCTCCTGCCAGCGGAAGACACGACCGGCCAAAACAGCAGCCGCCGGGACTGACTCGCCGGTTTTCCTGACAATTTCTTTATCATCAAAGTCGTAAGAAGAGTCCTTCACGGTCGAGAAGGCTTGTCGGGCTATATCGGGTGAGATGAGTTCCAAAGAGAGGCGCATGGAAAGACGTTCATAGAGCCGGGCTGTAAGCTGCTCCGGAATTTCCGAAGGAACCGAACCCCGGACGAAGATGGAGCCTGTAAGAGAACTTCGCACGGTGCCGTCTTTTTCACCTGTGGGAAGGGGTGAGGAAAGAAAGCCGAAAACCGCCAGACTTTCAAGAGGGAAAACAAGTGGTGCTTCAGTGGCAGGCGGGGGCGCATAGGTCCCACATCCGGTAAAAAAAAACGCCGGAAAAACGATTAAAAACAAGAAGCGGATAGTGTTCACGATTATGGAAGCCGACTCCTTTCTTAAATGAGTTAGTCCCGAGCCATCGAAACAAGCCGCTAGAGCAGGCCTTTTGTGGAAGGCACCCTCCCTTGAAGCCTTGGCTCCGGCGATGAGGCCTGGTCCAACGCCTTTGCAAAGGACTTACATATGGACTCGGCAACATGGTGGGCATCAATCCCTGCAAGAAGATCAATGTGGAGAGTCATACCGGAATGGAGAACTAATGCTCGAAAGAACTCCCTCAGCAAATGGACGTCGAAGGTACCGGTCCTGCTCTCTTTCGGGGAGACGCGATAAGCCAGGAAAGGACGGTTGCAAAGATCCACAACCGCTCTGGCGAGCGCCTCATCCAGAGGAACGTAGGCGCAACCGAATCTTTTTATTCCCTCTTTGGATCCGAGAGCCTGGTTAAGAGCTTTTCCAAGACAAATTCCCAGGTCCTCGATTGTATGGTGAGCGTCCACCTCCAAATCACCCTCTGCGTGGATTCTGAGATCCAGAAAACCGTGGCCGGCTACGAGAGTCAGCATGTGGTCCATAAATGGGACCCCCGTGTGGATATCAGCAGCTCCCTTTCCATCAAGAAGGAGCTCTACCTCGATATTTGTTTCCTTGGTTTTTCTGATGACGGTCGCTTGTCTTTCAGAACACATCGTCACGTCGCTCCATTTGAACTATTTGAATCAATCCTGATTGTTAAAAATAACCATTTCTTTCCATCCTTCACGTTCACGACCCTGAGAAATAAACTTGCTTTCCTATTTTTCAAGAAAACAATGGATGTACGGGGATGCGGGGTATTTCATTTACCCCTCTCAACAATCACCCGTTGCCGCGTTGCACCAAGATTGTGTCCCTAGAAGAATAAGTGAAAAAACCTTGTTCTTAGGCTAAGACCTCGATTTAATAACTAGGCGCATCTTTTTTGATTAATTGGGATTTCGGTCATTGGGTTTTGTTTCGAAATTCGGATTTCGTGGTCCAGATTTTTGCCCTCCATTCGACTGACTGAAGTAGGCGCACTTCAGGCGATAGAGCTTCTACTTGAACGTTCCCAACTGGCATGGGCCGATTTTGATTCCAAGGGTCTCACAGCCGGAAGAGACTTCCATTTTTCTTAGACCGAATTTCTCCGCTATAGCCCAGGCAGAAGAGCAGGGCAGGCGATCGTTCAGCAGGGATTCCCTGATGGCTTTTTCTAAACCTGGAGAAAGCGTCTCGGCCGGTTTTACAATCCTCCTGGTCGGCCCATACCCAAAAAGGCCGAGCTGACACTTAACGAGGCTAATTTCCAGTAAATCGAGAGTGAACCCCACCTCTTCCGCGGGAACGCCTAGAGCCTCTGCGATTTCGAACGCAATCGCGCAAGCCATAGTCCCATCTTTAACTTTCTCCTTGACCATTTCAGCCACGCGTTCATTGATTTTTCTATCCGGCGAATGCTTCAGACTGAAATGACCTTTATCCTGGTGTGTCATTTTTGTTCTCCTCAAAAATATACTTATTGTAATTTTTAGCATTTTTCGTGAGGAAATGCAATGCCGATAAAATATTCACAAACCCCTCTTCAAATCGGGTAAGGATGAACAGTATCAATGTCATGAGTTGGCTTTATTCTTGACATGCTAGGCCGAGAGTGTTATGGTCCCTCCCCTAAAAACGGAGTTGCGGCAACCTACCCTAGGTCTTCGGCTTATCAGCTCTGAGTCATCCGGCACCCAGAGTTTTAACAGGCGGTTAGGATACTTGGACCTCCCGGTAGTTTGTTGGCTATGGCGACTTTAAGACGATGTTTATTGATGCGGATTTTCTCAATTGCTGAGCAGTTGTCAAACCGGCAAAAACAAAGGGAGATAGCGGTAAGAATTTGCACCTCCGCAGTCTAATTTAATTTGCAGTTGACTTTGCCGTCTGATCTGGTTATTGTTGTGTCAATAGGAGCTAAGCAGAACCGCACAGAGCTGCGAAGTTTTCCTTCCTTATAAACCGCAAGCCAACAAACCAGTGAAGCTTGAAACGGGGTCGGATAGGCAGAATAAACATAATTTGTTTTGTTCTGCGGGAAAGACTCAAAGAATTTATCGTCCTGTATTTACCAGGCCAGAAGGAGTTATCGAGATATGGATGAAGCAAAAGAAATCTATACAGTCAAAGAAGGGAAAGCGAGCCTCCGAGAGTACGTTATGCCTGCCACCAATAAACACCGATTCGAGGTCAAAAAGGGAAGCCGGCTCGTGTATGAAGGAGAATCTTACCAGCAAGCCAAATCCTTGTATCAGGAACTGAGTGAGAAAAGGGTGGAACCAACCGAAAAAGCCATTGACGTTGTGTCCCTACGGCCCAAACGAAGGCTCGTGAGGCTCCGCCCTGCATACGCTGAAGCTTCATAGTCGTCAGGACGCAAGCGGTAGTTGTACGTGAACAGGAGAGAACTTTTTTTTGTGCCTTGCTCTAGCTTAATGAAATTAAAAACGCAGCCATTGCCGATGCAATCCTCGATCGCTTCCTCCACAATACAACAATAAAACCAAAATCGAGTTCAAGAAATGTCGATTAGGAAGACTGGGTTCAAACTTGCTTGACAAAGAATAGAGACTCTGAAAAATAAATAATCAAGCGTCGCCGCGTCCCGATGTACCTGCAGTTTACATGGAATGAGGTTTTGCGAATTCTGAGAAATGGGCAAAGGGAGGTTTCCCCATGTTGAATCAAAATAGTCAGTGGTACAAATTGCAGTACCCGGAATGCTTCGTTAATGAAGAGCAGCGGATGATTCAGAAAATGATCGCGGATTTCGTGGATAAGGAAATCATGCCTGTTCGACACTTAATCGATGATGATACGACACACGAGGAGATTGTTAGGCCGATTCTTAAGAAGTTGCACATCGATCTCGGGTGGCAGAAATTGACGATCCCCAAAGACTTTGGAGGGATGGGGCCTTCCTCTGTAGTCACAAACGCGCTAAAGAATGAGCAGATATCCCGAGGAGATTACGGTATAAGTCTCGCTCTCAGTGTGACGGCTTGGGGCCTGGCACCCGCCTTACGGGCCTATCGCTCTTCCTCACCGACCGCCAAGTCATGGGGGAAATCAGTGCTTGACAAATTTGCACCCATGTTTCTGGAGAATAAATTGCGTCAAGCCTGCTTGAACATGAGTGAGGCTCAATCCGCCTGTGACATAGAAAACCACCTGAATGAAGGAAGATTGGTCCGCACCAAATCCGAGCTGAAAGGCAATGAGTGGGTCATTAACGGGAGCAAACAATGGGCCAGCAATAGCGGAATAGCAGACCTTAACTGCGTTATTTGCAATATGGATTCGAAGTCGGGGAAGGAAGGGTTCAGTTTGATTTATGTTCCCGAACCTTGGCCGGGCGTCTCTCACGGGAAATTTGAAGTCAAATGCGGGGTAAATGCAGACAGGAATACTTCTACCTATTTCGATGACGTGAGAGTGCCGAAGGAATGGGGCTTAAAGGGGCCGGAGGCATGGGATTTGTTTATTACGACCGTTGTATCGGCCTTTCCCGGAAATGCGGCAAATTGCGTGGGGATGTTGCAAGGGGCTTTTGACGAACTCCTCGCCTATACGGGAGAAAGGGTGGTTGGGGGGAAACCGGTGAGGCAACATCTTTCCACGGCAGCTTTTTTGGGGGAAATGGCTTCGGTGATATCTGTATCAAGAGCGGCTTACCTGCAGTTGGCTTATCAATACGACCATGGAGAAATATATGGGTCGCGGACCACGGACAGCATGATCGCTCAAGCAAGATCCGTGCTCTGTTTTGCGGCCAGGAGGGCGTCTGAGCTGATCCTGAGAGGGATGGAGTTCATGGGCTCCCAGGGATATGTCCGTGAAGGACAGTACGAAAAGTATTATCGGGACTCAGCCCTTGCCAAACTGGTTTTGGGTGGGGTGCAATTGGGTTTGTTCTCCGTTTGCAGACAGTTTTATGACTTAGATTTCTCATCCTTTGGAACAGGTAAACTTTAACATAAATGCCGGGCTAATCTATAATTCTATTTTATTCAATTTATTGGAGATATATTGGGTCTCCCCATCAAGTGTGCACTTTTTCAGATGGACTTGGTTTTACTCCGGACCTCTAGAAATCGAAAATCCTGTCCAGTTCATCCTGAGGAACATCAAAAACCGTACCTTTGGGAGGAAGGGGTTCCTCACGCAACCAATCGGGCATTGAATTCCCTTCCACGGCGACGCCGGCCTTTCGGTTAAAGGCGATCTCCTGGCGCAGCATCTCCTTGCCCATATCTAAATAGTTATTTTCGCTCCAATGAATGCCGTAAAGGGAATTGATCATGGGTAGGATTGCCTGGGGAGTGGCGTACAGGAATGTGAAGAAACACATTCCTGTGGCATCCAATGAAGCCATCTGAATTTGTGCCAAACGTGATCTCTCCACCTGGCCTTCGGGCGACAGGGGCTCCACACCCACCGGGCCGGCAGTGTGATCTGCTCCTTGGGGACTTGTGGCATAAGTCACTCCCCATCCCTTCACGGTGCGGCCCGTATGGGCCGGGATGGCTTGACCCTTGACGGCCGGGACGCGAGAAATGCCAAAAGCATTTGCGGTTACAGAAACTCCATTCCCCAAAATGCGGCCGACCGGTGAGCCCTTTGCCACTTCATCGAGGTAAGTCATCGCCTGGGCCTTGTCGCCGAATTCAAAAAGATAGACATCATTCAGTACACCAATGGCTGCGCCCATTTCAATGGTGTCGATGCCTAAATCGTCACAGCGATGATCCATCATAGCAATGGCATCAATGTCATCGATCCCCAGATTAGCACCCAACATGGCCAACGTTTCATACTCGAGACCCGATGTGACATGCCGTCCTTCGGTATCGTTATAAACCGTGGAGCAGCGAACTACGCATGTCGGCATGCATCGATGTCCCATTTTCCCCTTGCGCTGTTCGGCAAGTTCGGAAATTCTTTTCCCATTGATTTTCTCATAGTTTTCGAACCCGCCTGCCCGGTAGTTATAGGTTGGCATGCTGCCGCGAGCATGATCACTGTCCACCCACATGCCCGTGCCGAGTTTGGCTAAGTTCTGGCATATGGGTTTGGAGGCAATCATTTCGGCAGCCGATTTAACCGCGAGCTTGAACCCTTCCTTATCGACCGCCTCGCATCCTTTCCCATGGGCATCATCAATGACGATGGCTTTTAGCCCCTTTGAAGCCATAACAGATCCCAGCCCGCCTCTTGCCGCATGCCGTGAAGGCCTACCTTCCGGATCTGTTACCGCTACGGTCGAGTTACTCAGTTTCATTTCCCCTGCAGGACCGGCAATAATAATCCCTATATTGCCTCCATAACGCTCCTGCAGGATTTCACAGGTGCGATAATTTCCAAGTCCTTTTAGCGTACTTGCCTCTTCCAAGACAGCACCCTTGTCGTCGATCTTTAGGATCTTCAGACTTTCCGATGAGCCGGACACCATGATGGCCCTGATGCCCAATCGTGCTAATTTATGGGCAGAGGTTCCGCCCACGTTGGCTTCTTTAATCGTGCCGGTGAGAGGGCTTTTCCCGCCTACTGAAAGACGTCCGGAATTTGGTGCGCTTGTACCTGCCAGGAGACCTGGTGCGACCACAAAGTAGTTACGTTTGGAAAGGGGATGAACCCGGGGGTCGGCATGCTTTGTCAACAAGTAATCGATGACTGCACGACCGCCTAAAATCAGATCTTTGGGGAATTCCTCCCAGTTGATTTGGCCATCGGTCATTGACACTCTCAGCAAATCCATAATGAGTTCCTTTCGTCAATTGTCAGATTTGGATAGTTAGGATTTATCATTCCCCGAATTGAGAATTACAGGTTGATTACAATAGATTTGATTGGTGATCAGAAAAAACCTGCACAATTACGTC
>JAFGDM010000143.1 GCA_016932115.1 Deltaproteobacteria bacterium | reverse complement strand
GGGTATTTTATTTGTAAAGATGTCTAAACCACGCAACTGGGTGAATTTAACTGAGCAGGGGCGGGTGAATTTAACTGAGCGCTATAGCCCCCAATTGATATGCGACTCTTAATGGGTGTAATATACCCACTATGAGAGCGAAGCTTGTCTTTCACACGAAAACCATCAAGGGTGATGAAATCGTGGAGGTCAGGATTTGGGAAATACCCAGGTCGCTTCATAAGCCCCATGGGATCAAATTCTCGGTTGTTTACGTGAAGGGTGGAAAAAGGTTGGGAGGGTATGATAACGCAGAGCAAAAGGGATATCACAGGCATTTCCTGGACAACGACGAGCCTTACGAATTCGTAAACATATGGAAGCTTATCGAGGATTTCAGAAGTGATCTCGAAAGAATCCGAGGGAGAAATTGGAATGAAGATTAAGAAAATATTCGTCGGAGTGAGGCCTCTTGATGATACGCTGAAAGAGGCCGGGGAGACTTTCGACTATCTTGCAAAGGGAAAGACCGTCAAACAGAAAAGTGGGATCTATTTCGCAAGCCTCAAGGAGATGAGGCGAGTTTTGACAGAGAGGCGGCTCGATATCCTTAAGACTATCAGGGACCGAAAACCCTCTTCCGTGTACGAGTTGGCAAAAATGGTCGACCGGGACCTGAAAAACGTGCTTCAGGACCTCTCCTACCTTGAGGAGCTGGGCATTGTGGCTGTGACCGAAACAGGCGTGAAAAAGGTTCCTCATTTCGATTACGACAAGATTTCAATAGAGGTGGCTGTGTGATAGGGGCGGGATACGCCGGGGACGGGCATAAATATATAAGCAACTTGATCACATGAAGGCATTCCGGAGCAAGCACCTGCGTCATGCGAATCTTCCATCGGCACTTGAGGAGTTTCGTTTTGAGTTATTCATCTAAATACTGCCCGGAGTCAATTGGCTGAGATTCCGGAAAACGTTACAGCAGTTTGGGAAAATGTTGGGTGATTTGAAGAATCTGAACAGTCTTGTCGGGTTCCACAAAAGCAAACAGATGAGGACTGGAGGAAAGTCACAACTGGAAGATTGAGATATGTGAATTCTGACGGTCGTCTTGCGAGTGTCCCAATGGTGGGTAAAGTTACCTCAGCGGGGGTGGGGGAATTTACCTGAGCGTTATAGGATAGAGAGGCGGGATAGGGATTAAAGGAATTGGGAAGAAAGCTTGGAATGACGGAGCCGCACGTTGGATATGCTGTGAGCAGAGGGGAAAGGATCATGAAACTCAATTAACAAGACTTGAAAAAGCGAATTACTTATTTATTTATGCCCGTCCCCTTATTACTCCTGAGTGGTATGGAAGCTTGAAAACCAGCTCCTCCGATGCTTGGGAACATATTCAAAAAGGGTTTTCGGATGCATATGAGTCTCTCAGTGACGCATGGGAAAAGTCTGAAAAGTAATTTGGTGTCAACAAATAGAATACGAGGAGGGAAGCATGGGGATAGAAGTCGGTGGCCTTTTTGGGCTTATCATTCTAATAGCAGATGTCTGGGCTATCGTGAAGACTTTTACCGGTTCGGCGTCTACGGGGTCAAAGGTGTTTTGGATCGTCCTGATTCTCGTTCTGCCTGTTTTGGGAGTGCTTATTTGGCTAATAGCGGGGCCACGCCAGGGGAAAGAGCACTCATGACGTCTGAGATCGCTGAAACACAGATAACAGTGTTTGCCCTTTGATGCATGTGTCTTTTGGTTTTGATTGCTGATATTGTGGGTCGCAACAGTTATCACGAATTACGATATCTAAAGTGTCGTTGGGTATATGAAATTGTATCTACCCGAACCGCGGTGCAAAGGCAACCTCGAAAAGGTGGCGAAAGAATTTTAGGCGGGGTTTGGCCCTTTTGATCTATCGGCATGTCACGAAGTGATAAATGAGTTCAAATGAACAAGCAAACTGTGTGCCTGAGGATTTTCCGGCACATCTCATTCACGACCTGAAGGCGCCGGTTGTTACTATCGGAGGATTCGCTCGGCGTCTCTTCGATGGCAAGATGGGAGATGGTGACCTCTGAGCAATAAGAGGGCCTCAAGATCATATTGAGGAGTTGAGGGAGGCTTAGGTATGACTTAAAAATGGTCCTGTGGAACATGGAACTGAATCTTGCCGAACGGTTGTCACCAAGAGTCTTTCACGTTGCGGAAGTCGCAAGAAGGCATTGTGAAGAAGGGGCATATGAAACCGAACGAGCCTAATGCAAAGGAATTGTGATTGGGGATCTTGAAAGGAAAATACAATTGCTGGCGTCTATCCCATGCTGATCAAGTCGCATTCTTGGTCGACGGCGCAGCCTATTTTGAAGCGCTGTCGGATGCTATTGATCAGGCCCAAGAAACCATACTCATTGCAGCCTGGGATATTGACAGCCGGATCCAACTTTTGAGACGCAATGACTCCGCAAACAATCAGAAGGATCTCGGCGAATTTTTAAACGCCAAAGCGAAAAGCACAGCCGGACTGCATGTCTATGTCCTGAACTGGGACTTTCCGATGCTGTATGCAAGGGAGCGTGAATGGCTGCCGATCTTTAACCTGGGCTGGAAGACTCACCGGCGCATCCATTACCATCTGGATGATGAACATCCCATCGGCGCCTCCCAACACCAAAAGTTTGCGGTGGTCGATGACCGGGTGGCATTTTGCGGAGGTCTTGATTTGTCAAACAGCCGCTGGGATACCCCGGAGCACCTCTTTGACGATCCTCGGAGAAAAAATCCGGATGGAAACTCCTACAGCCCTTTTCATGACATCCAAATGGCCGTACGAGGAGAGGCAGCCGCAACGCTGGGGGAATTATTCCGGGATCGCTGGGAACAGGCAACGGGCAATCGTATCAATTTGAACAAGAGTGAATCCGTATCCCCATGGCCCAAAAATCTCCACCCGGATATAAGTGATATAGAGGTGGCTATTTCGCGGACATTGCCTGCATACAAAGGCCGTGAGGAAGTGCGGGAAGTGGAACAACTTTATTTAGACGGTATCGGTGCTGCGGAAAAATCAATATACATTGAAAACCAGTACTTGACGTCTGCCAAGGTTGCGCAAGCGCTTGGAAATAGCCTTTCACAAGAAGAGGGACCTGAAATCTTCATGATCCTTCCGAGAGAATCCAGCGGCTGGTTGGAGCAAAGCACCATGGATGCGCTTCGGGCCCGGCTTTTAAAAAGCCTGTTTAAGGCCGATCGTCATCATCGCTTGAGGGTTTTCTATCCGGTTCTGGATGACAGGGAAACTTCCCTGTACGTCCATTCAAAGCTTATGATCGTCGATGACCAGCTGGCGGTGATTGGTTCTGCTAATTTGAGCAACCGGTCGATGGGATTGGATTCGGAGTGTAACCTGGCGATTGAGGCGGGAGATAACTCCACAGCCGCTGAAGCGATAGCCTCTCTGCGAAACCGCTTGTTGGCTGAGCATCTTGACGTCTCTATTGATGCCGTATCCAAGGCCCTTGTCGACCAACCTTCAATGATAAAAACCATCGACTCCTTGTCCGCTTCTTCAGGCCGCCGGTTGAAGAATCTAGATTATGACCAACCGTTGCCTGTTGATGGAGGTGCTATCATGCAAAACCAACAGTTACTGGATCCGGAAGCCCCGATTGAATACGACCGCATGATGGATCGATTTGTTGAGGATGAAAAAAGCCAGCCTCGAGCAGGGCAATTAATAAAGATCGCAGGCGTATTGCTGGTTTTGCTTGCGCTGGCTGCGGCCTGGCGCTGGACCCCCCTTTCGGGATGGATTAATAGAGAAAATCTGGTCGCCTGGACCAATGAAATCCGAGGGCATCCCATGTCTTTTCCCGCAGTTCTCGGGGCTTACGTGGTCGGCGGCTTAATAATGGCCCCTGTTACTCTGCTGGTCGGCGTCACGGCAATGATCTACGCTCCGGTTTGGGGCGCTTTTTACGCCTGGAGCGGTTGCCTTCTGAGTGCCCTGACCACTTTCCTGGTAGGCTCCAAGGTGGGAAAGCAGATGGTTCGTAAATTGGCCGGAAAACGCCTGAATCGCCTAAGCCGGCAGATGGCCAAGCAGGGCGTTTTGACAGTCGCAATAATCAGAAACATCCCCGTGGCACCTTTTACCATTGTGAACCTCATAGCGGGCGCTTCCCATATCAGGCTTAAAGATTACCTGATCGGCACGGCATTAGGCATGTTACCGGGAATTCTGGCCGTTACCCTATTTGCTGATCGACTTTTACATACGATAAAAAATCCGGGATGGATCAATGGGAGCATTGCCGCAGTGATTGCGATAGCGCTTATTGTTGGAAACTTATGGCTGACAAAGAGACTGTCCGGCGTCAAGCGAAAAGACGAAGGGCGTGGTTGATTCACTTTAATGAAGGAAAGGAGATTCAAATTGAATCATCGTGATGCCTATGTGCAAAAATTGAAGGCCAAAATGGATGAATGGAATGCCGAGATCGACAAGCTGGCAGCAAAGGCCGATCAGGCAGACGCCGAGTTAAAAATTAAGTATCATAAACAGGTGGAGGATCTGCGGGCAAAACGCAAAGAGGTCGAGGATAAGATAGCTGAATTGCAACAGGCCGGTGAGGGAGCCTGGGAGGATCTCAGGGAGGGGCTTGAAAATTCATGGGAGATTCTGAAAACAAGTTTTACTAAGGCCAAATCTGAGTTTGATCGGGGTTACAGGAAAGGACGGGAAGAATAAGGGGCGTCATTTCAAAAAGGACGTAAGGTTTACAATGGAATTTCAAGAGTTTTTCTTCCCTTTTCCTATTTTTGAGAGAAAGGCAAATAGTATGACGGTAATTCGAGTCATAGAACTTAAAGCCGGCCGGCATTGTCTCCCTATTCGCGCTCAAGGTACAAACGGAAAATCAGGATGATGTGACTCATGCCGAAACAAGCAGCCGGGCTCAGCTATGCGGTCCGCTTACCGGTCCTGGGAAAATATTTCGGACAGCTCTGCCTGGTGGTCGCTGCGCTGACGGTGGTGCCGCTTGCCGTATCGCTGATCCATGGTGAGACGCCGATCGCTCTCAGATACGCGATCGTCATTGTCGCTCTGGCAGGGACGGGTGGAATCCTTGGGAGGATGAGGCCCCCCCGGGAGGTTCAGGTCAACGAAGCCATGGTCCTTGTGGCGTTCATCTTCCTCGTAACGCCCCTGGTGATGTCTTTCCCCATGATGGGTTCCGGGCTGTCTTTTCCCGATGCCCTCTTTGAGGCCATCTCCGCGGCCACCACCACCGGTCTTAGCACGGTGAAACGCTTGGAGGGGATGCCGCAGACGTTTCTTTTCGCGCGCACCTGGATGCAGTGGTACGGCGGACTCGGAATCGTGGTTTTCTCCCTTGCCCTGCTCTTCCGGCCGGGGACGACGGCTAAAAGAATCGCTTTCACCGAAGCCATGGAAGACGATCTGGTGGGCGGGACGAAAGCCCATGCGCACCGGGTGCTGGTCGTGTATGCCGGTCTGACCGGAGCCGGCATTCTGCTTTTATGGATCGAGGGGGTCGGATTTTTCGACGCGCTGCTCTATACGATGGCGTCGGTTTCCACGGGAGGGTTTGCACCTCATGAGACCAGCCTGGCCGCCCTGGACGGTCCCGTCGTTCACTTTTCCGTCATCCTGGTCTGCCTGGCGGGTGCAATCTCCCTGAGCTTCTATTCCAGGCTGTATAAAAAAGGCCCTCGACCGGCCACCGACGCGCTGCAATTGCGAGGGCTTCTGATCATGGGCGGGGTTGCGAGCCTGCTGCTTGGCATTTGCCTGGTCGTGACGCAGGACGCCGGATGGATGCATGCGCTTCACCATGCGCCGGTTGTCGTTTTTTCCGCCCAGACGACGGCGGGTTTCTCAAGCATTGATCTATCGCAGCTCCATGCCGCAGGCAAGCTGGTGCTGATCATGACCATGGCTGTCGGCGGCGGTGTCGGTTCCACGGCCGGTGGTTTTAAGATTTTGCGGCTTTTGATAATGATAAACCTTTTGCGCGTGTTTCTCAGGCGCACATGCTCCAGTAAGCATGCGGTGGTTGAACCGAGGATCGCCGGCCGGCGCATGGAAGACGCGGCGATTCAGGAAGCCTTAATTATTGTTCTGCTTTTTGCGGCGGTCATTCTCATTTCATGGCTGCCTTT
>JAFGDM010000142.1 GCA_016932115.1 Deltaproteobacteria bacterium | reverse complement strand
TATGTACGCCTCATTCCTCAAGATTCGCGCGCCTTGCATCCGGAGCTTTTTACTGTGCCGTCCCGATTGACGACTTTTTACGAGTTCATCAAGCTTATTCCATTGAAATAAGCCATTCACAAGATGCATTGGATGGAATCCCTTCTCCCGCGGCCTTCTGAGCACGTGGTCAGGTGGTATAAATACTACAGCAATGCTTTCCGTGGGAAGAGAAAACAGATGTCATAAAAAAGATCCTCACCCACTCACCATCACTTCACGTTCACTCATGGCGCAGGGCGTCAATCGGGTCCAGTCGAGCAGCTTTCAGGGCCGGGAAATAGCCGAAAATGACGCCCACCGCTGCCGAGAAGAGGAAAGCGACAACGACGATGCCGGCATTGAAAACGAAGGGTACGCGCAAAATACTTGCCAGCCAGACGGAGCCGGCCAGGGCCAGCACGATGCCGATCAATCCTCCGAATGAAGAAAGCACAACCGCCTCTACCAGGAATTGCATGAGCACCTCCCGTTCGAGAGCGCCGATAGCGAGACGGATACCGATCTCGCGGGTGCGCTCGGTCACAGAGACCAGCATGATGTTCATAATACCGATGCCGCCGACCAGTAGACTGACGGCGGCAACGGCGCTCAGCAGGGCCGTAAGGAGCTGGGTGGTTCCGGTCAGCATTTCGGCTATCTCTTTCATGTCCATGACGTTGAAATTATCGTCATCGCTCGGCGAGAGATGCCGTCTCTCCCGCAACAACAATCGAATGTCCCGCTGTGCCTTCTCGGTCGAGGCGCCCTGCTGAACCGAAACCTGAAACATGGCGACGTCCTGATTTCCGGAAATGCGCCGCTGATAGGTGCGGAGGGGGATGATGACGAGATCGTCCTGGTCCGTCCCCATGCTACTCTGCCCCTTGGCTTCCAGTATCCCGATCACCTGACAAGACAATTTTTCAAGACGAATATTTTCGCCCAGAGGAGCTTGCCCTCCGAAGAGCTTTTTGGATACCGTATCCCCCAGGATGCACACAGTCGACCCGGAACGCAGTTCGCTGTCGCTGAACTGTCGGCCCGACCTGATGAATCGGTTTGTCACCGTGAAATAATTGTTGTCGCTTCCTGTTACCGCGGTCGACCAGTTTTGATTGCCGAATACGGCTTGGATACCTTTGGAAGAGACAGGCGCTACCGAGGCAATCGAGCCGATCTCCGTAACAATGGCCTCCCCGTCGCTCACCTTGAACAAAACTCTCTCGGCGGACTGGCCCGGACCAAGCCTTCGCCCGGGAGTGACCATGAGGAGGTTGCTGCCCATACCGGTGATTTGGTCCCTGACTTGGGCCGTGGCGCCTCCTCCGATTGTGACCATGGTGATGACCGCGCCAACGCCGATGACGATGCCCAGAATGGTCAAGACCGAGCGCATAACATTTCGCTTGATTTCACGCAAGGCCAGTAGAAGTATGCTCCAAAGCATTATGCCCCCTTTCTCCGTTTTGGTTATCGGTCTCAACCAAGCCGTCTAAAAACCGGATCGTTCGCTTCGCGTAGGCCGCCATGTCCGGTTCATGGGTCACCATTACGACGGTCATCTCCTGGTCACGGTTCAGGGCTGTGAGCAAATCCATCAGTTCATGGCTCCGGGCCGTGTCCAAGTTGCCCGTAGGTTCGTCCGCAAACAATACCGTAGGTTTGGTCACGACGGCGCGTGCGATAGCGACCCGCTGTTGTTGACCTCCCGAGAGTTCTCCGGGTGTGTGGGATTTCCATTCCTTGAGACCCACGACATCCAGAGCTTCAAGGGCCAGCTTTCGCCGCATACCTGAGGGAATATGACGATAGATCAAGGGGAGTTCTACATTTTCCAGGGCCGAGGTTCGGTTTAACAAATTGAAGCCCTGAAAGACGAAACCAAGATAGAACCGGCGCAAACGCGCGCGCTGGTTGCGGGTCAACTTGCCCACCTCGATGTTTTTGAACCGGTAAATTCCTGATGTAGGCGTATCAAGACATCCGAGAATGTTCATGCAGGTAGACTTGCCTGAACCGCTCGGTCCCATCACAGCCACAAACTCTCCCTCACGGATTTTAAGATTGATACCGCGCAATGCATGCATGGCCGCCTGACCTGCGCCGTATACTTTTCTCACTCCTTCGAGCTCAATGAGGGGCAGGTTATCCTCAGCGTTCAAAGCCGTCATGATTATCTCCCCGCACTGATGATATCGACCACCAGGGCCATCCCGGGCTCAATAGCGCCGCTTACAACTTCAGTCATGCTTCCGGATGTCGCCCCGACCGTCACAGGTACGGCTGAAAGTTGCCCGTCCTTTAAGGTCCAGACACGCTGTTGTGTTTTGTCGGCCGAAACACCCCCGGCTCTTTTGGACGCGAATCTTGGGGGCCGAGGGAGCAGGGAACCGACCAGGCTGGTCGAGGTCTGTTGTTCTTCCTCTACAGGCGGTGAAAAGCGTAACGCAGCGCCGGGTATCAGGATCGCATCTTCGACTTTCTTGACCGTGATGTCGGCGGTGGCCGTCATTCCCGGCCGCAAAGCCATGTCTGAGTTGTCCACTTTCAGCACCGTTTCATAGGTCACCACCCCGGATGTTGTTAACGAACCGTAACGGGTTTGAATGATTTGCGCCTCAAACGTTCGATTAGGATAGCCGGCAACGCTGAACGTCGCTTCTTGACCTTCCTTCACTTTACCCACATCGGCCTCATCGACATTGACGTGGAGTTGCATTTGGGTCAAGTCCTCAGCGAGGGTGAACAGCACCGGGGCTTGAAAGGAGGCGGCCACGGTTTGCCCGGGCTCCACAGTACGGTTTAAGACAATGCCGTTAATGGGTGAAAGGATAACTGCTTTGGACAGGTCTGTCTCATTGGCTTCGAGGCCGGCCTGCGCCTGGGAAACCGCGGCCCTGGCGCCGGCCAGGTCGGCCTTTGCCCTCTCGAACGCCGCTTCTCCGGCATCGATCTCCGACTGCGAGGGAACCATCTTGTTGCTCAATTCCCTTACCCTTTTAAGCTGAGCGAGTTTGGCGCGGGTTTCGTTGACCGTGGCCTGGGCCTGCAGGACTTTGGCCTTTGCCGATTCCAGGGCGGCTTTCGATTGGGTCACCTGGGCCTTGAGTTTTGAGGTGTCGAGCCTTGCAAGGACTTGGCCGACTTTCACCTTATCGTTGTAATCCACTTCGACACTCTTGACGATGCCGGACAATTCACTCCCCACATCGACCTGGTTGGTCGGCTCCAGGGTGCCTGTGGCCGTGACGATGACCGTTAAGGTCCCCCGTTCCACCACCTGGGTTTTGTATTGGACCGAATCGGGTTGTTCCATCCTGTTCCAGAACACAACCGTTGTTACCGCGGCTGCCGCCAGGAGGACCGCGATAAGCCATCGCTTCAAACCTTTTCGGCGACCTGAAGAAGGATCAATTTCCAAGACTTGAGCAATGTCGGATTCCGGATTATTCTGTGATCTCATTTCTTTTCCCCGTATCAAGGGTTGTTATCTCCTTCTCCTCGGGAGCTATGGATGTCCATCCCCCTCCAAGGGCCTTGTACAGGCGCACCAGATTTGACGTTACGGTCCCTTCGCTTTTGGCCAGTTGTTCCTGAAAAGATAAGAGCGAACGCTGTGCCTCCAGGACATTATTGAAATCGGTCAGGCCTGCTTCGTACTTGTACTGTGCCAATTCCGCTGCTTTGCGGGCTGCTCGCGCGGCCTCCCTCAATGACTGCCTCCGCTCTTGTTGCTCGGCATAGGCCGTTAGGGCATTTTCAACTTCCTCCAAGGCGCCGAGCACAGCGGCTTCATAGGCGAAAAGTTGCTGCTCCTGCAAGGCGGACTGAACCGCGATGTTTTGGCGGATCGCTCCGGCATCGAAAACGGCCCAGGTGATTCCGGGGCCTCCGCTCAAGGTCCAGGCGCCGGATGTGGAAAGGTTGCGCATGGAAAGCGTTTCCAGCCCTATAGAGCCTCTTAACCTGAACTTGGGGTACAGGTCGGCGGTGGCCACGCCGATCCTCGCTGTCTGTGCGGCCAGCTCGCGTTCGGCCCGTCGCACGTCCGGTCGGCGCCTCAGGGCATCGGCCGGGACACCGACCGCCACCTTCAGCGGAGTGACGGGTATGGGCTCTTGCCTTTGCAGTTCCTCATGGACCTCCCCCGGGGGTTCTCCCAGGAGCACGGCAATCCGATTCATGCCCTCCTCAAGGCCGGTTCGCAGGGGGGGTATCATAGAACGGGTGTTTTCAAGGTTGTAACGAGCCTGTTGCACGGCTAGTTCGTCGCTCAAACCCGCCTCATACCGCCATTGTGTCAACCGGTAGGTTTCGCTTTGAGTCTGTAAATTGGCTTCTGTCGCGGCCATTGCAACCTGATAGGTCCGCACATCGAGGTAGTTCAGCGCTACTTCGGCGAGGAGAGAGACCAGCATATCACGCAGGTTCTCCCGGGTGGCCGCGAGATCCGCTTCAGCCGCCTCCACGGAACGACGAACGCCGCCAAAAATATCGAGTTCCCACCCGGCATCGAAATTCGCCGCAAAAAGATCTTTGGTCTTGCCCGTCCCGGAATCTTCGCTGCTGCGGCTCCATGAGGCGGAACCCGTGGCATTGAGAGTGGGGAAGAAATCGGCCTCGGCTATGCCACGACGGGCGCGCGCCTCGCGAATCCGTGCCCGGGCCTTTTTGAGATCAAGGTTGCCTTCTACGGCTCTCTCTATTAAATTGGAAAGTCCCGGATCATTGAGCGTGTTCCACCAGGCCGCCAGGGTTTGCGGGTCCATTTCTTCGGCATTCAGCCCTCCCTTGAGCCGGGTTTGCCAGGTTTCGGACACCGGTGTATCCGGGGGAACATGATTGGGCCCCACTGCTGCGCATCCCAAATAGATCAAAAGCACAAGCAAAAGAGGGACCCATACTAGAAATCTTATCAAGACAGTTTTGTAAAGAAACATTATGGGTTACTCCCCTTTTGAGGCATGCCTGCTTTTTCGTTGCCTTCCGGAATTCAATCCTTTCTTTTCAACCTCCCGGCGGATTGCCTGGATGCCGGACAAAGAGAATTTTACGACGTGGTCGGCATAGGCTGTAACGTCGTCGATTCTCGGAGGACCGAATTTCGCTTTTTCCTTACCCTTATGACCCTTTCTCATAACCGCCGGATTAATGCATTGGCTGACGATGCTTATCGCGCAAAACCGGACCTGCATATTTGAAGCACGCGGACCAAGAAGCTCACCAATAACAGCCTCCATCTTCTCTTGGAGAGGTCGGAGCTCCTCTTCTATTACTTCATCCAGCAACCCGGTAGGGCTGGCCAGTTCTTTCTGCACAAACAAAAACTCTCTGTTGTTCTCGTCGGCAACACGATGTAAAAGTGCATGCACCCGGCCTCGCAGGCGTCCTTCAGGTGGTGCATTTTCATTCACACCCCCGTCCGGGGGATGGGCCTTCACGGATTCGTAGAAGGCCCGTCGCCATGCCTCCTTATAAAGCGTCTCCTTATCACCGAAGTGGTAATTTACCGCCGCAATATTTGCTCCCGCACGTTCACAGATTTCCGCGATGGTTGCTTCCCGGTAGCCTTTGTCTGCAAAAAGATCACTCGCTGACGCGAGAAGGTTGCTTGGCGTTTTTGCGTAACCTCTTTTTCGGATTCTCATCCTGTTCTCCCATAACTCTGATTATCTTTTTTAGATAAATAGCAATTTAAAACATCCATTTTATTTTGTCAACTGAAAATCGTCGACTCGGTCTCTTGTGCACTCATTGATGCAAGAGTTATGATGCCCCGTGTTTTTGGATGACTCGTAACAATCTTTGCTGTTTCAAAATTCCAAGCATCAGGCCGCGCGCCCCGCGCCGGACCAAGAAAACTGCTTGTCTTAATTCTTAGCCTGCTCAACTACATGGTTACCTACAACCGCATCCACCTTTTTATCAAAGACAACGGGGGGAAGAGACGCAATTTCTAATTCCGTGCAGTTGATTGCAGGAAGGACCGGTCAGGAATTCAATCAGAGGGAAAAACGGAAGGGCACGCTTCATATCCTTTGAATATCAATTGATTAGCTTGGTCCCCGGTACTAAAATCACTCCTTGGAGAGTTCACTCTCCATTTCAGCTTATTCTATTGAAACAAGCCATTCACAGGATACATTGGGCGGGATTCCTTCTCCGGCCTCCTGAGGAGGAGTGAACACACGAGTCACCCTGGCTCTCGGATCAATCCACCCGAAAAATCCTGATCGAATCTTCAACCCACCCGGGCCGCATTCATAGCATTCCATTCCCCATTTCTTAGCGGCCCTCTGAGCTGTGCAGTTTAGAGTCCTCATTCTCATAGCGATATCGGATACTTTTGTGATTTCAATTTGTTCAAAAGCACACCAGTGTGAATGCTTTAGAAACCGGATAAGCCTGTCCACCCCTTCAGGCTTTCCCTGTATGGTCTTTTCGAGCCTTTTAGCCTCGAACCTCCCGAATTGCTGCGACAGGTTTAGAAAATCTTCGCGGCCCACTTTTTCGGGGCAATTGTTTTTTATCCAGTCTTCCATTAGAAACCACATGTAGTTTAAGCTGTACAACAATTCCAGCATGACACTGTGCACTTGATCCTTACTCAATTGATCGATTTGAAGCATTTTCATCGCCTCCTCTTCACTACTCATGTACCCTACCCTGCCCTCTACTACACTATTGCCATAACGACATGATCATCTATTTTT
>JAFGDM010000141.1 GCA_016932115.1 Deltaproteobacteria bacterium | reverse complement strand
CCAGTCGATGAAACTTAAAAACACCTTGCGCTATCTTATGGGCGAGGATCAAATCACCCACCTCGGCTTGGATTACTATTACACGACATGAGGCGGCGCTAAGTTCCGGTTGGGCAAACATTCCGATTGACATAAAACCCTAATTTTAGTATACTTTTCGGCATAAGGAGCTTTTTATATGGAAAAGCTTGCCGATTTTATCAGGAAGATTCAGTCGGATGAACGTTTTGCCGATTTTGATGAGGCGGCTGTCAAACAAGGGATCGTCCTAAAGATCCTGTCTTTTCTGGAATGGGATCCCTTTGATGTGGACGAAGTTCAACCCGAGTGTAAGGCCGGCAGCAGTAGGGTCGATTTTTCACTGCGGCACGAAAACAGGAATAAAGTGTTCCTCTCGATCAAGAAGGGATCAGAGGATTTTACGAACCATCAAGAAAGGCTGTTGAAAGATGCCGTAGATGGAAGAGTGGAAATGGCGATCCTCACCGACGGCCTTAGATGGATGCTTTTCCTGCCCTTGGTGGACGGGGTCAGGGATAAAAGAGCATTTCATGTGATCGACATGAAGGGGCAGGCTGCGGAGGAAATTTCGCAAAAATTTCAGGAGTTTCTTTCAAAGGAGAATGTCGCTTCGGGCAAAGCCCTCAAGACAGCGGAAAGCATTTATGAGACGAGGAAAAGAAATACCCTTATTGAGGAGCATTTGCCCAAGGCATGGAGGAATATTATCCGTGAACCGGAGAAATGGATGGCCGATCTTCTCGCCGACGTGACCTATGAGCTGTGCGGATATAGACCGGAAAGGGAAAGGGTCGAAAAATTCCTGGCCGAGGAGGTGGAGGCCAAGACGGGTATAAGATATGCCGTCACGGCGAAGCATTCGCCCGCTCCATCATCAAATTTGCAACCGGAAAGAAATGCCTGGTCGGAGCGACGGGATGATCTTGCGGGCAAATCGATAATCGCCTTTACGCTGGCCGGGAAACGCTATGAGGTCAAGTCATGGAAGGCCATGTTTCTTAAATTCTGTGATGTGCTTTTGCCGAAGCACAGGAAGGATGAGTTGGAGGTTCTTTTCACCGTTGCCACGCCTCACAGAGAATACTTCAGCAGGAACCCTTACGAGTTTCTCACAGCAGAGAAGATTCCCGGGACAAGCGTTTATGTGGATACCAATTTGAGCGCCGGAGAGGTAATTGATCTTTCTCATAAGCTGCTCGTGCTTTTCGGCCGCAAGGAAAACGATCTGTCCCTCGAAGTAACGTAGTGGGATGATCATAGCAGATTAACACCCAAAGGAGTTCCCGCTGTTGAAAAGATATAGCCTGCTGAGCATGGAAGGCGCTGAAAAAACCAGGGCATTGATGCAGGTTTGTCTCGGAAATGGACAAGCCGACAGGGCTCTCACAAACGCAACGATCCTCAACGTTTACACGGGTGAATGGATTCGGAACCAGACCATCCTGATCAAGGGTGAATGGATTGCCCTTGTAGGAACCGAGACGGGAGAAGGGATAGGCCCCAAAACATCCGTCATTGATGCGTCTGGAAAGGCTGTCATCCCGGGCCTTATCGAGGGACACACCCATCTGGCTGACTGTCTTTACAGCCCGGCGGAGTTTTTGCGAAGGGCCATGATCGGAGGGACGACCACGATCGTCACCGAGAGTATCGAGCCCTTCCCCATAAGGGGTGAAGAAGGCATTATCGATTTCCTGGATGCATTCAGGGACCAGCCTATCAAGGTCTTTGGAACGCTTCCTTCAATGGCCTCGACAAGCCGCTCATCCCGCGGAATGCCGAGGGACACCCTCAGAAGGCTTTTAATGAGGGATGATGTTCTCGGGCTGGGCGAGTCTTACTGGCAGTCTGTGTTGCAGGATCCTGACGTTTTCCTCGGCAATTTTGAGGAAACCCTTCTTATGGGAGCAAAAGTGGAAGGGCATTCTGCGGGAGCGAAGGGGCGCAACCTTGCAGCTTACGTCATAACAGGAATTTCCTCCTGCCATGAGCCGATCAACGCAGAGGAGGCTTTGGAGCGCTTGAGGCTCGGCCTGCATGTTATGGTCAGGGAAGGAAGCATCCGGAGCGATTTAGGCTCAGTCGCAGCCCTCAAGGATGCGGGGATCGACTCAAGGAGAATTCTTTTGGTTACCGACGGCGTCCGGCCGATAGACCTGATCGAAAAAGGCTATATGGAATACGTCGTGCAACGGGCTATTGATACCGGGATCGATTCGGTTAAGGCGATCCAAATGGCCACCATTAACGTTGCGGATTATTTCGGCCTGGACGGAATCATCGGCGGAATCTCACCGGGCAAGCAGGCGGACCTTTTAATCCTTCCCGACGAAAAGACGATCAAAGCGGAAATCGTCATGAGTAAAGGCAGGATCATCGCAAGGGACGGAGAGCTGCTGGCGTCCCCGAGGGTTCACGCCTTTGCGGCGGAGACACGAAGAAGCGTCCATCTGCCGAGGGCCATGACCCCTCAGGATTTCGCCATTTTGGTCGAAAGACCGGGATCGCAGATCCGTGTTCGGGTCATCCGCCAGATCACCGACCTGGTCACCAGGGAAGAGATCATGTCTCTTCCGGTCGTACAAGGGGAGATCCGATGCGACCTCAGCAAAGACCTTCTGAAGGTTGCAGCCGTGGAGAGGCGTTTCACACCCGGGAATATTTTTGTCGGACTCATCCGGGGGTTCGGTTTGAAGTCAGGCGCCCTGGCCGCAAGTTCGGCGTGGGATACGTCGGATATCATTGTGGTAGGGGCAAACGAAGCTGATATGGCCGGTGCCGTGAACAGGATTCATGCGCTTCAAGGCGGTCTGGTTCTCTGTGCTGACGGGAAGGTTGTGGCCGAAATCCCGCTTCCGATCTTCGGCCTTATGACGGAGCTACCGCTGCCTGATCTTGTGGTACGAATGCGAGAGCTGACCATGCATGCGAAAGCCCTCGGGTTTCCTTTTGCCGATCCCCATAAGACGCTTATTCCTCTTACAGGCGCAGCCATTCCCTTCATAAGGCTTTCGGACGAGGGCCTGGTGGATATCAAGAGCGGGAAAAAGGTGCCCTTGATCGTAGGCCCGGATTTCGCCGAATGACGCTGTGAAGCAACCGGGAAAGATCCTTCTCCAAATCGCCGGCATGGTCGCTTTTTCGATGATCCTCCCCTTGATCGGCAACGGAATCATATGGGAGAGGCTGCCCCTTATGATGCCTTTTCCGCCTGAATTTCCGTGCCCTTCTCGGATGACCGAAGGACTTTCAATAGAGGTAAAAGAGGCGTTAGGCCGGTATGGGTGCGAGGGCATCCTGTTTGCGAATTCCCTTTCCAGGGAATCTTTTGAGAAGGGCCGTATCGAGGCCGCGATCAACCTTCCCTATTCCTTCCTTAATCCCGTGCCGAAGGAGGCGGTTGAGCGTCTCAGAGAAACTACGATGAGCCTCTTCACATCAGTCCTGCCGGGGGGGGTTCGGGTCTCGACAAAACAATCCGGGCATCCGCCACGACACAGCCCTGTCCTTCCGGGTAAAGGATGAGAGGGTTGATGTCCAGCTCTGCAATCTCAGGGTGATTGGAGACCATCGCAGAGAGCCGCAGGATACAAAGCTTGGCCGCCTTGATATCCGTCGCCGGTTTCCCCCGGATTCCTTGGAGGACCCTGTAAGCCTTGATGGACTTAATCATATTCTCAGCGCTTGTCTCCCACATGGGCGCAAGCCTGAAGGTTACGTCCCTCATGGCTTCCACAAAGATGCCGCCCAGCCCGAACATGCAGATCGGTCCGAATTTCGGATCCCTGGTGGAGCCGAGGATGACTTCTATCCCCTCTCCGGCCATTTGCTGGAAGAGAATTCCCCTGATCATGGCGGAAGGTCGGTATCGTTTCGCGCTTTCGATAATGTCACGAAAAGCAGTACGGGCCTCCTCCGGGGATGTAATGCCGAGGCGGACGCCGCCCGCATCCGATTTATGCAGGATGTCCGGTGAGTCCAGTTTCATAGCAACAGGGAATCCCACTTCTTCAACGGCCTTTTCGATCTCGGAGGGGTCTTGCACAAGGCGGCTTTTGAGAAGAGGGAAGCCATAGCACCTCAAGAGCTCATGGGCCTCTTTCTCCGTCATGAAGTAATCCTTGCGCCCGGACAATCTCCATGCGATGGCCGCAGCGGCTTTTTCCTGATCTTCAATGAGACGGAAGACCTCTCTTCTTTTGCCATGGTGTGGTCTTATACTTTCTGCGTAGCGCACCATGGCGGCCATCGTCCTTGAGGCTTCTTCGGGGAAGGCGTAATTAGGGAACCCGTTATTGTCGAGAAAACGGATGCCTTCGGAAACATCCACCAAACCCATGAAAGTGCAGAGAATGGGTTTATCTATGCCTTCGGCAACATGGGGAATGATGCGAGCGGTTTCCATAATTTCCGTTGTTGCCGCAGGAGCGAGGATTACGATGGCGCCGTCTACATTGTCGTCTTCCAGCGTATAGCGGATGGCGGCCTCGTAACGTTTGGCGTCTGCGTCTCCGATCACGTCGACAGGGTTCTGAACGCTTGCAGTAGGGGGGAGCGTTCGTCTGAGTTTGTCTTTTGTCTCCTCGGAAAGGGATGCCATGGTGATCCCGGGACGTATAAGCGCATCCGTGGCCATAATGCCTGGACCGCCCGAATTGGTGACAACGGCGATCCGACTGCCCCTGGGCAGAGGTTGTGTGGAGAAGGCAAGAGCGTAGTTGAAAAGATCGCTTACCCCTTCAACCCGCTGGATCCCTCCTTGCATGAAAATGGCGTCATAGGCCGCGTCCGACCCCGCCATGGAGCCGGTGTGGGAAGCGGCGGCCCGTGCGCCTTCAGGAGAGCGGCCTGCCTTGAGCGCAAGAATGGGCTTTCCTGCGCCGAGGGTGATGTCTCTTGCCGCTTCAATAAAAGCATGCCCGTCCGAGATATCCTCCAGATACATAAGAATGACGTCTGTGTCGGGATCGTCTTTCAAATACCGCAGCAGGTCGACTTCATTGATGTCCGCCTTATTGCCGATGCTGACAAACTTGGAGAAACCCATGTTCCGGCCTTCGGCAAAATCCAGGATGGCCACGCACATGGCGCCGGACTGGGAAATAAGGGCAATGTTGCCGGCCCTGGGCATGAGTCTTGAAAAGGTGGCGTTCATGCGGACGTCTTTGTTCGTGTTGATAGCCCCCAGGCAGTTGGGGCCGAGCATCCGGATGCCGTGAGCCTTGGCCGCAGCTTTCACGCTTTTTTCAAGCTCCACGCCATGGCCGCCGACTTCTTTAAAGCCCGCCGTTATGACGATGCAAGCTTTAACTTCTTTAGCCGCCGATTCATTGATGATCGCTTCCACCTTTTCGGAAGGTACAATCAGGACGGCCATATCCACAGGGTCAGGGATGTCGGGCAGGGTCGGGTAGGCTTTCACTCCCTGAATGGACTTGGCCTTTGGGTTGACAGGATAGAGGATCCCTTGATACTCGCCTTCAAGGAGATTCCTGAAGATCGCAAGCCCCAGGCTTCCCGGACGGTTGGAAGCCCCGACCACGGCAATGGAGCCGGGGCTAAGAATATTTTTCATATCAGTCATAGCAACGCCTTTCCATCGAAAGAATCAACAAGCCTGCAGAACTATCCCTTGATCACACCGATTGGCTTAAGTTTTACCACTTTCCTTGCAATGCCTGCACCGTGAACCACATTGACCACATCGTTTACATCCTTGTATGCGTCGGGGATCTCCTCTACGAGTGTTCCTCTGCTGGCCCCTTTGACCAGGATGCCGGCATCTTCAAGCTCACGAACAATGGAACGGCCTTTAGAGGCTTTTTTGGCCTGATGGCGGCTCATGAGTCTCCCCGCGCCGTGACATGCCGAGCCGAAGCATTCCCGGAAGCCGTGCTCTGTTCCAACGAGGACATAAGAGCATCGACCCATGTCACCTGGAATGAGGACTGGCTGCCCGATAGATCGGTAGGGTATGGGCACTTCGGGATTTCCGGGAGGAAAGGCGCGAGTTGCACCTTTACGATGAACGCAGAGGTGCTTTTTCAGGCCGCCGACCTCATGGGTTTCCATTTTGGCCATATTGTGGCAAACGTCATAGATGAGATCGAGACGAAGATCACGGGGGCTGAGTTGAAAGACCTGGGCGAAGCTCTCCCTGATCCAGTGGGTGATCACTTGGCGGTTCACAAAAGCGAAATTGGCTGCGCAGGCCATGGCTGCCAGGTACCTCTTTCCTTCCTCCGACTCCACAGGCGCACAGCAGAGTTGAGGATCAGACAACTCGATGCCATATTTCCTCGAAGCCTGAAGCATGACTTTGATGTGATCGTCACAAATCTGATGACCCAACCCCCGTGAGCCTGTGTGTACCAGAACCGTCATCTGATCTTTGTAAAGCCCTAGAAGGCCTGCTGCATTTTCATCATAAACTTCATCAACATAGCCCACCTCCACAAAATGGTTCCCTGAACCGAGGGTGCCAAGCTGGGCTCGGCCGCGCTCCAGGGCGCGCTCACTCACACAGTCCGAATCGGCCCCCGGGATACACCCCCGGTCTTCAATGTGGTCGATGTCTTCCGGTAAGCCGTAGCCGTTTTCGACGGTCCACCGAGCCCCTTTTTCCATAACCCTTGAAAGCTCTTTGGACGCCAGCTTGAGGTCTTTTCTTTTTGATCCCACCCCGGAAGGAATGTTCTGAAAAAGAACGGTCACAATATTTTGGATTTTCTTACGAGCGTCCCGGGCGTTCAGACCTGAGCGCAGTAGACGAACCCCTCAGTTGATATCATAGCCTACGCCACCGGGAGAAATAATCCCTTCCTTCACATCAAAGGCTGCAACGCCTCCGATGGGAAACCCGTAACCCCAGTGAATGTCGGGCATGGCTATAGATTTTCCCACAAGTCCGGGAAGAGTGGCTACGTTCATCACCTGGAGAAGGCTTTGATCTTTCCTGATGTCCATCATCATTTTTTCATCCGCGAAGACAAACCCTTCTACGCGCATCTTTCCTTCTCGGGGTATGCGCCATCGCCAGTCATCGATTTTCTCTATTTTCACTTTTTGGTTTTGCGACATGGGACGCCCATGCTCACAGCTGCCGACTTCAGCATTTCAAACAGCCAAATTGTTACCATCTCCTAATAATACACATGATGACAGTTTTGAAGTGGGTTTGTCAAATTGCAACCGGGTTTTCCTTAGGGGAAAGGCGTCTACAAATCGATAATGACTTGAGCTCTCCAAATGCCTTTTTTGTGCTGAATCCAAAGCTGATGGTAGGTGGCACTTTTGACGGTTGTCTTTATGACATGCCGGCTTTCGTCGTAGGGTTCGCCTCCGACTTTGGCCTCGAGGGTTTGCGCGTTCAAGAAAAAAAAATCGAAATCACTAAAAAGGAGCCCCCTGGTTTCAAAAAGATAGATAAATTCATTGAGCCAGTCGACCAAAAGCTCTTCCAGATTGTGACCTTGAAGCGTGAGCGTTCTGGTTTCTTTGACTTGAATGGTTTCAGGGTTGGTGATGACGTGAAAAAGGGCTTCAGCGGCATGGCGGAAAAGGTCGGGCAGATCTTTGCCGTAGATTTTGATGCCCAGGTCTCCGGCGTGATCCAAGTATTCGAACTTACGCATTTAATACTTTTACTCAGCCCGTAACACAAAACCCCCGGGTATTTTTGGCAAGACCGTATCTATTGAGAGACTCTCTCGGATCGGCATCAGGGTCGGCAAGGATTTTTTGCAGGTATTCTTTTTGACGCTCTATGGCTTCCTTGTAGAGGTTCGCTGAAACACCCCAGCGCGATGAAAAGTGAGCAGTCATGAAACGGTTCACCAGATCGGAAACAGGGGCAATCCGCTGATTCACATAATCCATAAATGCAGGGGTCTTTCTGATAAGATCCACTTCGCTTTCATATTCCCCCACATGCCCCTCCTTATATTCATGGTAAAGAAAAATAAGCTTCTCCAGATAAACCCTGTCAGCCATTTGGCCCATCAAATCAACTGCGTTGAGAAGCCGGCCTAAAAGTTCTACTGTGGGGGAGGGCTTAAGAGAACTCGGTAGCGCACTCTTGATGTCGGTGTAAAGAATCATGGTTGCGCCGTCTGTGATCTCCTCCGTGCTTAGACCTATTTCAGGACCGTGTCTGCTTAAAAAGTCCATGCTTCTTTGCACATGGTATAGGGTAAATTTTGCTCCGGTGCCTTCCGAGTCACTTTTATCCTGGATATATCCGGTGTCATGAAAGAGCGCTGCGACAAGTGCGACAATTATGTCTCGGTCGAGCAAATCCTCTTTGCTGAGAATCGCACCGTGAGCGAGTCGTGCCGTTGCGAGGAAAGCATCGGTTGTATGCCGCAGGTCGTGGTAGCGGGTCGTGCAAGCACGGTAGAGGGCATGGTGCCCACGATAGATCCTGAGAATTATCCTAAAGGCGGACCCAACACGTTTGAGATCGAAACCCGGGGAAATAAGTTGCAGAATGATGGCGACTTCTTCAAAAACAGCCTCAGGCTCTTCAATCTCCACAAGGTCATGCAGCTTGATATCGTTGAGGATATTCCGTCCGAAAACCCGGCTTTGGTCCATAAAAACATTCTCTCGCAGGAAAACCCTCCATCCGAACCGAACCCCCCTTTTTCCCTTCGAATAAAAGCGGCAGATCAGGGGAAAAGAGACAATACAAAATATCTTACCACAAACTAAGGGCGGAAATCAACGTAGTCTTTTGTTTGTGAGGATAATAAAAGCTGATTTTTAAAGAGTTTAATGAGGAGACGCGCTTTTTGTCCGTCCGTGGTGTTTGAAATGCTGTTCCGCCTGATACATGAATGTTCGCAGGGCTGCCTCTCTTCCGGGCTGAATACTTGAGTCATAAGGAGCGTCCAGATAAGGGATTCCCAGTCGGTTCATGTAAGGTTTGACAATCGCGGCCGTGGTCGTGCTCGGCATGCATGTGAAGGGGTAAACGTTTACCATCCCGTTATACCCCGCCCGGGCACAGGCTATGATAGAAGCAATGCTCAAACATGCTTCGGTGGCAATATCAAAAGAGTACAGATCGTCTTCGTTGAGAATATGCTCGAGGTGAGAAATTTTGTGATCTTCCGGCAAATCCATTATCTTATGAATTCGCTTGTAAACCTTGTTTTGTGTGTGTTCCTGGTATAGGAGATCCAAACCAAAAGCCAACATGCCTTTCAAATATCCTATCATAGGACGGAACCGACATTGCTTGAGGTAAAGCAAGAACTCAGCTTTAGCCCCCCTCAAACCGTCATAGCTAACATAATTCACCCATTCCGTCATGGAGGCGTTCACAACTTCGGCTCCGTATTTTTCGAGCATCCGAATCAGGTTCTGATTTGCGTGTGAGTGCATCCTAAGATAAATCTCACCCACTACCCCGACCAAGGGCTTAGGAGGGATGGCGGGGTTGACGACCTCTTTCCCACCCTGAAGAATCTGCTGGAGTCGGTCGAGAATTCGGTCGAATTCTTTGTGCAGAGCGAAGCGTTCAAAAGCGTGTTCCATGGTCTCCATCGCTTTTTCAATGAACGCATCCGCCATGCCTACTTCCTTTTCGTAGGGTCTGATTCTCCAAAGCAATCGATCAAGAATATCGGAGACGACAAACGAAAAATAGGCTACCTTTCTGAGGTCCAATACCTTATCAGGGCCGATCATGCCTTCCGGCAGGTAGCCGTCCTTGGTGGTCACGGATGTTATTTTCAACTGTTGCAACCCCGGCAATGTATCAAGGACGATCCTCTGGAATTTGCTGTAAAGGCCAAAGCGGCAAGGTCCATCCGATTCAGGCAGGAAATACGCATATTGCGCCGGATCGAAAGCGGCACCCAAACCCTCTTTTTCCTTTTCCATGAAGTAGAGGATATCCCCCAGCGTGATCTGACAGGGGAAGCATTCTTTGCCGGAGGTGTACTCTTTGCCTAGATCCAGCCCCTGATAGGTCCCAAGGACTCGGGCCGTTACACCAAAGCCCCTGAAGGTTGCAGCCACAAGATGGGAGGCTATTCGGTTCATCTCCGGAATGAGGAGCGTCTTACGTCCTACAGGAATCCTTCCCGGGTTTTGAGGAAGTGTTGCAGAAAAAAATTCCGGAGTTGCGGCTTTAGCGTCCATCACCATTCGGCTGCCGGTCAACCGTGAAAAGCCCGACAGATTCCCTCCAGAACTCCACCGGCAACGGCTAACGCCTTTTCAGATATGGTGTAGCACGCATTTTGATCCATTCTAGGGTCAACGTCGCCTATTTTCAGTCCCCGAGAGACAGGAATGCCCGGTTTGATCAAGCCGCGTAGGATTCCATCAATCCCGGACTGAACAGGTACGCTCCGAATCATTCCTACAATTTCGCCTTTGTGTAGCGAATCCCCGATATTCTTACGAGTTTCCCATATCCCGTCTGCGGGCGAGCGCAGGACACGGTCCGTCGTGATTCCTTGGACAGAACCGGGAACGCCTGTGTTGGGTTGCGCTCCTCCGGATGTAAGGAGTCGGCCTAGAGTATGTCCGCGCTTGGTTTCCACAACGTAGTGAGCATCTTTTCCCACCACAAATCCGGGACCAAGGGCAATAACGAGCGAAGCATGGCCGGGTAAGGTGCCCAAGTTTTTTTTGGCAAGAATGGCATCAACGAGGACATCTGGTTTGATTGCTCGTCTTGATTCAGCACTCGGGTCAATCAATAGGGGTATCCATCCTTTTTCCCAGATTACAGGGACTTGAGAGGCATCGTCTGCGCGAAGAGCCGTGACGCCTTCCACCTCTGTTCTACCTTCATAGACCGCCTCGCAGAAAGAAACGGCTCTTCTTACGGCCATAGGCCGTTCGATCTCAGTGATGACAACCTTGAACCCTGAAAGATGCAGTCTCCAGGCAACACCGGAGGCGAGATCGCCGCCCCCGCGGATGAGGACTTTTATGGCGGAGGTTTCGAGGTGAGTGCTCATGGCTTAGACTCCTCTTTTTGTACCGCTTTGAGATTTCCTGCTGAATGCAGACCTAAATGGGGATCAGTTCATAGTTACGACGGCCGAGACCGATTTTCTCCCCATGCTCGAGCTGCACGGTCCAGTCCACTTTCGGATAAAGACTGCCAAATTTATCCTCCCCTGCTTCTTTGCCGCCTATAAGACAGGAAGCATCAAGGCCTTTTTGCTTATTGACCATGTCAACGGAGGCCTGATCGATGGCCACCGGATCTGTGGAGGCCAGGACCCCGATATCCGGGACAATCGGCGCGTCGCTGTGGCCGCAGCAGTCACAGGCCGGGGAGATCTGAGTGAGGAAGTTGAGAAGCGCCACCCTCTTTTCTTTGCCTTTTAACACAGCCAGGGCGTACTCAGCCATTTTTTTTTGAAACATGGCGACATCGGCATTCCACTGAACATTGATCGCGCCATTCGAGCAAATGAGAATGCATTCACCACACCCGATGCATTTCGTAGCATCGATATTTGCCTTTCCATCCTTGATGGTAATGGCGGAATAGGCGCAGTGCTCAACGCATTCACCGCACGCCACGCATTTTTTTCGGGTAACCTTGGGGGAAAGATCGCTATGCTGCACCAGCTTTCCGCGCCTGGAGGCGCAACCCATGCCGAGATTCTTGATGGCCCCCCCAAACCCGGAGAGATCGTGGCCTTTGAAATGGGCAAGGCTGACGATGGCGTCCGCCTCCACGATGTCTGTTCCGATGTAGGCCGTTTTAACAATCTCTTGGCCTATTTTAACAGTTGTATAGCTGCCTCCTCTCAACCCGTCCGAAATAATGATCGGTGCGTCCACTACGGAAAAGGAGAATCCGTTCCGTGTGGCGGTGTTCAAATGAGATATGCTGTCCGACCTTGTGCCGGCATAAAGGGTGTTGCAATCGGTGAGAAAAGGATAGGCACCCAAGGATTTGACCCGTTCCACAATGGGGCGGACAAAGGTCGGCCTCAAGTAGGCGGTATTACCCCTTTCGCCGAAATGAAGCTTCACGGCTACCAGGCCGCGTTTCGGCACGATATGATCAAGTCCCAGCATATCGGCGAGTCGCACGATTTTTCTCGGAAGATTCTCCTTTACAGAAGCTCTCAGGTCGGCAAAATAGACTTTACTTGCACACATCAGGTTTTCCTTCCACTGCGAGCAAGCAAGGATATTAGACAGTGCGTGGGGCGACTGTCAATCTTTTCCATTGACAAGAAAGCCTGCCTTGCAGTATTAACATTGCGAAATCTTTGCTTTAAAAGATTAATCCTTTTTTAAAAGACGCCTTGAAAACGGGTCGCCCTGAGGAGAACAACCTTATGATGAGGAGAGAGTCTTATTTAGTTATCGTTACATGTGTGATCGTGCTGGCGGGATCCCTGGGATGGGCCCGAGCTCAGGAGCCCAAGAAGATAAAGAGCATCGAGGCTTTTGACATGCTCAATACGGTTCCCGACACTTACCTGATTGACATCCGAACCCAAGCAGAATACTACTTTGTGGGGCATTACTCAAAGGCATACAACGTTCCCTATTTGTTCTTTACAACCCAGTTCAACAAGGACGGAGAGAAACCCAGCTATATCTTCACAAAAAACAAGGCCTTTCTGGAGCAGATAAGTAAGGCCTTCAAAAAAGCGGACAACCTTCTCGTTTTAGGTAGGGACGGCACAAGGAGCGCCCAGGCGGCAAAGGAACTGGTCGGCGCGGGATTCAAGAATATCTTTGATGTGGAAGACGGATTTGAGGGACCGGAGTTTCCTTTTTTTGAAGATCCTAACCGTCACAAGTTCTACCGACAGCTTGGAAAAAGAAACAACATTTACGGCTTTGAACATCGGCGCTTCTACGGGTGGCAAGCATGGGGGCTTCCCTGGACGTACGAAACGGATCCGAAATATGTCTATCCGCCCGACTTAACGCCTGTAACCAAATAAAAAAAGATAGAAAGCACGGACGAAGAGAAAAATCCTCAAGGTCGATGCTGAAGAAATTCCTTGAAGCTCAGACCGATCAAAATACTTTAATCCCGGTAAGGAAAAGAGCGAGTAAGGTTTTCCCATCCACAAGGAGGCCTTTTTTCATCATTTTCCTGAGTTGCCGGAGGTTGTGGATTTCCACGGATGAGATTTCCCTCTCATCGATTTTTTTTCTTCTCTTTTTCAGGCTGCGAGCCGAATAGATGTGGATGAGCTCATTGGAATACCCGATGGCAGGCGCATAGGTGTAAAGAAAGGTGAGTTCACCGGCCTCATAGCCTGTTTCCTCCAGCAGTTCCCGCCTGACGCACGCTTCCGGCGTCTCCCCGGGATCCAGCTTCCCGGCAGGTATTTCGAGAGTCTCTTTTCCAAGTGCATATCTGTGCTGCCTAACCATGAGGATTTCCTCATCCGAAACAAAAGGGATTACGGCCGCAGCTTCAGGGTGGTCGATCTTAATTCTTTTCCCCGTCTTTCCATCACGAAGAATGACTTCATCAAGACTGGCTGAAAAACTGCGGGTTTGGATCCCGGCAAGGGTTGTGATTTTTTTCTCCATAGCTGCAAACCACCTTTCGACCGATTAGTGTTTCGATTTCGCGGATCATTTCGAGGGAAGGTGAGACGCGGTACCGGGGGTGAGCGGCAATGAGGAGCTCTCTGCCCTCTCCGGTAATTACTCTGAACTGGACTGAGGACTCTCCGGGATAGCGGAAAAGAATGTCCTTTATTTCCTCAAGAACCTTACGGCTTATGACCGCTCGCGGCAAAGCCATTTCAATGAGCCTTACGGCTTCCCGCCCGACCTTTTCAAGGGTCTTGATCTCTTGGGAAATGATCTTTACCGCACTTTCATCCACCTCCGCCGTGCCGGTTACGAGCAGGGGTTCATCACTCTTCAGAAGCGGAGAATAACGATTGAAAGTTTCCGGGAATACAACGACTTCGATCGATCCGGTTTGATCTTCCAGGGTCAGGACTGCCATCCTATCTCCTTTTTTGGTTTTTTTGATTTTGAGTGTTTCAATGACTCCGGCCACTTTTACCGTGGTCTTGTCATTTGTGTTGGTCAAGTCCTGGATAAGAGAGGTGGTGAAGCGCTGTTGCTCGACTTTGTATCGATCCAGAGGGTGCCTGGTGATGTAAAAGCCCAGAGATTCTTTTTCTCTTTTGAGGATTTCCTTTTCATCCCAGTCTTCCTGGTCTGGAACGTTGAGAAAAGAGAAGACGGGTGAATCCTGCCCCTGTAAGACAGAGAACATGTTGAGCTGATTTGGGTCCTGAGTTGCGCAGCAAAACCTCAGCACCTCGTCAAGGGAGGCGAAAAGCTTCGATCTAAGCATGCCTGTGAAATCAAAAGCGCCGGCCTGAATCAAGCTTTCCATAACCCTCCGGTTAACCTTTGAAGCATCCACTCTTTTGCAAAAATCAATGAGGTCTTTAAATGGTCCCCTTTCGTTTCTCTCCTCAATGACCGATTCCATGGCTTTAATCCCCACGTTCTTTATGGCACCGAGACCGAAACGAATGTCTTCGCCTGCCATGGAGAAATCCGCCCGGCTTTCGTTCAGATCCGGAGGCAGGATGCGTATGCCCATTTCACGGCACTCGGCGATGTTCTTAATGGTTTTGTCCTGGTTTCCCATGTCCTGGGTGAGAAGAGCCGTCATGAACGGCCCAGGATAGTGCGCTTTAAGATAAGCTGTCTGGTAAGCGATCAGAGCATAAGCAGCGGAGTGGGATTTGTTGAAGCCGTATCCGCCGAACTTGTCAATCAGGACAAAGAGTTTCTCAGCCGTT
>JAFGDM010000140.1 GCA_016932115.1 Deltaproteobacteria bacterium | reverse complement strand
GACCGGGATTTTCTGGTCTATCTGGTTTGGAAGATCTGCGGGCTGCCTAACGAAGAAAATGGCCGGTTGTTTGGCATGACCTATTCCGCGATAAGCCATATCTTGGGTTCCATGCGAACCGGAATACAAAAGGAGACTGACTTCCAGGCCAGATACAATCAAATATATTCACTATGCAAGATGTGACACTAAGCTCTCTACTTTCCTCCGGAACACATGGACACTTTCCCCGGAATAGGGAGTCACAGAGCCACAAGTGAGAATTGGATTGAGTGGTGCAAGAATCACATGGCCTCCGGCAGCATCCTGACCCGGGAGTTTTGGGCCAACTCAGCTATTTTCCAAACCTGCATCCTGGCTTACAATCTTATGGTCTGGATGATGTGGCTCAACGATGAAGCGGGGTTCAAGGAAGAGCCAAATACAATCCGGATGTGGCTGATCAGTGTACCGTCGCGCTTGCTCACGCGTAGCCGCCGCTGGGAGCTAAAATTGTCAAAGAGTTATCCCTTTAAACAACGGTGGATAAATCTGGAGGAATCGATTCAAAACATTTCTTTCGCTTAACAGCTAACCCATCAGGGCTAAAAAAGAAACGATTTCACGGCGAATGGGTCGGTGCGCCCTACGACATCAAGTAATGCGAATGGACCCTTGTAGCTAGCATCGCTGCATACGAAGGGTTCCACTTTTTCGCTACAATATGAGGCAAACAGCCCACCAAGGCCACTGGTTCAACTCCTGAGCCATGCCCGGGCCGCGCTGTAGTAGCGCTTGCAGATTTTAGGTTAAACTCCAAAACTACCCGTCTATTTGGTAACGGACTATTCAACCTTTTCAGGGAAAGTGACGGTCTCTCGGTTAAGTGGCGACGGGATGTAGACCAGGTTGATTTCCATCTTTGCTAGGGCCTTTCCCTTGATAGCCTTCCTCGGGATTGTCACATCCAAAGACCCTTCGGTAGCTCCCTCAGGCTTAATAACCGTCGAATACAAAGTCGCTTTCGCTATTTTCTCACCAGAATCAAAATCGATTGTCTTCCCAGCTTCGTCGAAGAATTCAACCGTAATCGCTTGGATATCCATCATATCTTTCGATTTATTGGTTATTTTGATGCGACCCCTGAGGTTCGGGGTTTCGACGATCTCTTTAGAAGTTATGTCTTCAATCGTGATGACTTCAAGATCGCTAACCTCTATAAGAAAATTCGTGCCCATAATTTCAGTTTTGGGTGGAATCAAATTCTTCGTGATTCGTTTCTGTTTGGGCGCCTCTACCTTCTCCTTAGCACAACCAAAAAATCCAATGGCCATGCTCAACGCTATAAATATGAAGATCTTTTTGAAACTCATGCCGTATCCCCTTTCTTAGTTGATAGAAATATCAGGTTGTTAGCTCTAGATTCTCTCCATCGGATTATCTCCGTAACGTCTGATAGGTTTAACCATCTAAGCCTCCTAACTGCAAAGAACGGAGGCAAATTTCGAAAACGAAAGCCATTGCTTTCAAAAGGGTAAGCGATTTAAAAAAATGATAATAAGAAGGGGCAATCGCTTCTTGCAGCCTTGAGCAATTACGCAAGAATCCTTTTTCGCCGCGAGATCTCAAGCCCCCAACAGCAGATCCATATTCTGTCGGGAGCCTGGTTAAGGAATGTTGAGTAGTTTCTTACTGCGAAGGGCCTTTCATGGGATTCAAGTATGTGGTGAACTGAGAACCCATCCCTTCGATGCTAAGCTCGCGTTGACGGTTAGATTAATATCCGGCAGTTATAGGGTGAGGTGGATGGTTGAAAAGGCAACAGAACTATTTAGAACCTGGATTCTGAAGATGTCGTTATTCTCTCCGGTGCAACTCTTTTTTCAGTTTTATTTGAGGATGACCGGCAGAAAAGATGCACGCACATTTCGGAAACCTGTTAAGCGCCAGGCCTCAAACTCCTTTTTTCTTGTTTATGACCTTTGAATCCTAGAAGGCCTTACATGCTCATTTTATGAGTGAGAAATTTGGGTGGCACTCAATCTATAAATAATATAAGCAAGAATTATGCAAAAGCAATGGGGTACAGTTTATTACCTGAAAAGCCTGACAATCACACCACGTCGCCAGGTGCGATCAAATGCGATCTGGTCGTGACCATGACCTTCACTCTTGAGGCCTCTTTCTTAGGTTAGCTGAGATTTTTTGAAAATTTACTCTACAACGATAGTTAACTAGATTTTTTACTTGATATTTCCAGCAGGGTCTGCCATACTACGCAACAAAAACATAAGGAGGCCGACCATGCTGCCATCGATTCGATGTGACGAACACCTGTACTCGGTTCCAAAGTTTGACCTTGGCAAGAGGGATGTTAAAGATTTCATGAGTGAGCTAAAAGGGTTCCACGAGCAGTTTGCCGATTGTTTTCAGCGTAGTGAATCCAGAGAACACTTTCTGAAATACATGGTGGGCCAATTTAGTCCGTTGGAACGTAAATCCATTGAACCTATCGCGTTGGCCGTTAAAGAAGGCAATGTCCGACCATTGCAGCGTTTTGTCAGCGATGCGCCGTGGGACGAGGACAACATGATAGTCAAGTATCGTAGTTTGGTAAATCATGACCTCGGCAGTCCTGAGGGGGCCTTGATCTTCGATGAAAGCGGCTTCCTCAAAAAAGGTGAAGACTCTATCGGCGTCGCCAGGCAATACTGCGGATCTATAGGTAAAGTCGACAATTGCCAAGTTGGGGTCTTTGCCGCCTACGTCTCTGAACATGGCTACGCCCTGGTCGACAAGCGACTATTTATCCCCGAGCAGTGGTTCGCAGAGGAGTATTTTGACCGCCGACAAAAGTGCAAGTTGCCTGCAGACGCTGTTTTCCGGACTAAACCCGAATTGGCCGTGGAAATGCTCAATGCCATCAGCAAAGAGGATGTGCTGCCTTTCAAGTATGTGCTTGCCGACTCGATATACGGAGTAAGCCCGGATTTTATCGGAGCGGTTGAAGCCTTACCGGGCAAGACTTACTTCGTGTCGGTCCCAAAAGACACGAGATGCCGGCACAGCCGGCCTACAACTCTTACAAAGGAATATCGTCGGGGAGGGAAAATCAGGAAAAAGACCATACTGACCTCTCCCGACAGCAAGCTTTTAAAAGTGAAGGATCTTGCCCAAAACATCAACGACTATTTCTGGTACCGCCGTCAGGTGTCGGAAGGCGCCAAAGGACCTGTTGTCTATGAGTTCACTCGTCGCCGGGTGATCTTGTCGGCCGCCGGGCTTCCGCAAAAGACTGTTTGGCTGCTAATCCGGCGAACACTTGGCGATAATCCTGAATACAGCTTTTTCATCAGTAACGCCCTTTCCAGCACGAGACTAAAGAGGCTCGTATGGCTCAGCGGTCTGAGGTGGGCGATTAAGCAGTGTTTCGAGGAGACCAAGACAGAGTTAGGTATGGATCACTACGAGGTGCGCAAATTTCCAGGATGGCAGCACCATATGCTAACGTGCATGCTGGCACATTTCTTCCTCTGGCACCTGAAGATCAGGTTGGGAAAAAAAAGCACCATCCATTACTCTGTCGCAGCTTAGGGTGCTGCTCAAGGTCATTCTGCTAATGAAGCGGCATACGCTGGAAACATTGATCGCGCAAGCCTACCTGTCGCACAGGAAAAGGCGCATGCGTGAGATTGTCAAGGAGCTTTAAGTGTCGTTGTAGGGTTAAGAGCTGCGGAAGTCCTTAGAATAGAGCCGGCGTTTTCGGTAGATGGTTTTGCCAAGCTGCGTCAACATGTCTATCCTGCAACACCGAGCGCCTTTATGCTGCTCTGCGGAGGGCGGGCCTGAAGTGAGATGCGGTTCTCTATCTTGATGTGTGATGACTACGCACCGCTTACGATTACCAGTCCTAAGCTATTGAGGAAGAGAGGTAATGACGGGTTGCGACTTCCAAATGTAGTCTGCTGCGTAGACAGGAAGAGCGCCGCTTGTGACTTCCCACTTGAACCGGAACCCTCTGGGGAAATCAAAGCTTGTATCAAGTATCTGCAAGATCAGATCCGGGTTTTTACAAATAATGCGACCGCCATCATCGAGATGTTTTGTAAAGCCCGCGATCTACACTCTTGATCTTGCCATTCTTGGATAACTCCCAAACTATACTGCGAACCTTCTGGCCGCCAAAACCTGTCTTCCCTCTGTGCCAATATGAGTGAGACCACGATGATTTCGTCCTGACTCATAAGAAAAATTTTGTCGATTAGTTGCAGATAATTCTGGGCAAATTTCCCTGGATGATGTATTAGGGGGTGCATCCAGTGCATTTCATCGCTTTCGATCCCCCGGATTACGGCCGGATCGAAACTCGAAAAATCTGGACCACCACCGAACTCAACTCCTACCTCCACTTCCCACACGTCCAACAAGCTTTTTCTTGATTGAGAGGGAATCTATTGACAAAAAGAGCGGCCAAATCTCTCGCGACATCGCCTACGGCATCACCAGCCGAAAGCCGGAGGAAGCAAATCCCCAACAGCTCCTTGCCATCAATCGCGGCCACTGGAGCATCGAAAACAGCTGTCACTACATCCTGGACTGGAATTTCGATGAAGACCGCAGCCGGATACGCACCGGCTACGGCCCCGAGAACATCTCTCGCCTCCGACGTTTCGCCATCGGAGTCATCAAAGCCAGTTGTTGATTTTCCTCCCGACGGGGGAACGGAAGGAGCCCTTTATGATGTCCCCTCCGGATCCGGAAGCACCCGAAAAGAAACCTCGACGAAAGTTTACGGCGAAGTACAATCTGCAAATCTTGCAGGAAGCCGATGCCTGCATGGAACCTGGGCAACTCGGAGCCTTTCTGCTGAATCTTAGACCGGAAAGTGGCATGAATATGAAGAATCTCATCCATCAGGCAAGCGCAGCACCTCTCAGCGAGTGTTCATGCTTCACTGCCGGATCCTGCCACATAAACAAGACTGAATGAAGACTGCGGGGATATAGTACAGGAATTTATGTCGCTTTGGATGAATTGCAGGATCCTTCAATTATCGGGATGAAACTCAGCGGGCTTGCATTTGAGGTGAAGTGGCCGGATGGGTGATTGCCGATGGCCCTCATGTCGTTTTGATTAGCCCAAATGAACCTATTGGTTTAGGGATTCCACGATTCTTTCAGCTACTTGCCGTGATCGCTATCTGCGTGAAAATCCGAACTGTTGAAGATTAGAAACGGGCGGCCGCCTGCGTCCACCCTCAGTCGACTTTGCTCCGAACATGGACGTCCCTCTGCGGGAAGGGGATCTCGATGCCGGCCTTCTTGAATTCATCAAAGATGGCGAAGTAAAGGGCACTTCTCACTTTTCTACGGGGAACAGTGCGAACGTCAATCCACACAAGCAGTTCAAAATTGATAGAGCTGTCGCCATATTCAACAAAGCGCACCTGTGGTTCTTCGTTGTTGGACACCAACGGCTCCTTTTCCGCTACCTTAAGCATGATCTGTTCTACATGGAGCGGATCAGCGTTGTATGATACGCCGACAGGGATTTCAATTCGGATCAGCGGTGAAGAAAGTGAGTAATTAACGATGGTTTTGGAAATCAAGTCTGAGTTGGGGATGAGGTACTCGATGTTGTCGCGATTGCGGACTTTTGTGGCTCTGAGATAGATATCCGTAACCACCCCCAGACTTTCGCTCACCTCGATCCAATCGCCCTTGCGTATCTTACCCCCAAAGATGATTGTAAATCCGCTGATTACATTTGCGGCCATGTTCTGTAGGCCCAGCCCGATACCTATGCCCGCCGCACCGGCGAATACCAGTAGAAACCGTAAGTCAATGCCCACCAACCGAATTGATATAAGAAAGCCGATGGCGAGCGACATGTATCTGAAAAAAGTATTCAGCGCATATCCGAGTCCAGGATCAACCCCAATGGTCGGATAGACTTTGTAATCCAGGTAAGCCTGTAACAGGCGTGAAGCAAACACAAACGCTAGAAGAATGACTACGGCATTGATAATTAGCCAGGGTGTGACTCGTGTGTCTCCTAGCTGGAACATGGGAAAAGACATGATGCTCTTTAGCGGATTCAAAAGTCCCAGCAGGTTCAGCACTGCAATCGCCGTGAACAGCACTGTGGCATAGAGCAAAACAGTTTTCATGGAGCGGACGAGCAACTGCGCTGCCTCACCGCTTGCCTTGAGTTTCAGAGACCATCTCTTGAGCCGCTCGCTTAGATTGTAATAGATAATAGTGACTGCCAAAAGAGCTCCCGCCGTAAACCAAATTTTGGTCAGCACTAACTTGCCGAGCCCCTGATACCCGAAGCACCACATCAGTGCTGCCAGGAAGGAGACGATAAGAAGCAGATAATAGTAGTTCTTAAGAAAATTAAAGACCCACAGGTAGCCGCGATAAGGAAGCTTCGGCAAAAGGGAGAGCAAAGCGGTTTTCTTGAGAAAAAAAAGGAAAAGAACTGTCACGACGGAAAGGGAAACGGAGAATCGGATCAATTCCAGCACATCAGTGCGGACCTTGAAAATGCTAGCTGCCCAGAAGAAGGCAATACCGATAAGCACGTATAATATGATCAGCCGCCCATAACGGAAAATGACTTTGCCGTAGTTGGCAGTAACCTCGAATAGATCGCGGGTGAGGGTCTCTTTTAACAAGCGCAGTATGGGCGCACCAACAGCCCAGAGTACCAGCATTCTTCCGGTTAACCTAAACCAGGCGGCTCGGTACTCGATCATCTCATTAATCAAGGAAACAAGACCAAGTAGCATCAGCGGTATCAGGGCGGACACCACCACCTTAAGGAGGGACAAAAAATACGGATAGGAACCTTCAGGGAAATGCAGACTAATCGGTTGAGCTTTCCGCTCAACCCACTGTATAACTCGCCTCCGACCAATGAGGCTGTAAAGAAGAGCCATAACAAACAGGAGGACCAAGAGCGAGCCTATTAACCCCAGTACCCGGCTCTCCTCAGCAAGATGCCCTGTAATTTCCGGAATTCTAGAGGGTAGTGAGACCGCTGCTGTATAAAGATATTGATATGTCTGCAGATCCCAGCCAAGGGGCTCCCGCTCGAATAAGGACTTGGCCTGCTTTTCAAGATCTTCTTTGACCCTAGCGGCCTCCCTTTTTGCTGCTTCGCCTATGTCCTTGGCAATTCCGAACTCAGGTGTGTCCTCGGTTCTTGAAGATCCGGCCTCTTCGGAGGAAACACTTGGAACGTTTGCTGCCAGAAGAACCATCAGAAGCAACAGCCCAATAAAAGTAACCCGGATTGGCATCAAGAGTTGGTTTTCCAGGCTATTTTTCTTGACCGTCATTGATTCAGGTTCCTTATTTCAAAAAAGATAACGCACTGTAAGAATTACCGATCCACTTTTTCAAAAACCTCTTATACACAAGCGTATTCATTTTCATCCCTTTCTCGTTTTGCCACACTGGGGAGACGGGAGGAAAAATCACAATAATCCCCTACCGTCCACAGCCATCTTTAAAATTGCCTTTTTACCCCGGGACTTGGTCGATCAGAGCGGCACTCGCAGGAACGGCCATTCTGTTTGCTTCAAACATTTTCCTCCCGGCTTGAGTTTCTGTCGAAGATCCAGAGAGGTGAATGTTACACGTTCCATTCCAGAGATTCTCCAAAAGTTCCCGGATTGTCGTCAGATCGAGGACCGGCCGGCAGATTCCCGCTGGTGCTTCCCTTTGGCGTTAAGGATGAAGGAGAAATAATTTGGTCTGGCAGCGTTATAGCCCAAAAGCCTGCTTTGGTCAATTACGACTACGTAGGTTTTTTCTTAAGCATTTGCTTCATCAAACAACATATTGCAGTTGCCCTTTCCTGATCAGAGCTTGCCTATTCTCGCTAAATAACTACCGTAGAATCCCCCGAAGAGCTTCGACTCTTAGCCGACAAAGGGACAAGAAGTCAATAAAAGGAAGCCGTGGCAATCAGTGGTGAAGTGAGGTACATTTCAATCGTAGATCTTGTC
>JAFGDM010000139.1 GCA_016932115.1 Deltaproteobacteria bacterium | reverse complement strand
CTTCCCATCACTTCTTCCCTGCTTTATGGTCCAGATCAATGGAATAATATGCCTTCATAAAGGCAGACCCGTCATTCCTGGTCCCTTTCGGCATCCAGGCATAGTATTTCGTAAAGATCATCTGAAGGGAACTGTGGCCCAGCATGTGCTGGACCCATCCGATGTTTTCCCCCTCGGATAAACTGATGGTTGCGAAGGTGTGCCGGGTCTGCATCATGGGCCTGTATTCAATTCCTGCCTTTTCAACTGCCGGTTTCCAGATGACCTCCCTCATATGGTCCGTGTTCAAGGGTTTCCCGTGAACATCGAGGAAGACATAGCCGGACTTTCGACCCGTCCGTTTCCTTTGGTCGATCAGCGCCTCTATTGCGGGGGGTAAAAGATCAATATCCCGATTTGATTTCTTTGTCTTTGTCCGCCCCTCTTCACCATAAACAAGGGTCTCGCAGATCTTGGCGGTCTTCCTGTCCAGATGGACATTTCTCCATTTCAACGCCGCCATCTCCCCGAACCGCAACCCCGTGAAGAACAGAATCGTCAGGCAGCTTCGGTAATGAGGATGAACGCATTCCAGTACCTTGATTACCTCATCCAGGGACAAAGGGTTTATCGTGGGGTCTTCAATCCTCAGATTATCGACCTTGGCCATTACATTGTCTTTGATGATCCCTTCCTTGAATGCCATGGTGAAGACCGACCTCATGGGAACCAGGATGTTGTTGATCCTCTTTGTCGAAACTTCCAATCCCGCCTTGAACTCCTCGATTTCCAGGTAGGTGATCTCTTTGATCGGCCGGTTTCCGAACTTGGGGAGAATGTGAAGATTCATGGAACTCCGGTAATCCCTCATGGTGGATGCCTTGATCTGTTTTGACCTTATCCGATACCACTTCTCAGCCAGCTCGCCGAACAGGGGATTTTCATCCTGGCCTGCCTGGGGTGTCCGGATATCCCCGTACAATGACATATCCTTCAAAAGGTCGTCTCTTAACCTTCTTGCTTCCGTAATGGATGTTGAAAGGGTCTTCCGGATTACCTGCTTTCCTTTCCTCAGGCGGAAGTACCAGACCTCCCCTCTCTTCACCAGATTGCGATTCTTGTCCTTGGCCATTGGTCATATCCTCCACCGCTTTTTAATTCGGTCGGAGGAGAGACCAGGCTCTTCCCTCCTCACCGGCTCGGGTCTCTTGAACTCGATGACCTTCGCCTTCTGTCTGTGATGCCGTGCACAGGTTGTTTACTTGATAGATTTATTTTTATGTACAATAGGGAGGCGGTAGGAGTCTTGCGGCAGGTTCAATCACACCTCATTTTTACGCACCGGATGGGGTGCCAGACGCAAGGAGCCCCACGAGAATCGACGATCTCCCGCAAACACTTACTCTGTTACTCGGTTTCCAGAACGACTGCTAATTTTGAGATTTCTTCTTTCGGGAACCGATGATTTCTCAGGGTAGGGGTCATTGCTAGAGGGAAAAACCCGGCAGGTTCAAAATAACCCATTGAACCTAAATCTCCCTTCCTTTGCGTGCAGTTCAGTTCATTTGCGTTCAAGGATATCGTATTGGCAACGTTTCGTAATTCAGGAAATGGACAGGATCTCCTAATAAAATACTCCAAGCGTTCCGACCTCGATAAGTTCTATCCAAAAGGTCTGTTGAACGAGAAAAGCAGAAAAAAATGAACTTTTTTCACTTTTTTTCACTTTTTTTGTCCGGAACACCCCCTCTGGAGACTAGTACTATATCTGGGGGTGATGCTACTGGCAGTTTTTGATGGGCTTCAAACCGGCCAAGAGAAAAGCAGGTACCGATACCCGCCTTTCTCTCTCTGATAGCCAGTTGAAATAGGCGCTACGCTTATTCCAATGGCTTGTACATTTAATTCTATTGGCGACTTAAGGATAGGTGCGCCTTTACTTCGCCGGTCATTTTTCCGCGCCGTTGAGATCGTCGCATCAGCAGTCCACTGCTTTCATGGCACTTACGAAATCCGCTTTCCGCCTATCCAGGTTTCTTCTGAAGGCGTCGGAGCTACACCCGGAGATCGCCGCTGCCTCTTCGAGATCCATTTCGCCCATGAGATAGGCGATCTCGTTTTCTTTGAAGTGGCCGTGGATAAAATCGAGGGTCTCTTTGGCAATGAGCAGATTATCTGGATTTGTAGGGTCCAAGGACTAGCGGAAGGTAGGAAGTTACACCCCCCCAACACATTGCTTCCGAGGGAAATCTTGAATTACAGTTGGGTACGGACAACTTGCCACCGGCTCTTTTCATTTTCGGCCGCACAATGGGAGCTGTAACCAAAACCTGAAGAGAGCCCAAAATCCCTAGCCATCGTCCCAAACATTTTCTTGGTGACATGCCTAAAACTGTGCTAAAAGATATGTCAGTATCCTACCAAAAGTTTTCACTCACCCATTCTGTGAGGTAGCCATGAAACTGGATTGCCTCAAAATGCCCGTATGATGCCTCCCTGAGACTCCGGCCTGAGGGAGGCTCGCAAAATCATTTCTAATCAGTCTAAAAGCAAAGCCCATTGAGAGATGGGGACGGAAAATCGCAGCAAATACAAGTCAATCACTTAAGTCATGGAATCAGGAGCTATGATCATGAAGATAAACAGGGTCTTAACCATCCTATTTCTATTTTGCATGTTTTCATCCTTTGAAATCGACAGTGCTCATTCGGACTATATGGCAGGGTACACCGGTGTTGGAATCAGTGGAACGAAGGGTGTCTTTCCAAAGTTGGACAGGAACGGAAATACCGGTATTGCCTTTGCAAATATTCAAAATTATCCTGCAACGGTAACCCTAACCGCGTATCAAGATGACGGTGATAGAGTTGCTACCGTAGTCAACATTTTAGCTCCCTGTGAAAAGGTCGTAGGTTCACCGGAGAATATTTTTGCTCAGGCCATACCTGCTGCAACCTATATAAAATACTCATCTGACAGGGAAATTGTCGGGTTTCAGATAAACACTTCGGAAGAAGGCATGATGTTGGATGCTCTTCCCGGAATTCATTCCGGCGGCTCAACCCTGTATTTTCCACATGTCGCAAGTGACGGCAATTGGGAAACCGAGATCTGCATGATCAATTCAGGAGATGGAAGCATCTCTGGTGAACTCAGGGCCTATACTGATTCAGGTCAAGAGGTCGCCGTGATCCCTGTTGTGTTGACCTCGAATGTTCGAAGGGAGATTACGGTCGGAGATGAATTCCCTAATCCCGGTAGTATAAAATACATCATCTTCAGCTCTGATTCGAGCTCTATCTGCGGGTATTTGAAGTTTTACATTGATTGTGACTGTCGGGTAGCGATCCCTGCTGCTTCTGAGATCAATTCCGGGGACATTTACATATCTCATATTGCTTCGGATGAAAACTGGTGGACCGGGATAAGCATTGTTAATATCACTTCGTCATCTAGAGTCCTAACGATAGAATTTGATAACGGAATGACAAGAAGCAGAAGCATTGAACCCTATGAGCATCAGGCGTTCACTGTTAGGGATTTATTTGGAGGGGTGATACAGCCAAACATAAATTCTGCGGTAATAAAGAATGCAAGCGGTATAGTGGGGCTTGAGCTGTTCGGAAGCATGGAGAACAGTGGAAAAAATTATCTAAGCGGTGTCCTCCTGAGTGAAAAAGCCACGACCAACATATATTATCCGCATATTGCAAGCGATTCGCTGTGGTGGACAGGGATCGTCGCTTATAATCCTTCCACTTCACCTTGCAATCTTACAATTACCCCTTTTGGCTCTGACGGTACTTTGTTGCCCTCACAAAGGATAACACTTGGTGCAAAGGAAAAATATATTGGGACAGTCCGCCAATTGAACTTCCATGCGGAAGCTGCCTGGCTCCGGATAGAAGGGACAAGCCCGATCTCCGGTTTTGAGTTGTTCGGAATCAATCCAAACAGTGTTGACGATGATCAAGACGGCTACACGGAAAGCCAAGGGGATTGTAACGATCATGACCGCACCGTTTATCCAGGTGCACTGGAGATATGCGGAGATGGAATCGACCAGGATTGTGACGGAGCGGACAAACCATGTCCGATCGACGGAACGCAGGACTATTTTCCGCTTTCTGTGGGAAATAGGTGGGTATACACCCCCTCGTACGGCAAAAAGGGTGACAGGGTCGATAGCATCATAGGAACGGAAACAATTGGTAGTGTGGAAACTTGTATTTGGAATCGGCAAGAGGCGCCAGATGATAATTATAACGAGAAAAGATGGCTCGCCAAGAATGACGATTATTTGCAAGTTTATAAATATCGGAGCAACGACATTACCGATGCCGTGATACCTTCGCAACCTTGGGTGATGCTGACGTTTTCACCTGCATTAGGAGAAACTTGGACGGCAAATATAGATCTCGGGAGGCTTAATTTACGCATTACCTATTATGTTGAAGCAATCAACGAATCGATAAATGTTTTGGCGGGAAATTTCCGGAATTGTCTCAAAATCCGCAACTTGTCTGAGATAAGTGAAAGTGGTGTTACAGAGTATGATTACAAAGAAATGTTTTATGCACCCGGGGTTGGACCGGTTTTGTATTATAGCTACCGCGATAATTGGAATACGTTATCCTTCAAGCAAGAACTTAGAAGCTATACCATACTATTGTCTAATAACAGGCAATAAAATTATGGAATCGACGCCCGGGCTTGTAAGAGTTAGGAGCAAGGGTAGAAAGAGTTGCTCAGGCTGACATCCACAAAGCAGCTTCAAGGCGGAGTTGAGAAATCGCTTCGCCTTTTCTGCTTTCATCGGGGTTACGACTTGGTCTACAGTCGCCATCAATCACTGGACATGTTTTAACAATGCGATTTGGCAAGCAGAAGCCCTATGGGTGACTTCCAATTCGAAACGAGCGCGATGGTTTTCTTTGGAGGGCTCAGAAAAAATCACACGAAAATGCATTTTTCTTCGCTTTTTGTGTCACTCAGGCGCACTTGAAAGACAATATATATAGCCAATGCCGTGATGCTGTTCTCAATAGAGGTCAAAAAATAGTTGATCCTAATAGTGCCTCAACTACAGGCCTAGCTCGAGATAGCCGCCTGTAGAAGCCTCATCTAGATAGCCCAGTGAGCTGTGAATACTGCTCCATTGAGGTCTGCCCTAGCAACACTGACAGTTCCCGCTCTCCCACTAGGTCTCCTAGCTGCTCCAGAGTTTCCTGAGCGATCAGCAAGGCCTCTGGATCACTGTAATCGGTGAGCTCCGGAATCCAGTTGCCGTCGGCGTCCAGGTCCTCCAAGTGGAAGGCTACCTTGTCCATGGCGTCGCAGTTCTTGTACGCTTTGTCAAAGGTCCCTCTGGCGCAGGATCTTTCTATGTTTCGGAGTTCGTTGAAAACATAGTGCAGGATGAAGGTGGCCGGGCTTCCTTTTTGGTTGTCGATT
>JAFGDM010000138.1 GCA_016932115.1 Deltaproteobacteria bacterium | reverse complement strand
CTCGGCGCGAAGGACATTGACCGGGAGGAGATGGTCTTTCTCGATAAAATGGGCGTCCGCTACATCACACCTTATGAAATTGCCCGGCAGGGAATTCATGCCGTCATGAAGGAGGCAATCGAAATCGTTTCCACTGACACCGATGCGGTCTATGTGAGCTTCGATATGGATGTCCTTGATTGCACAATCGCTCCGGGGACAGGGATCAAGACGAGAGGCGGTCTGGATTATCGCGAGGTGAGCTATATCACCCATGTTATTGGCGACGAATTGAGTGCAGCGTGCCTCGATATCATAGAAGTGAACCCTCTTTTGGACGTACGAAACCAGACAGCGGAGCTGAGCGTGGAAATCCTCATGGGCCTGCTTGGGGTGAAGTACACAACATACGAAAAGAACTATCTCGGCCTGTCAAGGACGTTGGAGTAAGGACCCTCATCTTGAGGGAGCCTTTGAGCTATCATGAAAGAGATTCTTGAGATTTAAAGAATGAAAGAGACCCCGGCAAATAAATCCATTTTCAGATTTCTCCAAGAGCGATTGCCGGGGTATTTTCTTGTCGATGAGCCCCTTTCACGTCACACGTGGTACCGGATCGGAGGTCCGGCCGACTTTCTGGTCTACCCGAAAGATGAGGACAGCCTCATCGACTTGTGTGTGCTGTGCAAAAGATTGGACGTTAATACCTATGTTATAGGAAAGGGCGCCAATCTGCTTGCGAGCGACAGGGGCTTTGAAGGCGTGGCTTTGAACCTGGAACGAAGTTTCAGGTGTATCTGCCGGGAAGGAGAATCCCTGAGGGTCGGCGCCGGCTTGACGCTGGAGGAACTTATTTTGTGGTGCGAGCGGAACCAATTGGGCGGCCTGGAAGGTCTCTCCGGCATCCCCGCGACATTGGGTGGCGCGTTGTGTATGAATGCCGGGGCTGGAGCGAGCGAGATCGGAAATGTTGTCAACGAGGTCAAGCTGATCGACGCGCAACTGCAGCCTAGGGCGGTGGACGCAGAACGGATCGGATTCGGCTACAGGGCCGCTCCCGGACTTCAAGAAACAATCATCCTGGAATGTAGGATGAATCTCCATTCCGAACATGAGGAAGTGTTGAGGGATGCCAGGCTGGCACGAATCACAGAGAGGGCTTCAAAGCAACCTCTAGAGTTTCCCTCTTGCGGCAGCGTTTTTAAGCGACCCAAAGAAGGCTATGCGGGTCAGCTCATCGAAAAGGCTGGATTGAAGGGATTGAGGCATGGGAACGCAATGATTTCTGACAAGCATGCCGGGTTCATTGTGAACCTCGGTGGCGCCCCTGCTGCTGATGTCCTTTTTCTCATTAGGAAAATTCAGCAAACCGTCAGCACGCTTTTTGGTGTTCCGCTGGAACCTGAGGTCAAGTTGGTTGGATTTGATTAGTAACGATTTGGTCTCATGCGGCCCATAGGTGGAGGAGAGTCTTGAGTCGACTCATATCAAGAGAGAATTTAGTCAAAAATTTCTCCTATCTTTCCTATTATCTAAGACTAGACAAACTTCACCGCTTGGCCAACAGGGGAGGAGTCACTGTTATTTTCTATCACGATATCGTCGAGAGATCGCCGATACCGGAGACAAAGCTGTTTGTGGATGAAAATAATTTTTGGGAACACTTAAATGAAATTCAGAAGAGATATGAGATCATCTCATTTACAGACCTGCTGAAAGGGAGTGTACCAAAAAAAAATCCATTGATTCTCACCTTTGATGGTTATTCCAAGTCTTTTGTGAAGATTGCAGAGAAGTTGTCAAAAAGGGAAGTAAAAGCGCTCTTCTATTTGCAGACGGAACCGATTTTAAAAGGGGAACCCCATTTCCACCAGAAATTGTATTGGCTTTTTCGAAATTTAAAGCAAGTACATGTCAAATTCAAGTGCGGCCATATTGATTTTGAAGCGGACCTCACCGATGACACTCTCCAAAATACACTGAAAGCAGGGCGTTTCTTGGACGTGCTTTATGAGCAACCGAATGCGCATGAATTGATTGATGATCTGGCAGCGCAGTACGGCGTTGATCTGGCTTCTTTTAATAAGAAATTCGCCCCGATGGCGCCAGAGGAAGTTCACCTGCTCGCAGGTTTAGAGGGAATCGAAGTGGGATCCCACAGTCACACGCATCCCAACCTCTCCAAATTAGATGAAGTTGAACTGGAGCGTGAGCTTCGGATATCAAAAGATCTCCTGGAATCCTGGACAGGAAGATATGTCATCCATTTTTGCTACCCTTATCCATCCGGTGATGGAAACACTTCTATTTTCAAATGCCTGCGTGATGTGGGATATAAGACGGCAACTACAACAGTTCGTGCCATTTTCTTCCCAAATAACACTTCACAGTGGCCTTATTCAATCCCCCGCTTTTGTTTTTCAAACGTGCCGTTCGCCAATGCACAGGGACAAATTCTGGGGATTGACCGCTTTGGCAACTATTTGCAGGCGGTGAAGGAAAATTGGAAAATACGATAGGGCAATCCAAGGAATGTGATGTTTGGGTACGGTAACTAAATTTTTTAAGACAGTGTGCGGAGAAATCGAAATGGACCGTTTTATCCACCCTAAATGGCGGATGAAAGGTGGATAAAATGAGCAATAATCATTTAATCGTTACGAATGTTGACGATCCTGACGCCATTAATGATGCGATCATCCGGTTTCAAACCCAGGGGAAGCCCCATCCGGAGGCACAGAGAATCTGGCGATGGCGATATGTAAATGGAATCGCTGGACGAGCTATTATTTCGTTGGTTTGGGATGGAGAAAAGATAGTCGGGCACCATGCCTTGGCACTGGTGGATTTTGTCGCCGGGAGCAAGAAATTCAAAATTGGGATGGGTGGTGGAACAATGGTCGATGAGGATTACCGCGGCCGGGGGATCTACAGGATGCTGCGAAACAGGGAATATGAGATGGCTATCTCGAGGAATGTCCCTATGCTTTTCGGTTTTCCAAACAATCGTGTCCTTCCGTTAGCCCTAAAAACCGGCTCCCGGATTCATCATATCCCGGAAATTGTTTACAAACCGCTTAGTCTGACAAAAAACCTCCCGCTCCGGGATCCCTGGGGCCTTATTGTCAATATCGGAAGATACATTTCGAGCCGCGATCAAGCAAGAAAGGAAGGAGGTAGTCAGAAAGCACGGAACAAAGGTATTACAGTAAAGGAAATAACCTCTTTTGGGGATGAAACGAAGATTTTGTGGGAGAAGTTGATACGCAGTGAGTATGTGGGTATCCAAAAAGATGTCTCTTACCTGCATTGGAGATATGTTCTACGACCCAACACATGTTTCCGGGCATTTGTAGGCTTTATCGATGATAAGCCAAGTTCCCTCTGTGTGATTGAGTGGGACCAATCAGAGAT
>JAFGDM010000137.1 GCA_016932115.1 Deltaproteobacteria bacterium | reverse complement strand
TGGCCAGAGCCGCGTAAAAAGGACATGTCGTTGTCAAAAGTTATATTGCCAAAAACAGATACACAATTTATGAGACATGATATTAGCTTCTATCTGTACTTCTTCATCACTCTTTCAAACCCCGGCATGGCCTTTTCAATCGTGCCGTCGTCCACACAATAGGCGATTCTCATGTGGCCCGGCCCGACGAATCCGCTTCCGGGCACGGTAAGGATATTTTCATCCTGCAGAGCCCGCACAAAGGCTACATCATCCTGAATAGGCGTTTCGGGGAAAAGATAGAAGGCGCCGCCGGGTTTTTCGAATTCATAGCCGCACTCCGCCAGACCTTTGCAGAGCGCATCTCGTTTCCTCTGATAAAGCGAGATGTCCACGCTCTCATCCAGAAGACGGGCAACGGCCCTTTGCATAAATGCCGGAGCGTTAACATAGCCCAAAACACGGTTGCATAAAACCATGCCTCCCACGATTGTGTCTTTGTCGGCCATTTCCGGATTGACCGCCGCATAACCGATTCTTTCCCCGGGCAGGGAGAGGTCTTTTGAAAAAGAGGTTACCACAAAGCTCTCCGGATAGGCGTCAAAGACGCTGGGTACGGTGATTCCGTCGTATACGATCTTGCGGTAAGGCTCATCGGAGATTAGATAGATGGGTTGTCCAAGTTTTCTGCCGTAAACGGTCAGCAATTCCCCGAGAGCCTGTAAATCTTCTTTGGTGTAAACTTTACCCGTGGGATTGTTTGGAGAATTAATGAGCAAGGCCTTGGTTCTGTCTGTAACCGCACTTTCCAGCGCAGGCAGATCAAGGGAAAAATCCGGCTTCGTCTTCACAATCCTGGGCACGCCCTGATGGTTGTCCAGGTAAAAGTTGTATTCCACGAAATAGGGGCTGGGAATGATGACCTCATCAACGGGATTTAAAAGGGTTTTCAGCACCACATTCAACGCTCCCCCTGCACCGACGGTCATAACGATATCTTCAGGGGTGAAAACCGCTCGGTTGTGCTTGCTGAGGTGGTTTGCGACCTCCTTTCTTGTCGCCATAAGGCCCGCATTAGGCATGTAGGCATGAAGAGCCGGGCTTGGATCGTTGGCAAGATCGTTCAAGATTTTCTTGAAGCTAACCGGGGGCTCCAGATTGGGATTGCCCAGGCTGAAATCAAAAACATTCTCTGCCCCAAGCTTCGCTTTCCTCGCAATGCCTTCCTCAAACATTTTCCTGATCCAGGAGGATTTTTCCATAGAGATCTGAATTTTTTTTGCAACCGCCATGTTGTTCTCCTTTTCGAGGATAATACTGTACTTTAATTGCTTTTGATGCTTTTGTAAATCCCGTAACAATTTGCTGTTTGAAAAATCGCAAGCATCAGGCATGGGGGTCAATAATCTAAAATGTTCCCTGGAAGCGAAATCCGCATAAGTGGGTTTTATGCGTCGGCCCGGGGAGAGCTTTCTATCCGATAAATATTCCTTCCATAAAGCAGCAGGTTGCGCTAGAATGATGCCTGAAAACGCCTTGGCAGGGGCGATTTTTTCTATGGTGACCGCAAGAAAAAAAACCCGTGAAATCCGCGTGGGAAATATTGCCGTAGGGGGAGATGCGCCCATCGCCGTCCAGTCTATGACCAACACGGACACCAGAGATGTGCGTTCTACGGTTTCACAGGTGGAGCAGCTTTTCGATGCAGGGTGCGAGATTGTCCGTCTCGCTGTGCCTGACCTCAATGCGGCTGAAGCGTTTCGGGAGATCAAAACACGCGTAAAGCCCCCTCTCATCGCGGATATCCATTTCGATTCCCGTCTGGCCGTGGCATCGCTCCGGGCGGGTGCGGACGGCCTCAGAATCAACCCCGGCAACATCGGTGGTCCCTCGGCTGTTAAAAGGGTGGTTCTGGAAGCAAAGGCGAGGCAGGTTCCCATCAGAATCGGCGTCAACGCCGGGTCCCTTCCTAGGGATGTTCTCGCAAAGTACGGCCATCCAACTGCAGGGGCCATGGTTGAGACCGCTCTCGAGCATATCAGCCTTTTTGAAGCACTGGGATATGACCAAATCAAGATCTCGCTCAAGTCCTCCAGCGTCTTGACAACGATTGAAGCCTATGAACTCCTGAGTGAGAAGGTGGATTATCCTCTCCATCTAGGTGTCACCGAGGCAGGGACCCTTATCTCAGGCACGGTCAAAAACGCACTGGGGATCGGCATACTTCTTTTTAAGGGCATAGGGGATACTCTTCGTGTTTCTCTTTCCAGGCCTCCTGTGGAGGAAGTCAAGGTTGCCTACGAAATCCTTCGTGCCCTTGGATTGAGAAATAGAGGCCCGGAAATTATATCTTGCCCTACATGCGGCCGATGCGAAATCGATCTATTCAGCGTTGTAGAAAAGGTGGAACAGGCGCTTTGCGGTATGCGAGCCTCCCTCAGGGTAGCCGTTATGGGTTGCGTCGTCAACGGTCCAGGAGAAGCCAGGGAGGCGGATGTGGGCATTGCAGGAGGTCGTGGACAGGGTTTACTGTTCAGGAAGGGTAAACCGATTCGAAAGATCCCGGAGCAGGACTTGGCCTCAGTGCTTATTGAAGAAGTCCGGAAACTAGCCGATCATTGACCATTCCGCAATGGTCAAGGTCCGCTGTCCAGTGATTGCAGGGGAGATTATGCGCTACTCAAAGTACTTCATTCCCACTTACAAGGAAATCCCTTCGGACGCGGAGGTGATCAGCCATCAATTGATGCTCAGAGCAGGAATGATCCGAAAATTAACTTCCGGTATCTATACGTTTCTGCCTGCCGGACTCAAGACAGTCCGCAAGGTGGAGAACATTGTTCGAGAGGAAATGAATCGATCCGGAGCCATTGAAGTGCTTATGCCGGCCGTGCAACCTGCTGAACTATGGCAGGAGAGCGGCCGATGGGACTTCTATGGAAAAGAGCTTCTCAGGTTCAAGGACCGGCACAACCATGACTGCTGTATCGGGCCGACTCACGAGGAAGTCATCACTGATCTCGTGCGAAAGGAGATCCGCTCCTATCGGCAATTGCCGGTTAACTTCTACCAGATTCAAACCAAGTTTCGGGATGAAATCCGTCCCCGTTTCGGCGTCATGCGCTGCAAAGAATTCATCATGAAGGATGCCTACTCCTTTGATGCGGATGAGGCGGGCGCGGATAAGAGCTACCAGATCATGCATGATGCATACATGCGTATTTTCCAAAGGTGCGGCCTCAGGTTCCGCCCTGTGGAGGCAGACTCCGGGAGCATCGGCGGCAGTTATTCACACGAGTTCATGGTCCTGGCCGATACGGGGGAGGATGAAATCATCAGTTGCATGAAGTGCAATTACGCCGCAAACTTGGAAAAAGCGGAGGTGAAGGCACCGGCGGAAACCGAGACGGCAAAAGCCTCCTGGGAGCCTTTGCAGGATGTTGAAACTCCCAATGTTCACACCATTGATGAACTTACGGCCTTTCTGTCTACGGGACCGAATCACATTCTGAAAACCCTTGTTTTCGTTGCTGACGGCAACCCGGTGGCGGTTCTCATCAGGGGCGACCATCAAGTCAATGAAGTCAAACTAAAGAACTTCTTGAGGGCCGACACGATCGAGCTGGCGAGTCCCGGCCTTGTGGCTGAACTGACGGGCGCTCCTATGGGTTTTGCCGGTCCTTTGGGATTGAAGAGCAAGATTATCGCCGATCATGCCGTAAGAGGTATGGTGAATTTCATCACCGGCGCCAACAAGGAGGACCTGCATTTCAGGAACGTGAACCTGGAAAGGGATTTCAAGGTAAATGAGTTTGCCGACCTGCGAGTCATTATGCGCGGCGACCGATGTCCCCGATGCGGGGGTGAGATCAATTTCGGCCGCGGCATCGAGGTCGGCCACGTTTTCAAGCTCGGAACCAAGTACAGCAAGGCAATGCATGCCGTTTCCCTGGATGATAGGGGTGAAGAGCAACCTTTTTTCATGGGGTGCTATGGGATAGGTATTGCCAGAACGGTTGCAGCGGCTATTGAGCAAAACCATGACCGGGACGGAATCATTTTCCCCATATCCATTGCGCCTTTTGAAGTGGCTCTTCTACCCCTGCAGATGCATGAAAAAAACGTGGTGGAAATTTCAGACGGAATCTATAACGCTTGTCTGGCCGACGGCATAGATATCCTTCTGGATGATCGTGATGTGAGGCCCGGTGTAAAGTTTAAAGATGCCGATCTGATCGGCATCCCGGTTCGTGTAACTCTGGGGGAGCGGACCCTCAAACAGGGAATGGCTGAGCTTAAGCTACGATCAGAGCCGAAGGAAGTCCTGATTCCTCTCGCCGACGTGCCGGGTGCTGTCCGGGCTAAAGTCAAAGAGCTTTATGATCAGATTAAATGACATCACCGGCGAACTCCGGAGCTACCATCCTAAGGCCGACATAAGTCTTGTCGAAAAAGCCTATGTTTACTCCGCCAAGGTTCACCAGGGTCAGATCCGGCTTTCGGGCGAGCCTTATCTCTCACACCCTCTTGAAGTTGCGCATATCCTCACCCAAATGAAAATGGATGTGGTCAGTGTCGCAGCAGGTCTCCTTCACGACACCATTGAGGATACGGCCGCTGAGCCCTCCGACCTGGAGCGCCTTTTCGGCAAAGAAACGGCCAATATCGTTGACGGTGTGACCAAGATCAGCAAGATGCGGTTCAGCACAAGGGAGGAACAGCAGGCTGAGAACATGCGCAAAATGATTCTCGCCATGGCCACCGACATTCGCGTGATCGTTGTAAAACTCGCCGACCGCCTTCACAACATGCAGACCCTTGGGTATCATCCCCCGGAAAAACAGGAGACTATTGCGCGGGAGACGATCGATATTTACGCACCTCTCGCAGGGAGAATGGGCATCTACTGGCTCAAGTCCGCCTTGGAGGACCTCTGCCTTTACTACCTGGAGCCTGAGATTTACGAGAAGATCAAAGCGGAGCTCACCGAGAGAAGAGAGGTTAGAGAAAAGTTCATCCGGGAAGTCATCGAAATCGTGGCCGCAAAACTGAAAGAAACCAATATCAAGGCGGCCATCAAAGGGAGACAGAAACACCTCTTCGGCATTTACACAAAGATGAAGGAGCAGAACCTTAACCCGAACCAGGTTTATGATATCCTTGCTTTCCGCGTCATCGTGGATACGGTAAAGGAGTGCTATGAGGTGCTGGGCATCATCCACGCCACGTGGAAGCCTGTTCCGGGACGGTTTAAAGATTACGTGTCCCTCCCAAAAGCCAACATGTATCAGTCACTCCATACCACGGTTATCGGTCCTCTTGGTCAGAGGATGGAGGTTCAGATCCGAACCTGGGAAATGGACAAGGTTGCTGAGGAAGGAATCGCAGCCCACTGGAAATACAAGGAAGGATCCGCGGCAAGCAAGATCGATGAAAAACAATTCTTATGGCTCAGGCAGCTTCTCGAGTGGCAGAAGAGTCTCCAGGACCCTAAAGAATTTATGGACACAGTGCGCATGGATCTTTTCCCGAACGAGGTCTATGTCTTCACTCCCACGGGTGAAGTCAAGGAGTTTCCCAAAGGGGCCACACCTGTAGATTTTGCCTATGCCATTCATTCTGAAATCGGCGACAAGTGCATCGGCGCCCGGATCAACGGCAGGATGGTTCCCCTGCGCTATCAATTAAGGAACGGCGATATCGTAGAGATCGTGACCTCCGTGAAACACCACCCCAGCAAAGACTGGCTCGATTTCGTGAGAACGTCCAGGGCCAAGACCAAGATCAGACAATGGATCATGCGGCAGGAAAGGGACCTGAGCGTCAACCTAGGAAAGGAAATGCTTGAAAAAAGTCTGGCTCAGGCACGCATTAATATTGCCAACCTAAACAAAAGCGATCAGATCGCCGCAGTGGCCGAAGATCTGTCTTACCATTCTCAAGAAGACCTTTTTGCCAATATCGGTTACGGAAGAATATCGGTCAAACAGGTAATCGGCCGTCTGAAACCGAAGGTGGACATCCCGGAGGAGGCAAAACCCGGGATAGTCAGCAAGATGGTTTCGCGAATCAAGCGCAAAAAAAGCACTCTCGGCATCAAAGTGAAGGGGTTGGATGACATGCTCGTGCGCTTTGCCAACTGCTGCCATCCACTGCCGGGGGAACACGTTGTTGGGTATTTGACGAGGGGAAGAGGGGTCACAATCCATAAACATGATTGCCGTTACATAGCAGACTTTGAACCGGAAAGAGTTGTTGAAGTGATTTGGGAGCCTTCGGATCATACTGCGTACGTGGCCACGGTGAAAGTGGTTACCACGGACAAAAGGGGGATCCTTGCAGATATTAGCGCTATCATGGCCCAAAAAGATGCGAATATTCTTCAAGCGGATGTCCAAACAACGCTTGATCACAAGGGAATTTCGCACTTTACTATCGAGGTGGAAAACTACAAACAGCTCCAGGAAATTTTAGGGGCCATCAAAAAGATAAAACACGTGCTTCTGGTTGAAAGAGGTTGATCACGCCTTTGAGACCAATCCGGACCGGATGCATGAAGTGCAAACCCTGAGTTTGACATTTCGCCCGTTCCTGACGGTTTTTACTTTTTGAAGATTGGGATACCAACGTGCCTTCGTTTTGTTGTGAGCGTGGCTCACGGTGTACCCGACCGTCGGCTTTTTTCCACAAATATCACATACTTTAGCCATCATGCTTCTCCTTGTGCAGAAAGATTAAACTTAGAATATATAGTACTCATTTGTTCGAATAGCAAGAATTTTTTATGGAAACTCGACAACAAAATACCGCCGTTCTTATTGCTCAAAACAACACGCTTCCATCTCAAGTCCGGCACATTCACCTGATGGGAATCTGCGGGACGGGCATGGCTTCCCTGGCGGGAATGCTTAAAGATCAGGGATTCTTGGTGACGGGTTCCGATCAGAATGTCTATCCTCCCATGAGCACCTACCTTGATGCCCTCTCCATCCCTATTTTTCAGGGTTATCAAGCCTCAAATTTGCATGAATCACCGGACCTTGTCATTGTGGGCAATGTGATTACCAGGTCTAATCCCGAGGCGATTGAGCTCGCAAGGCGGCGACTACCCTACCTATCCATGCCCCAGGCGATCCACGCCTTTGCTCTTAAGGGGAAAAAATCCATCGTTATTGCAGGAACTCACGGTAAGACGACCACAACGGCTTTGGTTTCCTGGGTACTTGAATGCGCCGGACTGGACCCGGGTTATTTAATAGGCGGCATTCCCGTCAATTTCGGAAACGGCTTTAGGCAGGGAAAAGGTATCTATTTTGTGATAGAGGGTGATGAATATGACACGGCCTTTTTTGATAAAGGGCCAAAATTCCTTCATTACTCCCCCTGGATTGTCATTCTCACCAGCATAGAATTCGACCATGCCGACATCTATCGGGATCTGGAGCACGTGAGAAAAAGTTTTCGAAATCTTCTTCGGATGCTTCCTTCGGAAGGGCGGCTCATAGCAAACATGGACGACCCTCTGGTTGTGGCTGAATCCGAGATAGCTTCTTGCCCGGTAATTTCCTATGGGCTCGGGAATAAAGCTTTTTGGTCCGCCCGAAATATTTCCGTCGGCTATCAGGAAACCAGCCTGGAAGCATTCACGAAGCGCGGTGAAGCGATGGAGATCACGACCCCTTTATACGGCAGACACAACATCTCCAACCTGCTTTCAGCGCTGGCTCTGGCGGATTTTTTGAACGTAAAAGCCACTCTTATCCTCAAAGCGTTTGAATCCTTTCGGGGCGTGAAAAGGAGGCAGGAAGTCAAGGGAGAAAAAAATGGGATTCTCGTATTGGACGATTTCGCCCACCATCCAACGGCGGTTAGAGAGACGATCAAGGCCGTTCGGGAAAAATATCAAGGCAGGCGTATTATCGCCGCCTTCGAACCCCGATCCAACTCCAGCCGACGGAATACGTTCCAGCGCGACTACGTTTCTTGTTTTGATCAGGCCGATTTGGTCATGATTCCCGAACCTCCCTTTATGGAAAAAATCCCGCTGGAAGAAAGGTTCTCTTCCAGACAACTGGTGGAAGATCTGCAAAAACGAGGAACGGCCGCTTATTATTTCCCCGAAACCTCTCTTCTTCTCGAAAGGATTCTGCGCGTCAATCGCCGGGGCGATGTAGTCCTGATCATGTCCAACGGCGCTTTCGACAATCTGGCCGAGAAACTTCTGAAGGGATTAAGGGGCTAGTGCTAACTAAGCCGTCCAACTCCGGTATCTACCAATACACCGGTGTCCGGAGGCGGCGCCTATTTTTTGGTTTCCCGTGCTTTTAGGCCCGAGTTCGGGGCTGTCCGCAACCCTGTTGGTCAGCTCCCAAAGAGAAGCGGGAAGCGCTGAGCTGAGGCACATTGCCGCATGGAGAGGATAGTTAGATGCCGATGAGCGCTTCTACATTTCACCGCGCCCGACCGGCAAACCAGCCCTTTGTGCGCTTCTATAATCGAACTGGTCCGGGTTTTCTCGTTGACATCCCAAAGGAAACGAATATAGTAAATGTTACATCATAAGATGACCTGCTGATCAACAGGTTTTCTGTCTTCCTGCCCACCGGTCGTTTCCGGAACCCTAGCGACTTGTGTCGGACGGCTGTGGAAGGGCATGTTCCTAATCCCTGTAATCTGAAATCGATTCACGGGAATAAGGCGATTGAAAACGGATGAGATAACCGGAGGCGTCGTCCTCCTCGTTTTTGGACTGGCCACCGTTCTCCTTTCTTCAAGGATGCCCATTGGAACCTTTCGGATGGCGGGCACAGGATTGTTTCCGCTCATTCTGGGAATATCGCTTGCGTTTCTATCCGGCCTCTTTCTGCTTCAGCTTTTCCTGAAAAAGCAGTCAACAGGAGAGAAATCGGGTGCCGATGAGATACCCGGGGTTGCAAAACAGTGGGTAATCTTCTTCGGAACAACGGTTTTAATCACGCTGTTCTTTAACCAATTAGGATATCTACTATCTTCATTTGCGCTGATGGCGGCTCTTTTAAGAACCCTTGGGGTAAAGAGGTGGAAGCATAACCTGCCTTTATCCTTTACGACGGCAATCGTCTGTTATGTTCTGTTTGTTCAATTCCTAAAGATTCCTCTGCCTAAAGGTTGGATAGGAATATAGAGTAAGGCCGATATGAGGTTATCGGTTACAGAGTATATGCAGGAATCAGGGTAGAGCCGGCGCGTGAATAACTTGAACACATCGATCGGGCAGTGGTTCGCCCCGAGGTCTTATAGGGCGATCGCGAACCGTTCATGCTTAGATATCTCAGCGTGAACGGGCCTCATTGACGGGTTGTCCAGGTTATTAAATGCGCAAGCAGCCGCGTATTTATGAACGCATTTGTGACTCAGGACACTAAGGATAGATGTTTGAATCATTACAGCACCTCGTCAACGGGTTCGGCGTCGCCACAACTATCCAGAACCTTCTTTATTGCCTGATAGGCGCCACCGTCGGGACGCTCATCGGCGTACTGCCCGGACTCGGACCCATCGCAGGGATCGCCCTTCTAATACCGGTCACTTTCGGCCTGAATCCCACTTCCGCTATCATCATGCTCGCCGGGATTTACTACGGGGCGATGTATGGAGGCTCTACAACCTCCATCCTTCTTAACGTTCCCGGAGAAACAGCCTCGGTCATCACCTGTATCGACGGTCACCAGATGGCGCGGAAAGGAAGGGCCGGCCCTGCGCTTGCCACCTGTGCCATTGGTTCCTTCATCGCGGGAAGCATCAGTATACTCGGGCTCGTCTTTCTGGCGCCGCCTCTGGCTGAGGCTGCCTTGGCCTTCGGTCCTCCTGAATACTTTTCTTTGATGGTCTTTGGATTCATCGTGCTCAGCAATGTGACGGGAACATCACTCATCAAATCTCTTATGATGGCTGTGGTAGGTCTGATCATTGGAACGATTGGACTCGATCCGGTGGGGGGAAATGAGCGATTCACCTTCGGCTCTGTCTCTCTCCTCAATGGAGTCGAATTCGTGGCGGTTGCCATCGGCCTCTTTGGAATTGGAGAAGTGCTGGTCAATGTCGAAAGACCCGTGGAAATGTTGGAGCAACGAGTTATTGTGCCACGCTTGAGGGATCTCTATCCGACCCTTCGAGACTTTGCGAAGTCGATCGGGCCCATTCTCAGGGGAACAGGAATTGGATTTGGGGTGGGCCTGATCCCGGGACC
>JAFGDM010000136.1 GCA_016932115.1 Deltaproteobacteria bacterium | reverse complement strand
CGCGGAACAAGAAAAAGAGAACCATGATCCTCATCAGAGCATCATATAGAGATAAAGTGATACAAAATTTCAAATATTTTTGGCTAGCTTTTTGAAATGCTGAATTCGGCAGCTGCGAGCATGGGGACCCCCCATGCCTGATGCTTGCGATTTTTCAAACAGCTAAATTGTTGCAAAAAGCCGGAATGTTCGTTTTTATTGTGCTCCGGATAGGCTGTCGTCGAGGTTTCGTTAAATGTTTTTGCCCTTGACTGTGGAGGCTGATTGCCCTATCTCTCTTAGCAAAACAAATGTGGTGAAAAGTCTATGCCGTTTCGAGAAACTGAGAGTCTGCTGCCCTCGGGGAGTTATTACTTTTCAGGGAATGAGGCCGCGACGGAAGGCGCTCTGGCGGCAGGGTGCAGGTATTATGCAGGGTACCCCATTACGCCGTCGAGTGAAATCATGGAGAGAATCGCCGTCAGGCTCAAAGAGCTGAAAGGCGTTTTCATGCAGATGGAAGATGAGATCGCCTCGATCTGCTCCGTGATCGGGGCGGTCTGGGCCGGGGCCAAGGGTATGACCGCCACGTCCGGACCGGGTTTCAGCCTCATGCAGGAAGGCATCGGCTACGGGGCGTTTACGGAAACCCCGATGGTGGTTGTTGATATCCAGAGAGCCGGTCCTTGTACCGGCCAGGCCACCCGGGTGGGGAGCGGGGATCACCAGCAGGCCAAGTGGGGATCTCACGGCGACTACCAGGTTATCGCGCTTTCTCCCTGGTCTGTGCAAGAGATGTACGACCTGACCATCGATGCCTTCAATCTGGCTGAACAATACCGTGTCCCGGTGTTTCTCATGGGAGAGGAGTCTGTGGGCCACCTAAGAGAGAGGATGGATGTGAGGCCGAAAGTCACGGTCTTTGACCGGGCGAAGAAGAAAGGAACGCCTCCTTTCGGCATGGTTGAAGAGGACGGAGTCCCCCCCATGCCCTGTTTTGGAGAAGGAGAAAAGCTCCTTGTTACCGGCTCGACCCACAACGATGCGGGCATTCGGAAAACAGACGATCCGCTGGTCCATGAAAAACTGGTCTCCAGGATCAACAACAAGGTTTTGAATCACAGGGAAGAGATCATACAGACAGAATCTTACTATGTTGATGATGCGACTTGCCTTGTGGTTTCCTACGGCTTTACGGCAAGGAGCGCCCTTTACGCTGTAAATAAACTGAGAGGAGAGGGTGGGAGAGTCGGCCTTCTGCGACTCAAAACCATCTGGCCTTTTCCTGATCAGGTAATTCGGGTGTTGGGGAAAAAGGCCGGCAAGATCTATGTGCCTGAGATGAACCGGGGCCAGGTGGCCGGGGAAATCATGAAGTACGCGGACTGTGATGTTGTCCCTTACTTTCAGACAAACGGGGAGATCATCGATCCGCGTACCATTATAAATCAGGTTAGGAGCCTAGCATAATGGCTAGAGACTTGGAGCAGTACCTGCGTTCCGGTATCACGTCGACCCCGTTTTGCCCCGGGTGCGGGCACGGAATCCTGATGAATCAGATCCTGCGGGCTATTGACGACCTTAAACTTCCCATGGAAAGGATGCTCTTTGTGTCGGGCATCGGCTGCGCCGCGTGGATACCCAGCCCCCATTTCAATGCAGATACCCTTCACACCCTCCACGGACGTGCCATTGCCTTTGCCACGGGAGCCAAGATGTTCAACCCCGCACTCAAGGTTTTGGTGATCAGCGGCGACGGGGATCTCACATCCATCGGAGGCAATCACCTGATACATGCCGCGAGAAGGGATATCGCTCTAACCGTGATCTGTGCAAACAACATGATCTATGGGATGACAGGCGGACAGGCGGCGTCCACAACGCCCGTAGGCGCCCTATCCGCCACCACCATGGAAGGGAACACCCACCGCCCTTTTGATCTGTGCAAACTTGTTGAGGGGGCCGGGGGCAGTTTTGTGGCACGATATTCCGTGACCCAGCCCCTTTCTTTAAAGGAGGGCATCAAAAAAGCTATTATGATAGACCATTTCACCTTTATCGATGTGCTCTCTCCTTGCCCGACCCAGTATGGAAGAAGAAACCGATACGACTCTCCGGCCGGCATGCTCAAGACGTTAATGGAAAGCTGTGTCACGCTTGAGGAGGCGGAGCGCTTGAGTCCTGAAAGCCTGGAAGGAAAGATTATCACAGGGGAATTCAGACATGGGCGCGCTTAAGCAGGTCAGGCTCAGCGGCTTTGGAGGCCAGGGCGTCGTGCTTGCAGGGACCATCCTCGGGCATGGGGCCGTAAAGGACGGGAAGTGGGTTGCAGGATCGAGTTCCTATGGAGCGCAGGCCAGAGGAGGGTCTGCGAGAGCCGATGTGGTTGTGTCCGACAGGCCGATTGTTTTCCCCCATGTGATCGAAGCGAATGTGCTGGCGGCTATGGCGCAGACGGCGTACGACAAGTACACTGAGCAGCTTGCCCGGGGGGCGACGGTGATTTATGATGACGAACTGGTCCGCCCACGATCAATTGATGGTGCGATCCAGATCGGGGTCCCGGCAACGTCGACAGCCATAAAGTTGCTCAATCAACAGCAGTCGGCCAATATCGTCATTCTCGGGGCAATTGCCGTTATAACTGGGATCGTGAGTAAGGGGGCCTTGAGCTCAGCCATCGAGGAAAATGTCTCCGAACGTTTTAAGGATCTTAATATCCGGGCGCTGGAACTGGGATATAAGCTCGGAGAAGCCGATAAACAGTAAAAGGTGTCCGGCCTTCAGGAAGGAAGGTCAAGAAAAGGAAGAGAGACCCCCGTGCCTGATGCTTGCGATTTTTCAAACGGCTACTAAGCAACTTTAAAATATCTTTACAGTTGTCTCCATATATAACCCCGAAGCGAAGCGCAGGGGTCATTTGCTGAATTGTTACAATTATTTCAGGTTTGATCTATGGTTGAAGGAAGAACCCACAAGCCTGTCATTGACCGTGACAAATGTGAATCATGCGGCATTTGTATCCAGGCCTGCCCGGCCGAAGTCATTCCGGAAATGCGAGAGGAAAAGGACAGCCTGAGAGGTTGCCTTTACGGCAATATGGACAAAGAACCCAGGCTGAACCAGTACAAACGCTATGCTCCACCTCGCTGCGAGGGCGCATGTCCCATAGGCCAGGATGTGCGCGGCTATATGCGGCTCATCCGGAGGGGCAAGTATGGCGAGGCCCTTGAATTAATCAGGGATGTTAACCCCTTGCCCTCGGTTTGCGGTTATGTCTGCCACCATCCCTGCGAAAAAGCATGCACACGAGGTGAGGTAGATGATCCTCTTTCCATACGGGCTCTCAAGAGGTTTGTCGCCGATTGGGATGACGGGAAACTGAGGGTTCCTAGTCCGCCGGCAACGAGAAGGGTGAAAGTGGCTATCGTCGGATCGGGCCCTGCAGGGCTCACCGCAGCCTATGAACTTGCAAGGGTCGGATATGCTGTTGAAATCATAGAGTCTTACCACGAACCTGGTGGAATGCTTGCGTGGGCCATCCCGTCCTTCAGACTGCCGGGAGCAGTTCTTAAAAGGGATATCGACTACATCAGAAAGATGGGCGTGGAAATCAGGACCGGCATCCTGTTCGGTCGTGATGTGAGCATCCAGGATTTTCGAAGGCATGGGACGCAGGCCGTCATCCTTGCCGTGGGGACCCAGCAGAGCGTTAAAATGAACATCCGGAACGAGGATGGCCTTCAAGGCTTCACGGACTGTCTCTCCTTTCTCAAGAGGTGCAGTGAAGGGGATCCGCCGCCTCCCGGCGAATGCGTGCTTGTTATAGGGGGGGGCAACGCAGCGATTGACACGGCCCGTTGCGCTCTGCGAATGGGGGCCGGAAAGGTTAGCCTCATCTATCGCCGCACCCTGGAAGAGATGCCTGCGGAGAGGGAGCACGTGAAGGACGCCCTTCTGGAAGGCATCGAGGTAGTGCCTCTGACGCTTCCTATAGGGGTTCTTGAGTCGGAGGGAAAGCTGATCGGTCTTGAATGCGTGAAAACCCGGCCGGCGGAAACCGATTCTTCGGGAAGGAAAAGACCCGTCCCCGTGGAAGGTTCCCGATTCGAAATCCACGCAGACACAGTCATATCGGCTGTGGGGCAGCAGCAGGATTACAGCGAGGTTTTCAGAGGGTTGTCCTACAAAGGGGAAAACATGGAAATCGACAGAGAAACCATGCGCACGGCGGTAGATGATGTTTTTGCCGCGGGGGATTTCCTGAACGGTCCCTCCACCGTAGTGGAAGCAATGGCAAGCGGCAGGAAGGTCGCAAAGGCCGTGGAGAAACACCTGAAGGCCGGGTGAATCACCGGTGATGAAGCGAAAAATGCAATGTGATTTCCCGGTAGGAATTGTGATTTGGTAATCAAGAATGGCTGAACCGTGTGAATTGAAAATCAAACGCCGGAGCAAGGATGATCCGGCCAAAAGCAGGTACCAAACGGAACCGGGCCTCGATGAAGAAGCCGCTGTCGAGGAGGCAGGCCGGTGCCTTGTCAACAACGTCTGCAGAAGCTGCGATTTGTGCCGGTATTTTTGCCCGGATCTCTGCATCACAATGAATGAAATGACCGGCAGCATTGAAATCGACTACGACTACTGCAAGGGCTGCGGCATCTGCGCTTTTATTTGTCCGAAAGGGGCCATCACCATGGTCCGTGAGGAATAGGGAATCGCTCTCCTCTCCCCGGAGGGAGGGGATAAAGGGGAGGGAGAAGAAATGAAGGTATTCTGGTGGTCCACATCAGACTTCTCCTTACCGCTCTTTTCTGGGGCGGGACTTTCATTGCCGGCAGACTGATCGCGGACAGGGTAGGGCCTTTCTCATCCTGGGTGAACCGATCACATGGTCCCTCCTTGTGGGAGCGGGGTTTGTTATTACCGGCGTTTCCTTGACGAACATAAAGCTATAATGGGAAAATCAGGCAAGTCCTTGGGAGAGCAGTTTGTTCAGGGTGGGCAGGGGCGTCCATTCCTCTTGATGCGCCTTGAGGCCGGCAAGACTGTCGCGGTAACGCTTCAATGCGAGAAAGACCTGCTCAGCCCCGTATCCATGGGAGACCACCAGGCCTTCGATCAATGCCCGCCTCAAGAGTGCCGTGTCATCCGGAACAAAATGGAACAGGCGACTTCCCCAGGACCCGTAGTAGCCAAGATAACGGGCGATGCAACGATCCAGGGAAACGCCTTTGAGAATTCTTCGGCATGCAACGAGTTTCAGTTCATGAGGACCTTTTCTGGTGATCACGAAGTCTCCGGCTCCCACTCTTGGAGGTTCTATGGCTTCTCGGCGGAGCGGGTCATAAAGACGGAACATGAGAGCCAGCATTCGCGCTTTGATCGCATCGGTCAGCCTTGAATCGAAGTATTGAAAAGGCAATTCATTTATGTAGAAGTTCATCGTCTTGTGCTGCACGCCCAGCTCATGGAATCTGTGAAGCCAGACGGTGAAGTAGGTGTAAACGCTTGTGGGCCCGGTCCCTAAGAGCGTCATGGGTCCTCCCTCCAGGGATTGCGCCACAATATTTTTGCATCGTTCCCTGAGTCTTTTCAGATTCTCATGTTCCAGCTTGGCCGCACGGCTCATCGGCCCCTCATTCTTGGCGATGATCATGGCGAACCACGACTTTCTCCCGTCCGCCGTCTCAACATGAACCCTGAAGACATAGGCGTACTCCCCTTCCTGAAATAGGCCCGCCGTTACCGTTCTAAGGTCCTTTAACCCGTAATTCCGGCGCTGCAGTTTTTCGATGCTCGAAAGCAGGGCGTTATCAGGATTCGAGAAGTACCTTCTTATTGTCTCCTGAAGGAGTTCTGAGCGAAGGGGTCTCTTAAATCGGCGTCCCCAATAATCGCTCATGATCGGGATCTTGTGGATGCGAATTGCAGGCTTTCTCTGCTTTATTCCCGTTTTATCCATTCCATATATGTTAATGCAGAATCTGGCTCAAGAAAAGCTTGGTTCGGGCGTGCCGGGGATGATCGAAGAATTCCTGAGGGGTGTTTCCTTCCACAACCTTGCCGTAGTCCATGAAAAGCACCCGGTGAGCTACACTTCTGGCAAAGCCCATTTCGTGAGTGACCACGATCATGGTCATTCCTTCCCTGGCCAGATCAATCATGACGTCGAGGACTTCTTTGATCATCTCAGGATCCAGGGCGGATGTGGGCTCGTCAAAAAGCATGACCTTCGGGTTCATGCACAAGCTTCTGGCAATGGCCACGCGCTGCTGCTGTCCACCCGACAACTGGCCGGGATATTTCTGGGCCTGCTCCGCGATCTGAACCTTTTCAAGATAGTGCATGGCCGCTTCCTCGGCCTGCTTCTTGGGAATTTTTCGAACCCATAAGGGGCCGAGGGTGAGATTGTCCAGAATCGTGAGATGAGGAAAGAGATTGAAATGCTGAAAAACCATGCCCACTTCAGTCCTGATTTTTTCAACGTTTTTGATATTGCCGGTGAGTTCGATACCGTCTACGACAATCCGGCCCCTTTGATGTTCTTCGAGACGGTTGATGCAGCGGATGAGCGTAGATTTTCCCGATCCCGAAGGCCCACAGATGACGATCCGCTCCTGTCTTTGTACATCAAGATCGATGCCCTGCAGCACATGAAAATCACCGAACCACTTGTGTAGGCCTCTTATCTCGATCATAGGGGCTCCCGAGGATCGGGTAGGCTTTTCCGTGTTTTTTCGTTCGGTCATGGCAGCCTTCTCAAAGGATGGATTATTTCCCTCATAGCTCGATCCTTCCGACTTCAGAATTTCAAACAGCTGTAACAATTTAGCTGTTTGAAATGCTGAAGTCGGCAGCTGTGGGCATGGGGGTCTCTCTTAAAACTCAAAAACGAAGAAGCCACATCGCCGTGTTATGCTTCGGGCAACGGGTGAGGCGGGCGGAGGTCT
>JAFGDM010000135.1 GCA_016932115.1 Deltaproteobacteria bacterium | reverse complement strand
TAGAAAGCTCCATGGGCACATCTCGCAGCCCGATAAGCGGACGGCCACAGGCCGAGCGAGCGGCAGCGAGCGGTCCGCTTATCAGAGGAATTGAGCGAAAAGCCACCGTTTTGTGTACAGTATCTCTTTATAGGAACCGCAAAGGCGAAGAGAAGCCTGGTCTTGAGCATATGCAGGCGGTAAAAAATGATTCGGCCAGCACAATCAAGGTTTTCTTGGAGCGACTCGGCTACGGACCCACGACAGAAGAAAGCAATCGTCTTCTGGAGGCTATCCGCACCGATGGATGGAGATCCTGCAGGCTTGGGCGGAGAGGCGCCAGATCTTCAAGTGATCCGGGATCCTGCCGGTATCATTATGGGATGATAAGCTCAAGGGCTTTTCGGCCGCCGCGAACGGCTTGAGCAGGAATTCTCTGGTCCAGGGTTGCGAGTTTGCCCTTTTTGTGTACGGCCAGTCCAAGCAGGTAAACGTCCGTGATTTGAGCATGGGTGATGATCGCATCGGTTTCGAGGATTTGAAGAATACCGATGTCATCAGGCCAGAAGTGATGCCCCGGGGTTTCACGGAGACGGCGAACAAGGGCCAGCACGGCCGTCACATCCCCCGGCCGGTTTGGGTAATTCGGGTGGCTGGCAATTCGAATAAATCCATTTTCGGTGAGAGCACACGTCGCCCATGCGCGGCGACCCGCTGTCACAAACCAGTTATGGGCCGGTTCGTGGTGAATATGCATTGGATCAGTCAAAGCAAGAAGCAGATTGACATCGAGGAGATAGGTTATCACGGCGCTTCGTCCCTAAGACGGTTCACCAGTTCGAGCGTAACCACCCCGGCATCCGGTTGGACGGGGAATAACGGCAGACCATGCTTCGTGGATACGGGAGCCCGTCGGGTCAAAGCCTGTCGAGCCAGATCCGAGATCACCCGGCCGAGCGTGTTCCCCCGTTGTCTTGCAATTTCCTTGGCTGCAAGAAGGACATCCTCCTCAAGATCGACTGTGGTGCGCATTGTTTCCTCCGGTTATTTACACGATCTGCATCTGATGTTTGATGCTAGAGCATCAAGTAAGAAATGTCAAGTGCTCAAGAATTGTTTGGCATATTTTCTCACGTGGTGCCCTGAGAGCACGTGAAAGCGGCGTATTTTCTTGAGGGTCACGGGCGAGAAGGTGCCGATAGGAAGGTAAATGATCTTCTTGCCGAGCCTCGCGGCCAGGGAGTGGCACCACCCTGAAGGCGGGTTGGCCGCCACATAGACCACGTGCTTTTCAAGGCTGTAGTCGACGGCCGCCATGAGGAGTCGTTCCGGCTTGTTCCTGGCCATATCAAAGAAAGGGTCCTTCCAGATGTCGAAGACCCTCAGGGGCGGGTAGGTCAGCATGAATCCGCCGTATTGGCAACTCGAGATGCCCGGGCCGTCCATCACCTCCCCTGCGGGCGTGCTGTAGAAGGCCATGTCCGATTCCTGCTCGTGCTCGCCGAGCCAGGTCACTTTCCAGGGGAAGCTTTCTTTGTCCTTGTCAAGGTCCGGTTCGAAAATGACCACTACGGACCCCACCTTTCCCCGGAAGGGTCTTGCCTCCCTCACATAGATCTCCCCCTTGGCCCAGTTGCGGACCGTCTCCCGGATGTCGATGCCCTCCATCATGGAGCTGACAAAGGGAACGATCCTGGCGTTCTCCTCTGTCTTGATCCTCACGGCCTTTTCCTGGAGGTGCCGGCCGTATCCTTCGATCACCACATCCTCGGGCGGATAGGAGCAGATGGTGAAGCCGTCAAAGCTCTTCTTCCACTCGCCGGGCACTTTCTCACGGACCTTCTTTTTCACGGGCACCGGCACGAGGCGCCGTCTGAAGGTCTTGAGCCTGCGGTGGAATTTGATCCTTTTCTGATCCAGGAACAGGTCCTCCCCGCTCAAACGCATCACTGGAAGCTCGGAGGTTTCCGTCTGCCACGGGTACTCGCTCCCTTTGTCCCACAGCTCATAGGCGAAGTTGTCATCGGCAGCGCCCCGGGCCGCCACAACAAGCTGGTAAAAGTTTGGAACCAAAGCGCCGGTAATCAGGGCATAGTTGCGGGCGAACTTGTGGAGCACCCGCACCTGGCTTGGAGTCAGCTCCTCCTTGCTGTTATTCCAGTGGCTGCGCCGGGCCAGAGCGATGAGCTCGTTTTGGATTTTGAGGCGATCCAGGCGCGGCTCCTTCGCGGCCCCTTCGGACCTGAAGCGCTCGTAGGCCGCCGCCAGGAGAGGCATTTCCGTCATCACCTCCCTGCTCGAGTCTGCATAGAGATGAGCCAGGCCCGCCCCTTCACGACGCCTCCGGCCGATCACCTCGGTCTGGGGAAGTTCCAGCATCCTCAGAACGCCGGGGAGATGGTAGAGCCCGCAGACAAAAAAGACCTTTTCCCCGGAGGCATTCAGCTTCTGCAGGTGATGGGCCATGGTTCTTTCCCTGAGCGTATCTTCCGTGGAACTCGGACGGTCTTTTAAGGTTTTGAGGTAGGCCTGGCAGTACACGTAGTGCCCGATTTTCGTCACAGCATAAGGGTCGGGCATAGGGGAGCGATCCAAAGGATACCCTTCCATGTCGCGATCGATGAAATTAACAGGAAGGGCTTGTTCAAGAGCAAGCCTCACGGCCTCGACCTGGCCGTCCGTGGGCTCCACGAGCAGATACACGAAGGTCCCGTCGCTTTCCCGGTAATGGACGGTGGAGAGGAGGGGCAGCCGTTTAACGGCTCGGATGATCAGGTCCGCCAGTGTGGTGGGGTACTCCACGGCCACGTGGGCCGGTTTGAATTCGTCGAACTGGCGCCGCACCTCAAGGGCGAACTCCATCCTGTTATGGAGTACGGGAACGATGCGAATGTTTTGCCACTCAATCAGATGCTTCATCGTCCTTCCCGGCAAGGGATGCACTGAAATACCGAGCCGCATGGGGATCAAGAATCATGGCGGCCGCCTCTTTCATGTAGTTCACAATGCGCTCGTTTCGCTGCTCGAGGGTGAGGCGAGCGCCGCTCTCAACGAGGCGCTTCAGAGCATACCGGGCTATGTTGATCCCGTCTCTTACGGAGTAGCGTTCCTCTCTGTCGTGGGCGGTTTGCAGAAAGTTGACCACGTATTTCAAGATTTCATTGTCTGCAAAGGGCAGGTTTGCTTTCAGGATCAGGAGCTCTTCGTCTCTTTCGGGAAAATCAATGAAGATCTGCGGCTGGAGCCTGGAATGAATGTATTCCGGCAGTTCAAAGGTGCTTGCGTCATCATTCATGGTCGTGCAAAGCCGGAAATCAGGATGGGCCTTGATCTTGATGCCGGCCACGATGGATTCCACATACCGCCGGTTGTCCATGAGCGGCGCAAGAGAAGCCCAGCTTTTTTCACTCATCCGGTTTCCCTCGTCGATCACCGCAACGCCGCCCTTGATCATGGCTGTAACCACAGGGCTCGCCATGTAATGGATCTTCCCGCCCTCCGCAATGACCGGTGTCACGATAAGGTCCTCGGGTCGGGTGTCCATGGTGGCCTGGAAGAGATAGACCGGCTTTTTCAGCATCCGGCCCGCGTGGTACGCAAGGGTGGTCTTTCCCACGCCGGGCTTTCCAACCAGGCGAGGACACAGGGGCAGATCGTCGTCTCCCACCACCATCCACGATGCGAGCACCTGGCTGAGCAACTCCTGCTGCCCCACCCACACCATGGGCACATCATCCGGTTGAGCCAGGTAAAGCTCAACACCCTCGATCAAGGCTTTTTCCACAGTCCGAACCCTCCTTAAGAGAACACCCTCCCATCATAATCGCCGATGGCGGGCTTGACAAGAGAGCCTGAAGGGTTGTGACAGATGGATTGATGATTATAGTACGCCCACGCCCTCATCTTTATTGGCATGGAGGTATTTTTGACTTTTTTTGTGTTTAAAGGTCTATTTAGTTAAGAACATGCAATGCTAGAGCGCATGGTGGATGCCGCCATTTAATAACGGAAAGGAGAACCAACATGGAGTATCAAGTCAAAATTTACACATTGAGCACCTGCGGACACTGCAAAGCCACGAAAAAACTGCTTGACGAATGTTCCGTCCAATATGAATTCACGGATGTGGATTTGCTAGAAGGGGATGAAAGGGCGGCCATCCTGGAGGATGTAAGAAAACTGAACCCCCGCTGTTCTTTTCCCACCATCATCATCGGCGACAAAATTATCGTCGGCTACAAGGAAAACGAAATCAGGGAGGCGCTCGGGCTATGAAAGAGGTGGAAAAGCTTTACGAAATGCTCAGGAAGATGCAGGAACCCAAAGGGTTTTATTTCAGCGCGGACAAAGAACGGGTCTTTGATCTGCTCTCCGGCCTGATTGAGAACAAGAACCGCTACGGCTACATGTGCTGCCCCTGTAGGTTAGCCTCGGGGGATCGGGAAAAGGACAAGGACATCATTTGCCCTTGCATTTACAGAGAGCCCGACGTCGAGGAGTTTGGGAGTTGCTACTGCAACCTGTATGTTTCCCAGGACTGGAATCAAGATAAAGTCCCTCATGTCTATGTTCCGGAGCGGAGACCTCCGGAAAAGTTCTTTTCCTGATGAAATTTGACAATCTCGTAAAAAGTCGCCTTGGTTGTCACTCCCGCGGAGGCGGGAGTCCAGAACCCCTTGAAAATACTGGATTCCCGCCTCCGCGGGAATGACGGAAACGGGGTTTTTCCGAGTTTTTACGGGATCATCAAATTTGACGGAGCGATTTAAGAGCGTTTTTGCGAAAGGCTTGACTCGCTTGATCCTAGAGGGTATTGTGCTTTCTGAGAGTGGTTCTATAAAACCTTTACCAAGGAGGGCGAGATGGCAACGAGTACATACAACATTGTGCAGCTTGTGGGGACCAGCGATGTTTCCTGGGAAGATGCGGCCAAAAGAGCAGTTGAAACCGCTTCCGGGAGCCTGAGAGACATCAGGGTCGCTGAAGTGACGCGTCTCGACATGACCATTGAAAAAGGCAAGGTCAAGCTCTATCGCGCCAGGGTAAACATCTCCTTTAAGTACGAAGAGGAAAAAGCTAAAAAAAAGAAGTAGAAGATAGCAATCAGGGCCAAGGGGAGGGTATTGTCCTCACGAGGAGGTTAAGCGAATGCAAAAATACGTATGTTCCGTTTGCGGTTATGTGTACGACCCTGAGGCGGGTGATCCCGACAACGGTGTTCAACCGGGAACAGCTTTTGAAAAGCTGCCTGAGGACTGGGAATGCCCCGTATGCGGGGCTAAAAAGGATGAGTTTGAGAAGGAATGAAATCCGCCTGGGCGGATTTCATATAAGTCGTCGCGCCTTAAAGAGCAGGCTACGGGAGCTCTTGGTGGAGCGTGAAACCCAAGCCGTGATAGAAGAAATTTTGCGCTTCCCCCCTCGGCGTATTGTAAACCCTCTCTTCTCCTTCATTCAGAGTGGGGAGCCTGGGCTCAAGTGGGCGGCTGTGCGGTGTTTCGGCGCGCTTGTCGCAAAGCTTGCTGATGAAGATTCGGAGTCGGCGAGGATCATAATGCGCCGTCTCATGTGGAGCCTCAATGATGAATCCGGAGGGATCGGCTGGGGGTCCGCCGAGGCGATGGGCGAGGTGCTGGCCTGTCATCCGGGGCTTGCAGGGGAGTATGTTTCTATTCTGCTGTCTTATGCCAGGGAAGACGGCAACTACCTGGAGCACGAACCGCTCCAAAGAGGGTTGCTATGGGCGATTGGGCGAGTTGCCGGAAGGCATCCGCATCTTGTAAGAGCTGCCGTTCCCGGCCTCACGGTTTATCTGAGCTCACCGGATGCCGGAGTGAGGGGCCTTGCAGCCCGTCTCATGGGTCTTCTGAGGGTTTCGGAGGCCTGTACTCGACTTTGTGCCCTGACTGAAGATAATTCCGAAATCCCCATCGATTTTCAAGACGAACTGGGCAAACAATACGTGAAAGACCTGGTGTCGGAAGCCTTGAAAATCATTCCCTGCACTTGAATATATGAGAAGGTAAAGGTTGTGCCGGCATATTGTGGGCATGGAAGACGTTATGAAAGTGCTCATCATGTTTTTCTCTATGCTCTTTATTGTACCTCAAACCGCGTTTGGGGCAGACTCCCCCCTGAGTGCCGACTCGGATTCGTGTTTGGAATGCCATACATCCTTGCATCCTGGAATCGTAGCCGCCTGGCAGAAAAGCCGCATGTCGAAAATCACGCCAAAGGCTGCGAAAGCCCTCCCCGCAAAAAATCGGCGCGTTTCCTTCGATCAGTTGTCCGAAGCCCTGGCCGGCGTGGTCGTGGGATGCGCCGAATGCCATATGCTCAATCCCGAAACCCACAAAGATTCTTTTGACCATAACGGTCATCAGGTCCATACCGTGGTCACGCCTCGGGATTGCTCAACCTGTCATCCTGTGGAAGCTGGCCAGTTTGAAAAAAATATCATGTCCCACGCTTACGGGAACCTTGAGAACAACCCGGTATACCAGGATCTGACCAGGGCCGTGACCGGCTTGCAGACTTTTGACGGCATGACCACGAGCCTCCTGGACCCCGATGAATTGACCTTGTCCGATGCTTGCCGCCAGTGCCATGGGACATCTGTTCGGGTAGAAGGTTCCGTGAGCAAAGACACCCCTTTTGGAGACATGGAATTCCCCGTCCTCTCCGGCTGGCCCAATCAGGGGGTGGGCCGGATCAACCCGGACGGCAGCAAGGGATCCTGCTCGGCTTGCCACACCCGGCACCAGTTCTCCATTGAAATGGCGAGAAAACCCCACACCTGTTCCCAGTGTCACAAGGGTCCGGACGTGCCCGCTTACAAGGTCTACGAAGTCAGCAAGCACGGTAATCTCCATTCCTCGCTGGGCCATGAATGGGCCTTCGACGCCGTTCCGTGGACTGTAGGCAAGGACCTCGCGGCCCCAACATGCGCCACATGCCACGTCAGCCTGCTCATGACCGAAGAGGGAGACTTGGTGGGGGAGCGAACTCATCAAATGAACGACCGTCTGGCCTGGCGAATCTTCGGGCTCCCCTACGCCCATCCTCATCCCCGATCGCCGGATACGACCATCATCCGAAACAAGGCCGGATTGCCCCTGCCCACGGAACTGACCGGGGAGCCGGTCATGGAATATCTTATCGATGAGAAAGAGCAGGAGACAAGACGGGGCAGGATGAAGCAGGTCTGTTCCTCATGCCACAGCCGGTTCTGGGTGGAAGGCCATTTCAGGCGCTATGAAAACACCATAGCGAAAACCAATGAGATGACCCTCACCGCCACCAAGATCTTGCTTGCCGCGTGGGAGCAGGGAGCGGCAAAAGGTCTTGGGCAAAAGGACAGCATCTTCGACGAGGCTATTGAGAAGAAGTGGGTTGAACAGTGGCTTTTCTATGCCAATTCCACCCGATACTCTTCGGCCATGATCGGAGCCGATTATGGTGTTTTTGCCGAAGGCCGTTGGTATATGTCCAAGAATATACAGGAAATGGTGAACCGGCTCCATTTCAAGATGAAGGAAAAATGATATGGAAAAACAGCACAAGTTTTCCATCTGGTACGTCCTCCTGGGAATCTGGGTGGTTCTTATTATCCAGAACACTCTTAGCTCCTACCTTGCGATCAAGACGATTCCCTACAGCGAGTTCCTGAATCTTCTGAAAGAAAAAAAAGTTGCCGAGGTGGCCATATCGGCCAATCAGATCCAGGGCAAAATGCTTGTCGACGAGAGGGACCTTTCCAAGGCGGAACTCTTCAAAACCGTCAGGGTCGATTCTGATCTATCCGAACTCCTTGAACAGCATGACGTCACCTTTAAAGGCCAACTCGAGTCCACGTTCCTGCGGAATCTTTTTTCCTGGCTCTTCCCTCTCGTCCTTTTTTTCGGCATCTGGTACTTCTTGATGAAGCGCATGACCGGCCAGCAGGCAGGCTTTATGACCCTTGGAAAAAATAAGGCCAAGATCTACGTGGAAAACGAGCTGAACGTCACGTTTCGTGACGTGGCGGGAGTGGACGAGGCCAAACAGGAAATGATGGAAATCATCGAGTTTCTGAAAGAGCCCCAGCGGTTTACGGAACTTGGCGGAAAATTACCCAAAGGGATCCTGCTCGTCGGGCCTCCCGGCACCGGCAAGACCCTGCTTGCCAAGGCCGTGGCCGGGGAAAGCAAGGTACCTTTTTTCAGCCTGAGCGGTTCCGAATTCGTCGAAATGTTTGTCGGACTCGGCGCGGCCAGGGTTAGGGATCTCTTTGTACAGGCCAAGCAGAAGGCGCCATGCATCATTTTTATCGACGAACTGGACGCCCTGGGAAAGGCCAGAGGTTTCGGGACCATGGGGGGCCACGACGAACGGGAGCAGACTCTCAATCAGCTCCTTGTTGAAATGGACGGCTTTGATCCAAAAGTCGGCGTGATCCTCATGGCCGCCACCAACAGGCCGGAGATCCTTGATCCGGCTTTGCTCAGGCCCGGACGATTCGACCGGCACATTCTGGTGGATCGGCCTGACAAGAAAGGGAGAGAGGACATCCTGAGAGTACACCTTAAAAACGTAACCGCTATAAAAAGCCTGGACATTGAAAAGCTTGCCGCCATGACCCCGGGCATGGTGGGTGCGGATCTTGCCAATCTGGTAAACGAGGCTGCTCTTCTGGCTGTGCGCAGAAAGAAGAAAAAAGTAGGCATGGCCGAGTTTGAGGAGGCCGTCGAGAGGGTTATGGCCGGCCTTGAAAAAAAGAACCGCCTCATCAACCCCGAAGAACGGAAAATCGTGGCTTACCACGAATTGGGTCACGCCGTCGTGGCCTTGAGCCTGCCGGGCACGGATCCTGTCCAGAAAATATCCATTGTGCCCCGGGGCATTGCGGCCCTGGGCTACACCATGCAGGTTCCCAC
>JAFGDM010000134.1 GCA_016932115.1 Deltaproteobacteria bacterium | reverse complement strand
GACCTCCGCCCGCCTCACCCGTTGCCCGAAGCATAACACCGCGATGTGGCTTCTTCGTTTTTGAGTTTTAAGAGGGACCCCCATGCTTGGGGCCGCCGACTTCGGCATTTCAAACAGCTTAATTGTTACGCGAAAACAAGAATCAAAATCGATTCAGCCTTGAAGAGGATTTAAAATGTTCACTCAGTCCTCTGAAAGAAGCGTGTCCTGTTCTGTTTGACCCTCCTGAGTTTCCCCTCGTGTGACACTCTTTCCACGAATCAAAAGCCGGTCTCCGGGATGGATGGGGCGAGTCACATCCAGATTATTCCACAGGACAAGAGCAAACAGGGGAACATCGAATCTCTCGGCAATCGTAGAAAGATTGTCCCCCTTTTTTACAATGTAAACACTCCCCTTCAAGGTTGAGACATGCTTTGCCAGCGCCTCGCTGTAGCGACCGGGAAAAGCGGCCGCCGCCCCTTTGGGAATGAGCAGTCGATGGTTCCCGATTGAGAGATAGTGTCCCCGGATTTGAGGGTTTAGGTCCTTGATGGCCTTAAAATGCGTGCCCGCAGCCTCCGCCACAATCCTGATCGGTGTTTCCCGGTCGCAGTATAGCTCAATCACATCGAAGACAGCAGGTGGATAATACTCTCCCTCGGCAAGGTGGAACCCATACTTTTCAGGCTTCGAAAGAATCAACTTGACGGAAAGAATGCGGAAAAGAAATCGCTGGGTTTCAAGGGGAAGGTAGAGATGATAGTAGTTGTCCGTTCCCTGCTCAAGGATTTCGGCCATGAGACGGTCTTCTCCCATATTGTAGGCGGCGGCGGCCAAGGTCCATGAATGGAATGTTTCGTGAAGCTCTTTGAAATAGCGAAGGGCCGCTTGGGTGGAGGAATAGATGTTCCTTCTTTCATCGGTCCGCGCATCGATTGTCAAACCGTATTTTCGTCCTGTAGGAGGGATGAACTGCCAGTAACCCACAGCTCCTTTTGATGATCCCGCATGGGGGAGCAAAGCGCTCTCTGCGAAAGCAACATACTTAAGATCATCCGGCATCTGCCGTTCCCTGAGACTCTTTTCGATGTAGGGGAGGTAACGGCGCGAGCGCTTAAGCCACAGAATTACCTGCGCGCGGTTTTCCAGAGCCAGCAAGAGCTCTTTTTCAAATCGTTCCTTGACCTCCTGCTCATCGGTGGGAACAGGCTCACCGCAAAAGGAAAGGGAACCCTCGCTCCTGAGTAAAGCACTGATGGAAGCCGTTTGCGCAGATTCCAATGTGGCTCCGTTTGTATGGTCGCACAACAAGAACAAAGACGGAAGGATAAGAAAAAGCATCCATTTCATGTTTCTCTCCCCGCATATTTAAAACACAAATACTTAGTCGGCCCGTCATTGTCAAGCAAGCGGCACAGGACTCGAGGTAACCAATGAAGTTGAAACACTTTCTTTTTTGGATCTTGACACCGCAGCAAGGGTGATTAATTTCCTCTCAGGGATTCTCAGATAACTTAATGTTATTGTTAGATTAATTATTAATGTAGAAGTTCTGCAAGACCACAGCTCGACAAAAAAGGAGGATTAAAAAATGATTCTACGAAAACTTGGTGAATGGCCCGCATCGAATTGGAGGAGTTCATTTGAAGAACTTGAAAACCTTCGCAAGCAGATGGATCGGCTTATGGGCTCATACACGGCAGATGCGCCTAACGCACGGTTTGCAGGGGTGTTTCCCCTCGCCAACCTGAGTGAAGACAAGGATGCCTACTATATCCGCGCGGAACTGCCGGGCATCAAGGCGGATGAGCTGGATATATCGATAACAGGCAGCACCATCGGCATTTCGGGAGAAAGAAAGATCTCCGCTCAGGGCGAAGACGTAAAGTATCACAGAAGAGAAAGGGATGCGGGGAGTTTCAGCCGTGTCATCACACTTCCGGGACAGGTTGACTCCGATAAGGCAGAGGCGCGATCTTCAAACGGTGTTCTCACTATTATTCTGCCCAAAGCAGAATCCGCTAAATCCAAGCAAATATCCGTCAAAGCCTCTTAGTGTGAATCCGGATGAAAAGGAGGAAACAATTATGACTGACAGGGAAAGCAAGGAATTACAGGCAAAAGAAAAAACCGCGGTTTCTACCCCGGCCGAATCGACTAAACCGGGTCCGGTTTTTGCGCCGGCAGTGGACATTCTTGAAAATGAAAAGGAGCTGATCCTTCTGGCGGACATCCCGGGAGTCAATTCATCGGATCTCAGCATTGATCTCAACGACAGCGTGCTCACGCTTTTCGCAGATGCGGAGCCCCCTGAAAAACCAAACGAAAGCGACATTTTTAGGGAATATCGAACAGGCAAGTACTTCAGGCAGTTTACTGTTTCCGAAGCGATCGATCAATCAAAAATCGAAGCCGAGCTCAAGGATGGTGTGTTGCACCTTCATCTGCCCAAGGTGGAAGCAGCGACTCCTCGCAAGATTGCAGTTAAGGCCGGTTGATCTTCTCATACCCTGTTCTGAAACGGAGGGTGCACCTCATACAAGGTGCACCCTCCGTTTTCGCCTTTATTGTTTCGGCTTATGGCTCGGACTCCTTGGGGAACATTACCCATTGGCAGCCATGGCGATATTCTCGCACGTTTCTTCAGAAAGAGCTATTCCGAGAGCCTCATCGATTCTTTCCACAAGAACTATTTTTAATTGCTCACGAACCTCTTTAGGCAGCTCGTCCAGATCACGCTCATTGCGCTTGGGGAGGATGACCGTCTTAAGCCCCGCCCGATGAGCAGCTAAAAGCTTCATCTTTATTCCGCCCACCGGCAGCACCCTTCCTCGAAGGGTCACCTCTCCGGTCATACCGATGTCTCCTCGCACAGGTCGGTCGCTGAAAAGGCTTGCCACGGCCATTACCATTGCCAGCCCGGCGGAAGGTCCGTCTTTGGGAATGGCGCCGGCCGGAACGTGCACATGAACATCCGTATCCTCGAAAAGACCCGGCTCAAAGCCCAGCGGCCCGGCCTTGGAGCGGACGTAACTGTGGGCGATCTGTGCGCTCTCCCGCATGACGTCTCCCAGTTGGCCGGTGAGCGTCAGATTTCCCTTCCCTTTCATCCGGGTCGCCTCAATAAAAAGGATGTCGCCTCCTACGGCAGTGACTGCAAGGCCTGTCGCAATGCCCGGAATCTCAATACACTCCGAGCACTCGGCTTCGAAGCGTTCCTTCTTGAGATAGACCCTCACGGTTTCCGGTGTTACGGTCAAAAAGCTTCTTTCTCCGCCTGCGATTTTCACCGCACTCTTTCGGCAAACGGCTCCGATTAGCCTCTCCAGGTTGCGGACCCCTGCCTCACGGGTATAATCTTGAACAATTTTCCTCAGCGCCTCGTCCGTAAACGTGATCTCATTCTCACGCAGCCCGTTTACTTTCAACTGACGGGGAACGAGATACCTGCAAGCAATATGCACCTTTTCATATTCCGTGTAGCCGTCCAGTCGGATGGTTTCCATGCGATCCCGCAAAGCCGGCGGAATGGTCTCCAGTTGATTTGCCGTGGTAATAAACATCACATCACTCAGGTCGAAATCCACATCCAGATAGTGGTCGCGAAAGGCATGGTTCTGCGCCGGATCGAGGACCTCCAAAAGGGCGCTGCCGGGATCGCCGCGCCAGTCCATGCCGATCTTGTCCACCTCGTCCAGCATAAAAACGGGGTTCTTGGTACCGGCCCGCTTAATCGCCTGAATAATCCGCCCGGGCATGGCACCGATATAGGTTCTGCGGTGTCCGCGAATTTCTGCTTCATCCCGAATACCCCCAAGGCTCATCCTTGTAAAACGCCGCCCTAAAGCCCGCGCAATGCTCTGCCCCAGACTGGTTTTGCCGACCCCCGGAGGGCCCGCAAAACAAAGGATCGCTCCCATGCCCTCCGGCATATCAAAGCTCTTCTCTTTGACCGTCTCCCCGGTACGCTCTTTAAGCAGTTTCCGGACGGCAAGGTATTCGATGATGCGTTCTTTGACCTCCTCCAGATCATAGTGGTCTTCGTCGAGCACCCTCCGAGCACCATCAATGTCCACCTGATCCTCGCTGACCGTGTTCCAAGGCAGATCCAATATCCAGTCCAGATAGGTCTTGATCACAGGATACTCCGGCGATTGCGGGGACATCCCCTTGAGTCTTTTCAATTCTCGGAGCGCCTCTTTTTTTGCTTCCTCGGGAAGAGCCGCTTCTTCGATCTTCTCGGCGTACACTTCGCCGACAGATTCCGTCTCGTCCGTATCTCCAAGCTCCTTCCGGATAGCCTTCATCTGCTGCCGCAAATAATAATCCCGCTGAGCCTTATCCATTTCTCCCTTGGCTTCCGTCTGAATTTTTTTACCAAGCACAAGAATTTCCTTTTCCTGAGAGAAATGGGAAATCAAGGTGTGGAGTTTGTCTTTCAGACCGGACTGTTCCAGGAGTTTCTGCCCTTTTTCAACCCCCAGCCCGGCGCTGCCGGCTAGAAGGTAGACAAGGTATCGGGGATCTTTAACCTGATCCAGGAAAATACCGACCTCCTTCGGAAGTTCGGTTGAAAGGCTGAACACTTCCTTTGCAACCTCTCGCAGCGATCTGACAAGGGCATCCAGTTCCACGCCCTCCTCCACCGCGTCGGGGGCAAGGAGAACGCTGGCTTTCAAAAAAGGGTCCGTAGCCTGCCAATATTCTATCCTGAAACGCTCCAGACCCCGAACCACAACCTCCAGGCTGCTCCCGGCACCTTTGGTCACCCGTTCGATCTTGACTGCCGTGCCGACCTCGTAAGTCTGGCCGGGCTGCGGCTCTTCCACAGATCCATCCCTCGAGGCCACAAGACCGATAATGCCCTCCCTTTTAACCGAATCCTCAACCAGGCGTACTGATCGGGAAACGCCGACCATCAGAGGCAAAATCGAATAAGGATAGGCTACCGTGTTCCTGAGGGGCAATATGGGTAATTCGTGGGGAATCCAAATCGCCGATTCGCTCTTCGTTTCTGCATTCATGTATTGTATTCCTCCTTCGCTTCATCGCTCCCCCCGGGGAGCATCGCGCGAAATCCGCGCAAAATCGTTTATTCTTCATCTATTATAAAAATGATAACGCACAATGGTGAAATGTAAAGTGGGGGGAGTTCTATAGCCCGCCCCTGTTACGTTCTAACTTTTCAAAGCGCGGGGCGGCAAAGGCGGGCGGCGGGGCTCACAGTTTGTGAACCCCTAT
>JAFGDM010000133.1 GCA_016932115.1 Deltaproteobacteria bacterium | reverse complement strand
GCATCGCTTTGATTTCTCCTTTTTCCCTGGAGCGTTGACAGATATGGCCCATTTTAGTATAGTTTTTTGTGATGGCTTTTTATAAAGTTTGACAGCTGATCGCGTTTGCCAAAAGGAGAGCAGAATGAACGAAAAGGACCGGTTGAATGCCTTGGAAGTCGCTTTAAAAAACGAGATGAGAGAGCGAGAATTCTACCTCGAAAACGCTAAACGGACCAGGAATCCCTTGGGTAAGGCTATGTTTCAGCAAATCGGAGATGAAGAATTGGAACATTATGAACGACTAAAGGAACTACACCAAAAGTGGGAACAGCAAGAAAAGTGGCCCGGAAGCATTCCCCTGAAAGTGAAGGACACGGTAGTGAAGGATGTCTTAACTGATTTTCTTAAAAATATCGACATGGCCCCTGAAAAAGACGACGACGATCTTAAGGCAATTCAGACGGCTGTCGATTTCGAGGCCAAGGGTTGTCGCTACTATGCCGAACTCCGGGACAACGTATCAGATCCGAAAGAAAAACAGTTTTTCGACCTCCTGTCAATCATTGAGCACGAACACTATCTCTCTCTCAAAGACACAGAAGAATATCTCAGCGACCCTGTCGCGTGGTATCGCAGAAAAGAACATCACGGCCTTGACGGAGCATAGGCAACAACACAATTTATCCTGGAAAGAGATCTATGGTTACAAAAGAGTCTCTTGCCGACAAAGCGGCAAAAGCGGCCCGCATTATCCCGGGTATTGGTTCCTATCAGGACAAAGAGAAACTGCGCGATCTTGACAAACGATTGCGTACCTATTTAGCCTCTTTACTCGGGAAGGAACGATCCCGGATTGATGAGCGCAAACGATTTCTTGCCAAGGAAGGGAAGCTTGATCGTTTGGATGACCTCGATGCGCTTACCCGTAAGATGCATCAACTGGCTGACACCATTACCTTTGCCGCTTATGGGTATGCGCCGCTATTTAGCCAGGCTCACGTGGATAGGAAGAAGTTGGAGAAATTGTATCTTCTTGATCAAGGCCTCGAAAAAGAAGTTTCCAAACTCAGCGAAAAGGTTAACACTGTCGTATCAGGTTTAGAAAGCGAGTTCTCTGCCGGGATTCGGGAAACTGAGTTCTCCCTCCGCACCATAGAGGATCAGGTAAACCATCGGAACGAGTTTTTACGACAGACAAAATAGCTCATACCACCGAAGAGAAAGGGGCCATAATGGTTTTCCTGGAAATTATCGAATGGTTTGACGAAACCGGGAAAGAGATGATTCACCGAATTCCGCAGGAAGGCTCAGCAGATATTAAGATGGGCGCTCAGCTTGTGGTGCAGGAAAATCAAGCCGCCGTCTTTTTCCGGGACGGGAAGGCCTATGATATTCTGGGTCCGGGACGGCACACCCTTTCCACTTTAAATCTTCCGGTGCTTACAAAAGCTATGAGCCTCCCTTTCGGATTTGAGAGCCCTTTTCGGATTTCCGTCTATTTCGTCAACACTAAAGTCTTCACTGACTTACGGTGGGGCACCCGAGAGCCGGTTGCCTTTAAAGACTCCGAATTGGGGATGGTGCGGCTCCGGGCGTTTGGCAATTACACGACGAGAATTACCCAGCCCCTCCTTTTCATCAATACGCTGGTGGGAACTCAGGGAGTCTATTCTACCGAGGATATTTCCGACTACCTGCGGGACGTTACCGTCTCCCGATTAAACGATTTGATGGGTGAAAGTCTCGATACGGTCTTCAATCTCCCGAAGTATTACGATGAGCTTGGAGTCGCCCTCAAGACCCGCCTGCAGGAAGATTTTTCCAGGTACGGTATCGAACTTATCGACCTCTTCATCAACTCAATCACTCCTCCTGCCGACGTTCAAAAGATGATTGACGAAAAGAGCGGCATGAAAGCAGTAGGAGATCTGGACCGATTTCTCAAATTCAAAGCTGCCAAAGCCATGGGAGATGCAGCTACCGCTGAGGGCGGCGCTGGCGAGGGACCGGCCGCCTCCGGGATGGGAATCGGTTTGGGGGCCGGCTTGGGAATGATGCTCCCCGGCATCCTTCAAAAGAGTTTTCAGCAAGGAGAGGATCCTGAGACAGCGCCACCGTCTGCCAGATGCCCAAAATGCCACACCGGGATTCCTTATGATAGTCGTTTCTGCTCTCACTGCGGCCATCAGATCGTGATCGTCAACAAATGCAGTCACTGTAGCACCGATCTCCCGGTGGAAGCCAACTTCTGCATGGTCTGCGGAACCAAGATAGAGAAACAAGAGAAAAAGTGTCCTCATTGCGGCAGCACTAACCTTCCTCAGGCAATTTTCTGCAATACCTGTGGAGATAAACTGTAGGTGCACCCCTTTAACACGTTCCATTTCGCACGATACTCCTATGGTGATCACCACCCCCTGCCCACAATGTGGAGGCGACATCGAATTCTTGGAAGAAGCCCGGGCAATCAAATGCCTCTATTGCGGTTCGCTTCTCCACGTAGTCGGGACTGACGGCGTCAGGCAGTACTATCTCAAACCCCGGGCAGATAAAAAAACAATAGCAACGACATTAATCCGCGGACTCTACCAAAAAAAGCAGCTTAAACCCCGATCCGTTCACGCTCGGCTTTTTTTCTTTCCCTACTGGTGGGTACAGGGCATGGTGTTTAAATGGATTCTCGGGAAAAAAAGTATCCGCAGTACCCAAAGCGGGATTACCGACGGTTGGGAGCATGTAAAGACACTGAAGACCCACCGTTTCGATCATAGCTTTCCAGCCAACGGGAAGACCACCCTCGGCCCGTCCAGTCTCGGAATTCGCACTGGGACCATGCGGTTTCGAGCCTTTAACCGGAAAGAAATAGAACGAATGGGCATTCCCATACAAGGGTCCATATCGTATGAACACGCCGTCGACTATGTCGAACACTATCGTGGAAGCGCCTTGAAAGAGGCCGGCGTTGACGTTGAGATGGAAAAGATTGGTCTTATCGGGGAGCGCTACAATCTCATCCATCTTCCGATTTGGCTTCTTTTCATAGGTACTTCTGCCGGAGATTTCGAAGTGCTCGTTGACGGCATTTCTCACGACGTTATAAAAACCACAAAACCGGGAGACGATCCTTTGACATCGACACTCGGTGAAGACCTGCAAGAGGCTGACTCGGCCGATATTCGTTTTATCCCCCTGCGTTGTCCAATCTGCGGTTGGGACCTCCCCTTCCACCCATTCAACGTCATTCACCTCTGCACCACCTGCGGTCGAGCATGGCGGGAAGAGGGAGGCGCTTACCGCGAGGTCTCATATCGAGCAGTTAAAGAGAACAAAGACGATAACAAGGCTACCATTTACCTCCCCTTCTGGACGTTTCAGGTATCACTGATTACCCCACGGGAGCAGGTTTCCACCCTGGATGCCTTTTATTCATATTTTCCGGTACCCCGCCTTGTCGGTGAAGAAAAGAAAAAACGGAAAATAACATTTTATGTTCCCGCTTTCAAAATTAAGAATATTCCTGCAGTCAACAAGTTCTCGGCGCTTTTCACCCACACCCAACCTGAATGCGATTATGCTGAAAAGGAAATCCTTTTGGATCGCGAGGTAGGGGATGTGTACCTCACCGAAAAAGAGGCCAAGGAAATGGCCGAGATTATGCTTGTTGCGCTTGTTCCCCAAAACAGCCGGAAAGCCAAAAATTTTGTTGCCCACGCCCGACTGGATTTCGTTCGCGAACACCTCGAATGGTTTCCATTCTCTGAGAAGGGCATCTACCTTAGAGAGCACAACACCGGTTTTGCTATTCAGAAGGGATCGGTGGATATCCACTGTCACCTCCTTACTTAAGACAGGTGCAAAAGGGGTTCCGAAACCGCAAACTGTACTCTCGTTGTGAAGCGATTTTAACGCTGGTACCCGGCATCCTAAGAAAGTTTCTTGACGACACCAGAAAGACAGGGGGGAGATATGTTTGAGAGAGCGTTGCGATTTCTGCGAGATGAGGTCTGGCGAATCAGAATCAGAGAGCAACCGAGGCGTACCTATCTCTTGCTTCGGACATTGCGAATAATACTACTGGCCTTTCGCGGCTTTCGTGAGGATAAATGCCCCCTCAGAGCTTCAGCTCTCACGTTCTTCTCGTTCCTTTCGGTAGTGCCGGTGGTGGCAATGGCGTTCGGCATCGCCAAAGGATTTGGGTTCGATAAAAATCTTGAGACACTCATCACGCAGAGACTCGAAGGCCAGGAGGAGGTTGTCCAATGGGTTATTCACTTTGCCAACGCGCTCTTGGCCAACACTAAGGGCGGTGTTGTTGCCGGGGTCGGCGTATTAATGCTGTTCTGGGCGGTCGTAAAGTTGCTCGATCACATCGAAAAGGCCTTCAATGATATTTGGTACGTAAAAAGAGGCCGCACTTTTGCGAGAAAGTTGAGTGACTATCTTTCCATCATGCTCATCTGCCCTCTACTGCTCATTGTCTCAAGCAGTCTCACCGTTTTTGTAACAAGTCAGATGCTGCTTCTGACCGAAAAGATCACTTTGATGGGGAAAATCAGCCCCTTCATTTTTTTCATGTTCAATTTATCGCCTTACCTTGTGCTGTGGATTCTTTTTACGTTTGTCTATATGGTAATGCCCAATACCGGGGTAAGCATCAAAGCAGGATTTTCCGCCGGCATCATCGGAGGAACAATTTTCCACATTCTCCAAAAAGCGTACATCTATTTTCAGGTCGGCGTTGCCCAGTATAATGCCATTTACGGCAGCTTCGCAGCACTCCCGTTGTTTCTCATCTGGGTGCAACTCAGCTGGTTCATTGTCCTCTTCGGCGCAGAGATATCCTTCGCTGTGGATAATGAAGAGAACTATGAATTTGAACCTGATTGTCTAACCGTTAGTTTGCATTTCAAGCGG
>JAFGDM010000132.1 GCA_016932115.1 Deltaproteobacteria bacterium | reverse complement strand
TGTTTTCCAAGTCTCTTTTCACCTCAGGGTAGAGTTCAAGCACTTTTTGGGCGGATTTCTTTAAAGGCTCTTCCACGATGACGATCACCTCTTGACCTTCGGACACATGCAGAGTTTGTCCGTAAAGATATGGGGGAAAGGAAGAAAGGGCTGCGAGAAAAAGGAATGCGGCTTTCCGTGAAGCCAGTTTTTTGTTCACCTTTTTTTCCAAAAGCAAAGGCCCCCCTCAGGCCTGCCGATCCTTGATGAGGGCCTTCTGTGAATACCCAAAAGCATGCTACTTCACAGCGGCTTTGAGTGCTTTGCCGGGGATGAACTTGGGAACATTTTTTGCCTTGATCTTGATCTCTGCTCCGGTCTGGGGATTTCTACCCTTACGGGCTTTCCTCTTGCTCACCTTGAAGGTGCCGAATCCCACAAGGGTAACGTCTTGCTTCTTTTTCAGGGTTTTCTTGATACCTGTTACAATTGTGTCCACCGCGTTCTGGGCCGCTTTCTTCGTGGCCACGACCTTCGCAACCTCATTGACCAGATCACCTTTGTTCATCACCTTCCTCCTCCTGAATTATTATAATCCTATCATAAATCAGCCTACTGAGAATATTCCATGTGTGACCGCAATTCAAGAATAAAATCGAGATGAACACCCAATTTGTCCAATATTTTTGCCTGTCTTCACGGTTTGTTCTTTAAGAGGCGAATAAAAAGAGGTGGAATGGGGTTTCCGAAATGCTTAAAAATGCGCCTTGACGATGAGGCTCCTTTCTTTTATGTTTCACTTTCCGTGGGAGGATTTGTGATGCCCCTTGTTTCCCTGTGGTGGAAAGCCTTAAGACCTTTTACGTTCACGATCAGCCTGATTCCTCCGCTGCAGGGGGCCGTGATTGCGTTGATCGACAACCCGGGCTTGAAACTCGGTTTTTTCCGCCTCATCCTAACAGGGATTGGGTGCATGACCGCCCATGCCGGGGCAAACCTCCTATCGGACTACTATGATTACAGGAAAGGGGTAGACAGGGAGGGCACCTTCGGCTCGAGCGGTGTACTTGTCGCCGGTGAAATGGAACCTTCCCGAATTCTAAAAGGAGGATGGGCGGCCATGGTCATGGCCGGGTTTATAGGAGCCTATCTGGTTTATGTCACTCCGGGTGGGGTATTTCTTTTAGGGCTCGTCGCGATCGGCGGCGGCTTCGGGGTTTTCTACACTGCCGGTCCCATACGATTCAAGTATAGGGCCCTCGGGGATCTTGCCGTTTTTTTCTCTTTCGGTCCTGCTATGGTACTGGGCGCTTACTATGTTCAGGCCCACCGATTTTCATGGGTTCCGGTTCTTTATTCTTTGCCCATCGGCATCCTGGTAGATGCCATCCTTCACGGCAACAATGTCAGGGATATTGCTGATGACAAAACGGTGAATATCAAGACCGTTCCTATCCTCATCGGTGAAAGCCGCGCAAGAACAATGTTTTATGCGCTGGTCTTCGGCGCCTATGGAACCACTCTTCTCCTCATCGGTTTTACGAGCCTCCCCTTGATTTCCCTGATCGTGTTTTTCTCCTTGCCCCTGGCCGTAAAGGTAACGAAAATGATGCGGCGCAAAGACAATCTTCCTCTTAGCGAGTTTGCCATGATCGATGCAGCCACAGCTCGGCTGCACCTGGCTTTTGGATTGCTGACGGTAGCATCCCTTGTTGTCCATTTTCTGACGTTATGAGCTCATATCCGATACCTCAAATTTCAGCGGGCTTTATATGGTTTTCCGGCGGGCCTGTTCCTGTTATTGTCTCTTGCATGCCGTCTGCCCCGATGAGTTTTGATCTCCGGCCCATAGATTGAAGACAGGTGCGGCAAAAGAGGACGGATAAACTTCAAATATAAATCGTTTCCGGTTAAGTTTTTTTGAGCCGACTCTCGACATCCAAAGAGCAACAACCCATGATGATTGACATCAAAAAAGCGCACGAAAAAAAGAAGACCCTGGTTGAGGGCTTGAGGAAAATGGATTCGCTGCTTGTTGCCTTTTCGGGGGGCGTTGACAGCACATTTCTTGTCAGCGTCGCACGGGATGTGATGGGCGCAAAAGTGCTGGCTGTGACGGCCGGAGGGTTTTTTTATCCTTCCCGGGAGACTGAGGAAGCAGTCTCCTTTGCAAGGGAACAGGGAATCGATCACCTTCTCATTACCTCTGCGGCAGGCAAGCTCACGGCTTTTGTCGCCAATAGCCCTGATCGCTGCTACCACTGCAAAGAGCACCTCTTTAGAAAACTCAAGGACATTGCCGAAGAAAGGAGAATCCGTTACATCGCTCACGCATCCAATGCGGATGACGGCAGCGACTACCGGCCGGGATCAAGGGCGGCTGAGGAAGCAGGTGTATTAGCTCCCCTTGCGGACGCAGGCCTGAGCAAGGCTGAAATCAGACATCTTTCAATGGAGATGGGTCTTTCCACCTGGAACAAACCTGCTATGGCGTGCCTTGCCACTCGGATCCCATACGGAGAGAGGATCACGGAAGAGAAAGTCAAAATGATCGAAGAAGCGGAAACCTTTTTTGCGGCAAAGGGGTTCCAACAAGTACGGGTCAGGTGTCATGGCTCACTGGCTAGAATCGAGGTGGTGCAGGCCGAGTTTTCGAGAATTGCCGAAACATTGCTGAGAAAGACAATTGTTGCCGAGCTTAAAAGAATCGGATTTCTTTATGTTTCTCTGGATTTGGAAGGATACGTTCCCGGGAGCATGAACAGGGTTTTGGAAGTGCCGAAGGTCTCGTAACATCTTAGCAAAGGACCTCGGCGCTTTGTACCGGGGTACTGAGATAGGCCCCCATGCTCAGGGCCGCCGGCTTCAGCATTTCAAACAGCCAAATTGTTACCAAAAACCTGGCCAAACATATTTAAAATTTCGTAACACTTTGGCTTTTTGAAAACACCCTAAGCACCAAGCATGGGGGTCCCTCTCAAAACTGCAAAACGAAGACGCCACACCACACTGTTCAGCTTCAGGCAACGGGTGAGGCGG
>JAFGDM010000131.1 GCA_016932115.1 Deltaproteobacteria bacterium | reverse complement strand
TGAACGCTGATACCATAGTGTTTATAAAGGGGTACTCACTCAATTCTGCACTACCCCCAAAAATTTCAAATATCTTTGGCTAGCTTTGACCCACGGGATATCCCCCTGCTTACCGCTAACCACTTCAGGTCCTCTCCCCTTTTCCTTAAGCAGCCGCCTCCCGGAGCCCGGAATGAAATGCCGCTTTGCTCCGGCCATTGGTTTTTATGAAATCGTTTTTTGCCCTCAAAAACGAATTATAGGACCATTTCAAGGGCTCCAATCAGGGCTATTAGTCCGATATCAAAGAGTTGCCGTGGCCCGACTCCCAGCAAAAAAGAAACCCCGGATCGGTAGAACCTATCCGGGTCATCCACCAGAGGTGGAGGGTTGAGTGAAAAAATATTAAACGTTCATTTGGGAAGTCGTTAACTGGCCTTTCCCTAGAGACCAAATAGGCTTGTGATGCTCACCAAAACCGATTGAGCGGCATTGAAAAATCGGCTATCACCGGTTTTGACAAACCAGTGTCTTTGACATATTCTCAATTGTGTCTTTAGCTTGACTCGAAGTGGTGCATTCTGACAGATAACATACAAAGGTAATTATATCCAGATCCATATAATTACTTGTTCCCGGCGACTGCGTCGCCGGGAAGCGCGGCATGGCTCAGATCACCGAAGCGGGAAAGAAAGCCTGCGCTCAGGGAGTAACTCTTCGCGACATGGAATCGAACCTGATGGATTTCTACGCCGAGGAAAAGAAAAAACAGACGGAAACACCTCTCGCTGCCGAGCACTCTCCGCAAGATATGATAGATGCCGGAATCGACGTAATAATAAACGAAGACAAGCTGGGATTGGAGAAGATATACATACAGGCGAAGCGTTACACCGACAACAAGGTGCGAGAAACTGATATCCGTAACTTTATCGGTGCGATGAGTGGAGACACCACAAAAAGTGTTCATATATCTTTAAGCCAGACAAATGGTTGATATGCCGACATTAAAGGGTATTCCAGGTCCATATCGGTTTTTCTTTTACAGTTTTGACTGTAACGAACCAATGCACGTGCATGTTCAGAGGGAAAAGATTATCTGCAAGTTCTGGATCAACCCCTTGGCTCTGGCCAGAAATCAGGGTTTTTCAGCGAAAGAGCTGAGCACAATTCGCGAGATCATTGCGAGAAACAGAGACAGAATAATGGAGGAATGGGATGGGCACTGCGGTAAAACTACAAGAGATAAGAATTAAACATGTAGACGTCACCAAAGATACTATTACGGCACAACTTATGGATGGTCGAACAATCAGCGTTCCACTGGCATGGTCATGGAGGCTGTCTGAGGCAACCCCGGAACAGCGGAAAAACTGGGAAATCATCGGTGATGGTCATGGTGTGCATTGGCCGGACATCGATGAGGATATTAGCGGTGAAGGCATGTTGTTCGGTATCCCAGCCCCGAGATCTCATGAATCGTCTAAAGTGATTCTGAAATCAACGAAGAACAAAACGATGGCCAACAAGGGCATGCAGCGGATCGCCAAAAAAGCTGGCGCCCGCTGATGTGGAGAGTAAAGCGGGACGCCCTTAAAATATTTAGTTTAAAAGATATTAGAAAATAGGTACATAGAAATACATGCCAAGACTAGCCCGAATAGACGCACTTGGTATTTGTTAATGATCGCGGACATGAAGCGACTTGAAGATCGGGGTTATGGCACCACCCCTTTCTCCTTGCGAAGCAGTAAGCGAGTCGGAAAATCGGGTCTCGAAAAGTCCTAACCATTTACGCTATCCTCCTGAGAATATCAGGACCAGGAGATGGCCCGATGACTTTCATGAGGTTCGAGATGCACCATTACACTCACGTTTTCTCCCGCATGCGGTTGGGAGAAACAGACCGCGCCATCGCCCGCGCCGGACTCATGGGCCGGCGCAAAATCGCCCATTTCCGTCAAGTTGCTTTGAAACAGGGCCGGCTGGAATCCATCATCGGAAGAGGGTCTTTGAATTCGGGGAACGGCTCTGTGAAGAGGTTCTTAAAACAGTGCCACACCTCCATTTCGTTTTCAGCATACCCAAGATCCTCCTGCGGTATTTTCTGTGCGACAGAAGTCTGTTGTCCGGCCTGAGCCGTTGCGGGCGGGAGTCCTTGAAGGTATTTTTCCAGATCATTATCCCGGCGGAGGGTGCGGTTCCCGGCGCCGTAATTGCCGTCCAGACTTTTGGGGATTTCCCGGGCTTCAACCCTCACTGCCGTGTCTTATGCACGGGCGGTTTCTATGAAAAGGGCCTGTATGCATACATCGCACGGGCAAGCATGTTCAGGGTCGCGCCTCGCTTTGAAAAAAAAGCTTTGGAAAAGGTTTTCAGGTACAGGGTCCTTAACTTGTGGCCATGGTAATAAAATGGCGGCACTCGGGATTCAATGATCGCCCAATACAGCATCGACTATCCCTTCTCTCAGCTCTCCGAGTCCGACAACTGATTATATGTAGATCCTGAGCCTGCTTATGTATAAACACAAGACATGAATCCAAAAGCTGAGCAGATCCCTGTTGATTTTAAAAAAGTAGTAACAATTTAGCTGTTTGAAATGCTGAAGTCGGCAGCTTTGAGCATGGGGGTCCCTCTTAAAACTCAGAAACGAAGAAGCCACATCGCCGTATTATGCTTTGGGCAACGGGTGAGGCGGCGGAGGTCTTCCGGGGCATCGCCGAAAGAGGTCGATCCTCGAAGTTCCCCTGAAGCCTCGCCGCCCGCCTTTGCTACCCGGTTGTTTTCATGCTCCATCCCGAATACTCTTCGTTTTGCAGTTTTAAGAGGGACCCCCATGCCTGATGCTTGCGATTTTTCAAACAGCTAAATTGTT
>JAFGDM010000130.1 GCA_016932115.1 Deltaproteobacteria bacterium | reverse complement strand
GCGCTTCTTCTTGGTTTCCCCCCTTTGTAGCTTTGCATTAAGACGCTTAACGCAAGAGCTCGCAGTTGGTTTGGTCTTGATTCGCTTACTTGGTTTCACGGCCGCTCTTTGCAGGAGGCGGATGAATCGATCCACAGCATCTCGGCGGTTTCGATCCTGTGTACGAAACCGGCGCGCGTCGATCACAAGGATCCCGTCTTTGTTAAGCCGTTTGCCGGCAAGCGGAACTAACCTTGCCCTAAGATCCTCGGGAAGGGAAGGAGAGGAGCGTGCGGGAAAGCGGAGCTGCACGGCGGTCGCCACTTTGTTGACATTCTGGCCTCCCGGGCCGGAGGCACGAATGAAATCCCACTCTATCTCGGATTCGTCAACGGCAATGTGGGGGGTGATCCGGATCATCAAGGGTCGCCTTTACTCGTAACTAAGAATAAAGGATTTCCCGAGGAAAAGGAAGAGCAAGTTTCCTTCTTTTTCTGGACCTCACGCCCCTTCAGGGCTATTATACACATCTATGGATCCCCGATGAGATCTTTTGGAAGATACGCTCTATAAACAAAAAGGAGGAAAAAATGATGAAACAGCACCGACTTCTTGGTGGTTTATTTTTTCTGTTCCTGACCGTTCTCGCTCCCCTCTCGGCAGGAGCGGCAACAACGACGCTCAAGCTTGCCACCGTTACGCCTCCCCACCATGCTTACGCGTTGGGCGCCCGAGAGTTCGCCCGTTTGGTTGAAGAAGGAACAGGAGGTGAGGTGATCGTCAAGGTTTTTGCAGGAGGTCAACTGGGAGCGGGCGAGCGTGAGCTTTTGGAAGGTTTACAGGTGGGAACCATTGACATGGCGGTAACAGCCACAGGGCCCATCTCCAACTTTGTGGAAAATATGGGCGTCGTGGATCTGCCTTTTCTTTTCCCGGGGTTTGAAGATGTGGACAGGATTCTTGACGGGCCTGTGGGCGCAAGATTGCTCGATGAATTGGCACGGGTTCACATCAAGGGGCTTGCCTTTTTTGAAAACGGGTTCAGGAATTTTACCAATTCCAGAAGAGCGTTACGCAGGCCGGAGGATTTCAGAGGGCTCAAGCTGAGAACCATGGAGAACCCAGTCCACCTTGCCTCTGTGCGGCAACTAGGAGCGCAGGCTGTGCCCATGAGCTGGGGGGAGGTCTACACGGCCCTCCAGACCGGAGTTATCGACGGTCAAGAAAATCCCATTGCCATAATCTATGCATACAAGATGAGCGAGGTGCAGAAGTACCTAACCCTGAGCGGGCACTTTTACTCGCCGGCCCCTCTCAGCATGAGCCTGAAAAAATACAACAACCTGAAGCCCAAATGGCAAGCCCTCTTCAGCGAAGCAGCGCTCAAGGCGGCCGCTTTCGAAAGGAAACTGATCAGGGATAGCGAGAACAGACAACTGGAAGAACTCAAGGGTATGGGCATGGAAGTCCACACAGTGGAAAAAGACCTATTTGTGGAGGCCATGGCGCCTGTTTATGAAAAATTCTACGAAAAGTACCCCGGATGGAAGGAGATCGTCGAGCGGGTGAGGGAAAGGCCTTAGAGGCGGTTTGGAGACGATGCATCGGATCAGCGATATTTTGAATCGGTTTTGCGAGTGCGCGCTGGTGGTTTTTGTGGCTGTGATGACGGTTGTCGTGTTCCTTGAAATCCTTTTCCGTTACGCCCTTCATTTCCCTCTGTTCTGGACCGAGGAGTTCTCACGCTATTGCCTGGTCTGGTTATCCCTTCTCGGGGCGGCGATTGCTTTCAAGAGAGGCGAACACATCGCTGTCACTGTTTTTCTCAATCGGTTGCCGCTTCGCACGGGCCGGGTTATGATTACGATCGCCGAGATCTCGGTAGCCGTTTTTCTCTTGGTCATTTTCTGGGGAGGGATCCACCTCATCATCATCACAAGCCGACAGCTCAGTCCGGCTCTTCGAATATCCATGGCTATCCCCTATTCCGCGCTCCCCATGGCATCGGCTGTGATGCTTATCCACGTTGCCGACAGAATTACGCAACTCATGCATTTTGGGGGAAAGTCGCCAAGCTGAGAAAAAGGCGGCCGTCACCATGCTCCTTCTGATCCTGATAACTGCCTTTCTGTTCTTTTTGCTCATCGGGGTTCCGATTGCCTTCGTCCTTGGACTGACGCCACTGGTCGTATTCATATTTCGGGGAGAAACGCCCCTCGTGCTGTCGGCACAGCGGGTGTTCACGGCCATGGATACGCCCATCCTTATGGCTGTTCCCTTCTTTATTCTTGCCGGAAACATCATGAGCGCGGGAGGCATGACCGGGCGCTTGCTGAGATTCAGCAGCCTGGTTTTGGGAACCTTACGGGGAGGGCTCGCCTACATCAACATCGTGATCAGCATGCTCTTTGCGGGCATCACAGGTGCCGCGGTGGCGGACACGAGCGCGGTAGGTTCCATCCTGATTCCGGCCATGAAAAAAGAGGGGTATCCGGGGGACTTCTCCGCCGCCGTGACCGCCACCTCTTCCACCATCGGGCCCATCATCCCTCCTTCCATTCCTTTCATTATTTACGGGGTTTTGGCGGAAGTCTCCATTGCTTCCCTTTTTCTTGCCGGATTCGTACCCGGCTTGCTTCTCGGTCTTTTTCAGATGGGGGTCGTCTGGTATTCCGCCAAAAAGCACGGATACGGCAAAACAGCAAGGCCTAAAGCCGGCGAGTTCCTCAGGGTTATTGCCGATGCGGGCTTGGTGCTTATGATGCCTTTCATTATCCTAGGGGGCATCCTGAGCGGGGTTTTCACGCCTACGGAAAGCGGTTGTATCGCGGCATGCTACGCCGCCGCCGTTAGTGTCCTGATTTACAGGGACGTCCGCATCAGGGATTTGCCGGCCCTCTTGGTGAAAACCGGCGTGACGAGTTCTCTGGTCATGCTGGTGATCGCTACGGCAAGCATTTTCTCATGGCTCCTGGCAAGCGAGGAGGTCCCCCAGGCGGTGGCGGAGCAGATGCTCGGCGTAACCGACAACAAATTCGTGATTTTACTTCTCCTCAATGCAATGCTCCTTGTCATTGGAACCTTCATGGAGACAACGGCGTCCCTGATCATCCTTACGCCCATTCTACTCCCGCTCATGACGCGGATAGGAGTGGACCACCTTCATTTCGGGGTCATCATGGTTTTAAATTTGGT
>JAFGDM010000129.1 GCA_016932115.1 Deltaproteobacteria bacterium | reverse complement strand
GGGTGTCCCCGAATATCGATTTCTTTCCATGCCCCATCCTGTGGCCAATCTAGGCGAGCGGGAACTGGACGAACAAGTGACTGCGCTATTTGATGATGTCATCGGGTTGTTGAAGAGCGAGAAATGAAGGAGACGTCCTTGAATAATTCAATAACGCAATTCCAGAACGAGATTATTTGATTATTAAGGACGTCCCGGATGGACGCTACTTAGGAGAGGTGAGCCTGTTTTTCAAGTAGGTATACCTTTTCTCGGTCTTGTTGTTTCTGACGGCAATCGCAAAGGCTCTCTTGCTTCCAATGATGACCACTAGTTTTCTCCCCCGGGTCACCGCAGTGTATATCAGATTTCGTTGCAGCATGACGTAATGCTGGGTGAGCAGGGGTATGATCACAGCCGGATACTCCGAGCCTTGTGACTTGTGGACGGATACGGCATAAGCAAGGACTATTTCGTCCAGGTCCGGATAGTCGTACATCACCTCCCTCCCGTCAAAAGAGATAATCACCTCCTGGGTTTCCTTGTCAATCCTGGTGATTCTGCCTATGTCCCCGTTGAACACTTCTTTATCGTAATTGTTCCGGATCTGCATCACCTTATCCCTGACATGAAAAGCCTTGCCTCCTCTGATGAGCTTTTCCTCCGAGGGGTTTAGCGCTTCTTGAAGTTCCTTGTTCAGGTTGGAAGCCCCGACTGTCCCCTTGTGCATGGGGGTGAGAACCTGGATATCGTCGATAGGGTCAAACCTGAATCTACGGGGGATCCTTCCATTGACAAGATCCAGGACGGTCTTGAGCACCTCCTCCGGCTCTTGCTGCTCGATGAAGTAAAAGTCGTCGAGTTTTTCCCTTGATGATTTGAGGGGCGGGATTTCGCCGTTGTTTATCCTGTGGGCATTGACGATGATCAGGCTTTCCTTTGCCTGGCGGAAGATCTCATTTAACTCAACCACCGGCACGGCTCCTGAGGCGATAATATCTTTGAGAACATTCCCGGCTCCAACAGAAGGTAACTGATTCACATCGCCGACCAGGATGAGGGTGGCCTGCACCGGAACGGCCTTCAAAAGGTGATGCATGAGAATAAGGTCGATCATCGAGGCTTCGTCCAAAATCAAGAGGGCACAATCAAGAGGGTTGTCCTCATTCTTTTGAAACCCTCCCTTCTGGATGCTATACTCGAGCATCCTGTGGATTGTTTTGGCCTCGTATCCCGTGGCTTCACTCATTTTCTTGGCTGCTCTTCCGGTGGGGGCGGCAAGCAGCATCGCCACCTTCAGTTTTGAGAAGATCTGAATAATAGCGTTAATGATGGTAGTTTTTCCGGTACCCGGTCCCCCGGTTATCACCATAACCTTACTCTTGATGGCTGTCCTCACCGCCTCGATCTGCTTTTCGGCCAGAGTGATGGAAAGCCTTCCCTGAACCCATTCTACCGCCTTCTCAGAGTCGATGTTCCTTATGGATTTGGTGGCATTGAGAAGTGTTTTGAGCCTTTCAGCGACTCCGGTTTCGGAGAAATGAAACTTCGTGAGGTAGACGGCTTTCTTGACGGCCTTCTCGTCGAGGTTTTCGATGACTATCTTTTCCTGGGCAAAAATGGTGCCGAAGGCCTTTGTTATGACCTCCTTTTCTACCTCAAGGATTTCCCGGCATTTCTCAATGAGGGGCTCAAAGGGATAATAGACGTGGCCATCGTCAGAAAGCTGGTGGAGAACATAAAGGATCCCCGCTTCGGCCCTAAGATCGGAGTCTTTTGCAAACCCAAGTTTCTCGCCGATATGGTCGGCGGTCACAAAACCGATGCCGAAAATGTCCATAGCCAATCGGTAGGGATTTTCCTTTACCACCTCAATGGAACGATTCCCATACTGCTTAAAGATTTTCGTTGCATAGCCGGAACTTACCCCATGAGTTTGGAGGAACAGCATGACCTCGCGGATCTCCTTTTGCTCATCCCATGCCTTCTTGATCATCCCGATTCGTTTCTTCCCTATCCCGTGCACCTCGGAAAGCTTCTCAGTATCCTTCTCGATTAGCTCAAGGGTCTCCTTGCCGAACACCTTGACAATCCTCTTGGCCATGACGGGGCCAATCCCTTTGATCAAGCCGGAACCAAGGTATTTCTCGATGCCGTAGACCGAAGCTGGGATCATGGACTTGTACTGGACGATCTTGAACTGTTCTCCGTATTTGGGGTGGGTGGCCCATTCACCCCTCATCCGGATTATCTCGCCGGGAGTCGGCGCCATGAGATTCCCCACCACGGTCACCAGCTCTCTTTGCCCATATACCTTCAGTTTGGCGATGGTGTAACCGCTCTCATCGTTTGTGTAGGTTACTCGCTCTATCTGGCCCTGAAGGTCAACAAGCATATCTCTCTTTTCCGGTTGATGGGTTCCTGGTGTTCGCAAAGAAAAGCCCTCGCCGAAAAATAATTACCCCTTACGGGGGCTCAAAACAAGCTTTTTTGACAATGATTTCCGGGTAGAAAGAAGGGGACATCCTTAAATAATTAAATAACGCAATTACAGAAGCGAGAGTATTTGAGTAATTAAAGATGTCCCGCGGATCTCATTTCAAGGTGATACTCCCGGGCAAGATTCGCCAAGATGTGGAAAGCCTCCGCAGGGCAGCCCACGAGCTGTCAGCCCTCGAAGTTACTGTGAAGCCCCGCCGCCCGCCTTACCGCCCCGTGCTTTCAAAGTCCTTCCCGGTTCTCTTCGTTTTGCAGTTTTGAGAGTGGCACCCATGCCCAACACCGGAATCGAAAAGTTTCAAAAAGCCAAAGTGTCACCAATTTTCTAAGAGATAATCTCTCAGATTTGAAAAGTTAGAATCTACCAGTGCCTTTATTGATACTTTGATTTCAAAATCTCCGCCATCCGTTTCACGGCGGCAAAAGCGCGCTCCACCGTTCGTTCCTTGTCCGGGTTGATGAGACAGCACGTGGCCGGGGAAAGCATACTGCGGGCGATCAGTTGCTCCCGGTCAATTCCCCTGGACCACAAGGTTTTCCAGACATCTTCGAGACGTTGAATCAGGGAGGGAATTTCTTCATTAGCGAAAGCTTCGAAACCTGTGGGCACAATGCCCCAGACAAGAAGGCCTCCCCGATCGAGAAACTTTTGAATAGAAACGGCATAAGATGAGAAGATCTCGCCGTTGGTATAAACATCCAGGGAGAGCACATCCAAATCCAGCCTGAGCAGGAAGTCCCAATCCGGGTTACCGCACAGATGAATGCCCCGGGGCCGGTCCACCTGCGCGAAGAATTCATCAAGGTCACTCTTGGCCTTCAGATCCCCGTACCCGGCCATGGCGGAAAAGAGGAACTGAAGCCCGGGCTCGTCGACAAACATGAATGCATTGGGGTTTAGCTTTTTGAGGCGGGCCAATTGCACGTTTATCCGCCGGGCCATGAATTCGAGCATGAACGACCGAACCGTATCATCGAAGAGAATCGGGCGTTCATCTTGATCCAGGACATTGAAACCGAAACTGATGGGGCCTTCCAGTTGCCCGCGGATGGCAGGCCTGTCCGACAGGTCCAGCTTAAGAAACCGATGGTAGACGACCGAGTAGGTTTCGCTAACGTCAAAGAAATCAGGATCGTCAAATCGCAACAACGCCTCTTCCAATTCTCCGACGAATTTGTCCATAGAAAAATGGAGCGTTCTTTTTTCCATGTCCAGCACAATGCCTGGAAAATGCTCGGCGGCCTGAACATACATGTCTTCATAGTAGCTGTAGTGGGGCAACTGGGGCCAAAAAGGCACATCCAGCGAAAGGGCCAACTTTAAAGCCCTATCGACATCGGTATGGGGCATAACCGCCATAGCGGTGGTCAACAGGTTGCCGGGGATTGCGTTGGTCATGGTGACTCCTCTATCATCTTTGAGTTCTCAAAAAATAAAAAACGTGGGGAAGAATGTCTTTGCGCCGACGCAAACGTGATATCAACACCCCCCGAGAAGTCCTTTTTTCCTGAAGCCGCAACTGCCTCAAAGCCGGGCCGGGAGCGGTGCGGATCAGCCGGTTTCCGAAAAAGCAACCAGGGCTTGGGGGTCGGTCACAGTGATATGCTCACGTCCGGATTTGCTCCACCCCTTCTTGCTCCAGACACTCAGTATTCGGCGTACCGTGTAAAACGTGGTGCCCGTATAATCGGCTGGTCCCTGGCGGCTGATCGGGAAGTTGATCAAGATCCCCTCACGGGTTTGGCGCCCGGAGTGCCCCATGATTCGTAGAAGGGCGCGGGCGATTCTCTGTTCCACTTGTCTCGCGCTGATCTCAAGGTAGTGGGTTTCCACATCATCCAAGCGGTCGATGACAATCTTAAGTGTATCGATCGCCGGCTGCGGATACCCAAGCATGAGCTTTACCATGATCTGCCTGTCCCAGACAACAACTTCCGTAGGCCCTATGCTTTCCGCAGGGAACCTTGTCCCATCTTCCTTCTCCTTTATCAGCGCATGAGGTTTCTGCAATGTCCTGACCCGGCATATCACCCAAAATGCCGTATCGTCGAACCGTGGGGTGGAATTATAGGAGAGATTATGGACGGCGGTGGTTTATCTTAAGGACAAATGAAGAACGAAGAAATCTTGTCTGAAAAAAAACCTCCAGCTCGGCACCGGAGGCTTTTTTTGTACTTCACACACTTGGAAAAGGAAGGTTATTTGGAAAATCTTATACCTAGCTAATACCAAAAAACCCTCGCAATAAAAAGAGAAAAGGACGAAAATCGTCTGAATTATGGCTTTTTCAAGTGCCGAGACACAGAATCGAACTGTGGACACGGGGATTTTCAGACCAAGAACGTTATTTTGTAAACTTCAATGATATTAGGTAAGTGCATGACATCTTTAGAAATTAACCATCGAAAACACTTTAGGTTTTATTTGTTTTGTGAGAAAATTTCAAGCGTGATAGGCACAATTTAGGCACAATTTTTCAGGCTTCCTGGGGATAAGGATTGCAACCCAATAAGGCGGGGACCCTGCCCGCCTTTCCTGGGAAAATTCAGGGCGGCAGAGGGGGCCGGCGATGAAACTCAAAACCAAACTCGATCACCGTTTAGGGCAAATCGCGATTGACTTTGCTAATAGCTCAACACCACCCGAAGCTTGTCACAAGCATTTCAAAAACATGCAAGATTTTCTGTCGTTTCATCCGGCTTTTTCAGCGCACATAGAGGAAGTTTATTTAGGACAGTTGGCTTCGATTGAACCCGTAGATGATGAATTTAAGGAATACTTAGAGTCTATATGGAAAGAATGGAATGCTAAGGAGCAAATAAAGGAGCAATTGAAAAGGGCCAACTTGGTTCTATCTGAAATCATATATGAAGCCCAACGAATAAAGAATTGATGTTTTGCGAAGCCAAAACATCAATTCTTTATTCGTTAGAGAAGGATGGATATGAAGTTCTCGTGTTTCATACGATCGGAACAGGAGGAGAGGCGCTCGAGGAGTATGTGAGATCCAATGAAGTGATTGGGGTGATAGAACTAGGGGTCAACGAAATCACCAACCATCTCATGGGTGGTCTCGCTTCCTCCGGCCCCGATCGGCTTACCGCAGCAGGAAATAATGGGATACCCCAGGTAGTGGTACCGGGAAGCGCTGACTTTATTAATTTCCTTGGCCCTGAAACGGTTCCAAAAAAGTATAACAAAAAGGAAATATATAGCCATAATCCCGAGGCTACCTTGATTCGAACCAACGTCCGAGATAATATGTTCCTCGGGAAAACGATAGCAGATAAATTAAATCGATCACAGGGGCCTGTGGTCGTTCTCTGGCCTAAAAGGGGGTTATCCACGTTGGATAAAAAGGGGAAACCATTTTGGGATCCGGAGGCCGATACAGCACTCCTTACAGCCCTAAAAAAATATCTCGACCCTCGTATCCCCCGTGATAGAATCGGATGCCTATATCAATGACTCGGAATTCGCTCATGCGGTGTTCATGGCATTTGAGAGGCTCCAAAGCGAGAGATCGGAAACCTGACTCCTGACCATAAGAAGGAAACAGCTCCCTATCCTAAGCAATTGATGGAGATTTGAGGTTTTCAATCCTTCTTTATAATATCATTAACCCATGAATGGATAAGGTTTTATCTGTAAGGAGGATTCTAAAGGAGATCCAAACCATGTCACAAGAGTCATCCTTTCTCACTATCACCGTTGATAAGAGCCATATTATCACCATCGGGGAACGGCTTTACGAGCAGAGCATCGAACTGATCAGGGAACTGGTCAACAATGCCTACGATGCGGATGCAACGAGGGTGGACGTGACGGTCACGCACAATCAAATCACGGTCGCGGATAATGGTGAGGGAATGGACAGGGAGGGGCTCGAGCAATATTTCAATGTGGGATCCGCTGAAAAGCTCATAAACCCCATATCTCCACGATACGGGAGAAACAGGATCGGGCAATTCGGTATAGGGAAGTTCGCGAGCCTGGCCGCTGCTTCTCGCTTTGAGATCACGACGCAGAAGGGGGATTTTGCGGCCCGGGTCGTCTTTGACAAGGCACGCTGGATGAAAGGGGGCGATTCATGGAAGATCCCCCTGACTCCGTTAGACGTGGATCCCGGCAGAGGCGACGGAACCACCGTGAGCCTCGTTGAGCTGAAGAAAACCTTCCGGCCGGAAGACGTCACGCAGAGAATTGCCGAGGGCGTGCCCATACGGGCGCGGGAGTTCTCCGTTTATGTAAACGGATACAGGGTGAGCCCCCGGGTTCTGGCAGGGAACCGTATTCCCGTTATGGAAGGCACCCGGTACGGCATTATCCACGGCGAAATCGTGATCCTTCCCGCTTCTCGCGCGGCCAAGGAGGATATGGGTATTGAGATCAAGGTCAAGGGTGTGACGGTGCGACGGGAGCTATTCGAGATAGCCTCGTGGGGAAAAGCGGCAACACGCATTAGAGGGGAGGTCAATGCGGATTTTCTCCCCTTGACCAGCGATCGATCGGGATTTATTGAGGACTCCCCTGAATACACGTCATTCCTCAAGGCCATGGAGAAAACCGTCGCCGAGGTGAAGAGGGCTTACAGTCAGTTGGACTCCGATCGAGAGAATCGAAGGGTCAGCCTTGCGGTCAAGGAGGCCTTGCGGCGGGTACACCATGCACTGGTGATGAACCCGGAGTTTTCCCCCTTTGGCGTTGTTCCTTTGGCCGAAGAAGGCAAGCGAGGCATAGGGGAAACGGCTGTGGAGACATCGGCCGGCACGGAAGAACCGGAAGCCGTAAAGGTGGAAGACATCGAAGGAGAACCCTCACCCCAACCGGATGAGCTCGATTCCACCTCGAATGGGCAGAGCGAGAAGCCCAAAAAGCAGAAAAAACCCTCCCTCCGCATAGCCACGCCGAATGCGGTGGTGAAAAGGCTCAAGTTCGGTGATGCCGGGGTAACCTGCTGCCTGGATCACCTGGGACAGGACGGCCCGGAGTGCATAACAGAGGGAACGATCATCTATATCAACCG
>JAFGDM010000128.1 GCA_016932115.1 Deltaproteobacteria bacterium | reverse complement strand
TCCCCGGTTCTCTTCGTTTTGCAGTTTTGAGAGGGACCCCCATGCCCAACGCCGGAATCGAAGAGTTTCAAAAAGCCGAAGTGTTACAGATTTCTCTAAGTATCGTTTTTAGATAAGCCGTTTTAAGAGCTTTTTTCCAGATAACATTCGACGTCGCGTTTCGCAACTAATTTCCTTGACAAAATAACTGACGCATATATAGTAACACATTTACGTTTTATTAAGCTTCATTCATGTAGATTCTGTTTAAGGATGTATTTCCATAATGTTAATTGATCTCCAGACGGTCATCCAGGAGACCGAAGTCCGAGAGACACTCCCTCAGGATTGGTGGAAGGCCGCTGACCGTGCCCAGCAGATTCTGGGATTCAGCCGCCCCTTCGAGGCGCACATAAAGATCTCCAGGGTAGGGGATAAATTTCTGGTGGATGGGAAGCTTTACGGAGGTCTGGAAGTTGTTTGCGATCGTTGTCTCGAGCCCTTTGATCTGGAAGTCAAGGCTGAATTCAATGTTTACCTGGTGGCGAGAGAGCGTGACGATAATGAAGAAAACCTGGAGCTGCTGGATGAAGAAATGGAGGTTGATTTCATTCAAGGTGAAACGGTAGATCTGGACGATGTGATCCGGGAACAGATTTATCTTTCCGTGCCCATGAAATGCGTATGCCAAGAAAGCTGCCGCGGGCTTTGTCCCCAGTGTGGGACAAATCTCAATGTGGCCTCGTGCTTATGCGAGAGCGGCAGCACACACCCGGCTTTTTCAAGGATCGAGAAACGAAAGATCGAAGGAGAGTGACATGGCTTTACCCAAGAGAAAGAAATCTAAATCCAGAAGGGATATGAGACGATCCCATGATCATGCGAGGATGATCAATCCTACACTGTGCCCCCAGTGTCATGAACCGGTTCTTCCCCATCATGTGTGTTTGCAGTGTGGGTCCTATCGAGGGAAAACACTGCTGGAGACGAAGGAAGGCTAGTCCCGAGCTCTAAGGTTATGGGGCAAAGAACAGGTTGATGACCGAGTGTGTGAGAAAGAAAATGGAAGACGCATCAAAAGTTGTGGTCATCACGGGGGGATCCCGCGGAATCGGACGAGCCGTGGCTTTGAAATTTGCCGAACGGAAGCCGCGAATCGTCATCATTCATTATGACGCCGATCTCAAGGCTGCTGAGGAAACGTCGAGATTGCTCGAACAAAAGGCGGTGGAGGTGGAAAGCCACCGAATCGACGTCTCGTCGAAGGCAGATGTAAACGATTGTTTCGAGGACATCATTTCCAGGCTCCAGAGAGTGGACGTGCTTGTAAACAACGCGGGCATCACCCGGGATGCGTTGCTGATGAGGATGTCCGAGGAGGACTGGGATACGGTGATCAGGGTCAATCTCAAGAGCGTGTTCAACTGCACGCAGGCGGTCATCAGGGCCATGGTGAAGCAAAGGGGCGGACGGATCGTGAATATTTCCTCTGTAACCGGCCAAATCGGAAACCCGGGCCAGGCCAATTACGCCGCTTCCAAAGCAGGAATTATGGGCTTAACCAAAACCCTCGCTAGAGAGGTGGCAAGTAGGGGTATTACCGTGAACGCCGTGGCACCGGGTTTCATTCGTACCGAGATGACGGAAGTCCTGTCCGAAAAGGTGAAGGCGTCTTTACTCCAGCAGATTCCGATGGGCCGAGCCGGTGAGCCTGAAGACGTGGCCGAAGCGGTCTACTGGCTTTGTTCGGATGGAGCCTCGTACATAACCGGTCAGGTGATTCACGTGAACGGTGGGATTTTCATGTGACGATCAGGAACAATTGTTTCATTCAAAAATCGCTTTTCACTGATCCAGCGTTGTTATTACGGTAGAGGAAAAGGAGGAGTATTTTATGACGGACGTAATGGAAAGAATCAAAAAAATCATATGTGATCAGTTAGACGTGGCGGAAGAGGACGTTGTTCCGAATGCGTCTTTTGTCGATGATTTGGGGGCCGACTCTTTGGACCAGGTTGAATTGATCATGGCCATGGAGGAAGAATTTAGTGTTTCCATAACGGACGAGGACGCGGAAAAGATCGTCACCGTTCAAAATGCCATTGACTATGTCAAAAAAGCTTTGGGAGAGTAAAGGGCTTATGTTCATTCCTCGGATGAGAATCTACTAAACACACGGAAGAGATGGCTATGGGCAAGAGAGTCGTGATTACCGGCCTTGGCATGGTGACGCCGCTGGGCGTGGGTGTGGAGAAAAACTGGGAAGCCCTGTGTGCCGGAAAATCAGGAATTAGGAAGATAGAAAAGTTTGATGCTTCCTCCTTCCCATCTCAAATCGCCGGAGAGATTAGAGGGTTTAACGCGGAAGATTTCCTGGACAAGCAGCAGGTGCGGCGCTTCGATGTTTTCATTCATTATGCCGTTGCCTCCGCCAGGATGGCAATGGAGGATTCCGGACTTAGGATCACCGACAAGAACCGCCACAGGGTGGGCTGTGTGACGGGATCGGGATTGGGAGGTCTTGCCATGCTTGAGCACTACCACAGAGTCTTGCTGGAGCAGGGGCCAAGGCGGATCAGCCCTTTCTTTATCCCCGGGATCATTGCCAACATGGCCCCTGGTCAGATTGCTATTGAATTCGGCGTCAAGGGACCGAATTTGTCTATCGAGACGGCTTGTGCGGCAAGCTGTCATGCGGTAGGGGAATCCTTCAAGCTTATCAAGGAAGGCAAAGCGGATGCCATGATTTCGGGTGGATCGGAGGCTGTGGTCACCCCTCTGGCCCTGGGCGGTTTCTGTTCCATGCGAGCTCTTTCAACCAGGAACGATGAACCGGAGAAGGCATCAAGACCCTTTGAATTAAACAGGGACGGTTTCATCATGGCGGAGGGCGCAGGGATTTTGATTATCGAGGAGATGAATCAAGCCCTTGAGAGGGGCGCCCATGTCTATGCCGAGGTGGCGGGATACGGTATGTCGGCCGATGCGTACCATATCTCTGCGCCCGACCCGGAAGGGGAAGGCGCCGTCCTTTGCATGCAAAATGCTCTGGAGGATGCCGGTTTCAAACCGGACGATATCGATTATATCAATGCCCACGGCACGTCCACGAAATTGAATGATGAATCTGAAACTAAGGCCATCAAAAAGGTTTTTGACGAACACGCCTATAAGGTCGCGGTGAGTTCCACCAAATCCATGACGGGCCATCTTCTGGGTGGAGCAGGCGGCGTCGAGGCAATATACACCGCCCTGAGCATAAAGCATGGAATCATGCCTCCAACCATCAACTATGAGACGCCCGATCCCCAATGTGATCTGGACTTTGTCCCCAATGCGGCACGAAAAGAGCGTATCAGGGCCGCCATGTCAAACTCTTTCGGCTTTGGCGGGACGAACGCTTCTCTAATTCTGAAGGCCTTCGAGCCCTGAGGCGGGCTCTTGGCCGAAGCACAGGGATATCGGGATCGTCGGGGTACCACGCGATCGCGCCTTTCGACTTGCTCTGAATCCTGCTTACTGATTTTTGCATCTATCGTTTCGAGCAGATCCTCCATCTCCTCCGGTTCTACGGTGTTTTTGGTCCTCACCATCCTAAGCATAGGGCGCCGTTGTTGAAAAAATGAGGAAGAAAGACTAGAATTTTAGCGATAAAATACGAGGAGGAAGCAATGTTGGAGGAAGCATTAAAAAAAATCCTGTTAGCCGGGCTGGGGGGTGTCGTGGTAACAGGCGAGAAACTGGAGGAGCTGAGAAAGAAACTGGTGAAGGAGAACAAGATGAGTGAAAAGGAAGCCAAAGGGTTGATCGATGAATTGGTGGAGGCGGGAGAGAGCCAATGGAGGGGATTTGAAAAATCCGTAAAAGAGATGCTGAGAAAGCGACTTGACGGCATGGACGTTCCTGACCGCAAGGAATTGGAGATGCTCAAGGCCAGAATCGAGAGCTTGGAGAACAGGGTATCTGCGCTCGAAAGCGCACCCCCGGAAACTGACGGATCCGCCTCTTGACCAATGTTCAAGTTGTTCTCAGGCCTTTATTTTCGATGTTAAAACATCCACAGGGTTTAAAATCCGGTAACAATTGCAGCAAGTGAGGTAAGAAATGAAAGTTCTTGTCGTTTACTATTCGATGTATGGGCACATCCACAGGATGGCGGAGGCGGTTGCCGCCGGGGCTAAGGAAGTCGGCGATTCAGAGGTTCTGCTCCGGCGAGTGCCGGAAACCCTTTCGGAGGAGATCCTTGGTAAGATGGGTGCCATTGAGGCACAAAGGGGCATGGTGCACATTCCCGTTTGCACGTTAACTGAGCTTGAGAGCGCTGATGCCGTCATATTCGGCACACCGACCCGGTTCGGAAACATGTGCGGCCAGATGAGGCAATTCCTGGACGCCACGGGAGGACAGTGGCAAAAGGGAGCTTTTGTAGGGAAGGTCGGAAGTGTTTTCGTCAGCTCCAACACGCAGCATGGAGGACAGGAATCGACAATTCTCAGTTTCCACATCACCCTTCTGCACCAGGGTTTTGTTGTTGTCGGACT
>JAFGDM010000127.1 GCA_016932115.1 Deltaproteobacteria bacterium | reverse complement strand
CTCCACCCAGTAAGGATCGGGGATGCCGAACACCGCCGCCTCCAGGACAGCCGGATGCTGGTACAAGACCTCCTCCACCTCCCGGGGAAACACATTCTCTCCCCCGGAAACGATCATATCCTTTTTTCTATCCACCACATAGATATAGCCCTTGTCATCGTATCGACCCATATCCCCCGTATGCACCCAACCGTCCACAATGGTTTTCTCCGTCTCCTCGGGTCTCCGCCACCACTCCTTCATGGTACCCTTGCTTCGAACAATGATCTCGCCGGGCTCGCCGGGCTCCACGTCGCGATCCTCTTCGTCAACAATCCGGACATGGACACCGATGTGCGGAAACCCGGCCGAACCCAGACAACGCTGGTCTTCAGGGGGTTTGTCCAGCAAATTGTGCTGTCTCTTCGAGAGCATAGTCACATTAGGACCGTCCTCGGTGGCGCCGTAAAACTGCACAAATATGGGCCCCCATTTCTCCATCCCTCTTCTCAGCAGTTCGACAGGCATAGGGGATGCAGCATAGAACATTCTCTTGAGGCTGCTGAGGTCATATGAATCCACATCAGAAACGTTCAAGAAAGCAGCCAGGTGGGTTGGAACAATATGAATGTCCGTAGCTTTCTCTTCGTGAATGACCTTCAGTGTCGCCACCGGGTCAAAGGAAATCGAGGGCATAATCACATTGCTCGCCCCCACAAAAAAATATCCCCAGAGATTTTTGGTGCCCCCCACATGAAAAAGGGGCATGATCTGGATCTGCTTATCCCCGTGCTCGGGGCAGAGGGCTGTTGCAAATCTTCTCGTATCGTCCATTGCCCGGCTTTGCGTATAGAGCGCGCCGCGAGGAACGCCCGTGGTCCCGCTCGTATAGAATATGAATACGGGGTCTTCCTCCTCCACCTGAATATCTGGTTCCTCGCTGGAGTGGCCGGTCACCCAATCCGTATATGCCGTCATCTGAGAAAAGTTGCCCTCGAAGGAGACGAAATGCCTGACGCCGGGCAAACGGTGCTTAATTCCTTGAACCATCTCCACAAATTGGGGACCCACGAAGAGAACGCTGGCTCCCGAATAATTGATGATGTAGTCCAGCTCTTCCACCTGCAATCGAGCATTGAAAGGGGATGCGATGAATCCTCCTTTCATAGCCGCCCCATAAACCTCTACATACTCCAGGCAATTCCAGGAGAGGACGCCCACAACCTCTCCCTTCCGGATGCCGATAGAAAATAGTCCGTTTATGAGGCGGTTCACCCCGGCGTTGAACTCCTCGAATGTAAGACATCGCGAACCGCACTTGAAGGCCGGCTCATGTCGGTACAACAAAGCGTTCCGGTATATGATGTCACCGTAGGTGCCTAGGGGGTAACGACATAGTTCTTGGAGAATTCTTCTGTTCGGCATCAAACCTTTCTCTTCATCAATAAGGCATTTGTTCTGCAATATTCCGGAAAGAAATCGTCTATTCTTCCACGCCTCTCTAGCGTCTCATCAGGCTGGGCAGCACCGTCGCGATGGAAGGGAAAAACATGATGATGAGCATGGCAATAAAGTCAAGCAACACAAAAGGGATCACGGCCCTAAATATATCCGCCATGCTAATGCCTCGTGGGACCACCCCTTTCATCACAAAAAGACAAAGACCAAAGGGAGGGGTTTTCATCCCGATTTCCATGTTGATGAGGGTAAGCAGTCCGAACCAAATAGGATCCAGCCCAAGAACCCTCACGATAGGCATGAAGATGGGGAAGGTCACCATCATGATGGAGACCTGCTCCATGAAAGTGCCCAGAATGATCATCAATGCCTGCATGACCATGACAATGATAAATTGGGGCAAAGGAAAACTGACCACCAGTTCCACGAGGCCCTTGCTGGCTCCGGTGAAGGCCAGGATTTGGCTGAAGGCCGTAGAACCCGTAAGGATCATGAACATCATCACCGTAATGCGCAGGGTCGACTCCGCCGACTTTATGACAACCTCCCAACGAAGTTTTCCGTACGCCGCCACCACCAGCGCGGTCGCCACCACGCCCATGGCCGCGGATTCGGTGGGTGTTGCGATCCCGAAGAAAATGAGCCCGGTCACCACCACGATAATGACGCCGAAGGGAAGAACACGGACTACAAAAGCCTTGATCTTTTGGGACAACGGGTATGTTTCAGGCGAGTAATCAGGGGCCATGGTCGGGTTGATCGTGCACCGGAGCACAATGTAGCCTACATAAAGAGCGGCCATTACTACCCCGGGCAGGAACCCCGCAATGAGAAGCTTGCCTATGGAAATTTCCATGAGAGATCCCAAGATCACGGCAAGGGCGCTCGGAGGAATGATCATGGCCAAGGCCCCGCTCATGCAGGAACCTATGGCCATGGTTTTGTGATATCCTCTTTTTTCCATCTCTGGCAGCAACAGGGAGCCGAGCATGGCGGTTGTGCCCATGCTGGAGCCGCTCAGGGTGGAAAAAAGCGTAGCCCCTCCCACGCTTAGAATGCAGAGCCGCCCCTTGACTCGGCCCATCCATTTGTCCAGAGTGTCCAGGGCTCTCACGAACACCCCGGAATGAAACAACAGCTCTCCCATCAGGATGAACATGGGCACCGGAAGCAGAACAAACGTACTAATCGAAGAAAACACCGAATGGATGAACTGGGTGAGACCCGTGGCTCCTCCCCAGAGGAAATAGATCCCCACGACATCGACCAGGGTGAAGGCAAGAAAGACGGGAAGCCCTATCCCAAGGAAAAAGAGAAATGCCCCCACAATGGCAATCAGAAGGACCCACCATTCCATCAGATGGCTTCCCCCTCATCCCTCTTTAGTCCGCCAAGATGATGTAAAAACTGCCTTCCGAATTCAATGAGGAGCATCAGGTAACCCAAAAAGATGAAGAACAGAAAGTAGTGCTTTTGCACGGCAAGGGTCTTGATCACAAGAACCCCGCCCTCATAGCAATTCCAGGTCTCCACAAGGCCAAACCAACTCACGACCGCCGAAATAAAGATCCCAATTACGGCAGAAACCATCCCCATATAGCATCTCGTTCTCGGATTCATACGTTCCACCACAATGTCTACACCGACATGCCCGCCTTTTTTTAAAAGCCATGGCGCCCCGAGAAAGGCCACCAGGAAGAGGACGTACTCCGTCACGTCGACGGTCCACACCTGGGGTTTGCGTATGAAATACCTCATGAAAATCTCAAGGCACTCAATGATAACTGTTGAACTGAGCAGAATGCCGGCGACAAAGGCCATGGAATCGATGACCCAATCAAATAAGCTTTTTCCCTTCATAGGTTGCACCCCTTGAGTCTGGCGGCCCCATTCGCCGGCTATTGCCCCCCTAATTCAGTCGCCTCAAAGTGGTATTGACGAATCGCTCCAACCTCGCCCGATCCTAGGGGGGAGAGTTAACCCACCTTTAGCGGCGCTCTAGGCGACCAGACGTTGGGCTAAAGGGGTTTTGCGTGTACAGATACATATGGGAGCCAACTGTGTGTGCATATCCAGCCGGCTATCCCGCCGATCATGCCCCGATCATTGCCAGGGAAAGGCGTCCTTCGGTAATGCCTTCCTGGAACTCAGATCCCTCAGTTTAGGACCATATTCGGGCGCATTCTTGATGACGAAGTTCCAGGTCTCCTCGTAACAGATCTTCCGGAACTTCTCACCCTCTTCGGGAGGCAAGGCAAGGGTTTTCATGCCCGCTTTCTTTCTTACGCCATCCTCTTTGGCCTCGATCATTGAGTTCCTCATGGAGGCGATATATTCAATGTCTTTCATGATATCCAGAAGCAGGTCCTGCATATCCTTCGGGATCTTCTTCCACTTCTCCATGTTGATCATGGTGGCCGGCTCCATCTGGAACACGCCCGGATCGATCACGAACTTCGTTACTTCTTGAAGCCCCCAACTAATCACTCCCACATTCGGCCACATGAACCCATCCACAACGCCCCGTTCCATGGCCGTGTAAATTTCGGTGGGTTCCACCGTTACGGGCGTAGCACCTAGGGCCTTGATGAAGGGTATGTAAAGGGGCATGACCCTTATTTTCATCCCCTTGAAATCCTCGACCTTTTCCACTTTCTTGTTGGTGAACACTTTAAAGGGAAGGAGGTTGTGCATCCTGCCGAGGTATCTGCTGTTCACCCGTTTTTCGAATATCTCACACCAGAGCTCGAATGCCCCCGATCGTCTTTCTTCCCATTCAGCCAATTCAGTCAGCCCCTTTGCCCATGCCTCGGGCATCAGGGGTTTCATATAGCCGTACGGGTAGTAAAGATTCATGTCCACAGTTCCGGCCTTCAAGGCCTGAATCTGATCAAAGGCCTTGATCACTTCCGGCCCACCCACCCAGTCGATCTTGAGTTTTCCTCCGGATCGCTGGTTGACCTTCTCAATAAATATGGGGACCGCGTCGTTGTTGAGATGATTTTTAGGAAAGGCGGTCACCGCCTTCAGGACTAAAGTCTCAGCGTTCCCAAACGGTGCGCTGAAAACCACTAGGAACGCCGCGATCACTACCGACAAAATCGCTTTCTTCATGTCAATCTCCCTTCTCTGCCTCAAGGTTAAAGAACTAATTACCAGACATGAATCAGACCCCAAATCGTCTCGATGCTCTCGGACGAGCAGGTATCACCTCCTTTCCTCTCTCTTCCGGCAAGTTAGTGCGTCCCCGCATGTTCAAATCCTGTTGCGGGCAGGTCTCCATCTCGCCGTCAACAGGTGATGACCGCGCTTTTATATTGATTGATAAGAATTTCCTTTTGTGAGGTTCGGAACTCCTCACTTGTGCGAAGTTAAGGCGGCACCTCCACCGCCCTCTGGTATCCCGCTTATTCAGGACGATGTCACGAAATCTTCCCTCAGTAAAAAGCTCCGAACTTATTGATATGCAATGGATTATATTTTTAAGATGGATTATTTACCCGGTACCTTCAAAAAAAGTATCAATGGCATTTTCCGGGGTTAAAACTATGGTTGAATTGATAACTATCCATGATTCAATGGAATTCTTTGTAGAATATGCATTATTAACAGGTAAGTGGTAGTTTTAGAGTCGGAGTATGTGGTCTTTTTGACTTGTGTGTCAAGTGTAAAATCACCGTATTACGTTCTCGACTTCCATTTAGCAGGATTTGACTGTCGCCAGGTAGGGAGTAGATCGATGAGGAAATGGATCGGCTTTGGGCGGAAGAAGCGGGACATCGCATATCATAAATTGAGGAAGTAGAGGTTAAACTAATCCCTGGTGAGGAAGCGTTTTCCAAAATTTCAGCGAAGCATGGAAAATGAGATTCTATTTCCATGAATATGGAATATTTTGAAAAATCAGGTGTGCCTATCGAGAGCCTTAAACGAAGTCTTTCCCATATTTAAGAAGAGAGAACCGAGACCGGTCCTCTCTTCTTAACAACTCCTGATACAAAACGGCTTTAGAAATCCTGATCGGATTTGAGAGCACAGTTT
>JAFGDM010000126.1 GCA_016932115.1 Deltaproteobacteria bacterium | reverse complement strand
GCCCCTGCCGCCTTTTCGAGGATCATGCCGGAGATGCTGTTGACTCCGAGGAGGTCGACCACGCTGTGCATCATGGTGATATCCTTGGTACCTACGGTTTTAGCCATGTCGCGGGATGCCACGGTCGAAACCATCACCTTCGGCACGCCGAGGGGAAGGACCCGCATGATGCTCGTTCCGAGATGAGTTCCCGTTCCCCCGCCGGCTGAAATCATACCTGAGATTTCTCCTTTCTCATATCGATCCCGCACGACTTTCCGGGCCTGGGCAATGACGATTTCTATGGATTTGTCCCGGTTAACGGAGTTCCCCTTGAGGCGCCTCTTCAGGCCGGGATACAAGTCGATGTCCGCAGAAAAGGCAGCGGATTTCCCGGTTCCAACATTGATGGTAATCGTAGGTATGCCTCTTTTTTCAATACAGTCCTTGAGAAAAAGATGCTCTTCCCCTTTGGAATCGAAGGTGCCTACAACAGCCACAGCCGGTTTCTTTTCCATCATTTCTCCTTCTGGAATTCTGTTTTTTGCACTTATCGAATTGTGACGATGTCGTCCGGAAAGCGACACAATTTTTCCATTTTGTTGTTGCCGACCACAAAAGTGTTTTCCAATCCTACCACGCCTTCTCCGGGAAAGACGATTTTCGGTTCCAGAGCGATGGTCATGCCCTTTTTCAGGATATGTTCGGAGTTCTTGGAGATGAGGGGCCACTCGTCAAGCTCAAGCCCCAAGCCGTGACCCACAAAGGGGACCGGCTGGGGGTGGCCCATGAATCCTTTTGACAAGCCCGCCTTATTCACAATATCAACAGCCATGGCATAAAGATCTTGGGCTTTGGCGCCCGGTTTTCCTTCTCTGCTGAGCGCCGTCTGAACCTCCACCATCACGGAATGTGCTTTGTAGAACTTTTCAGGCAGATCTCCAAGGCAGAAAATGCGAGTTTGATCGGAAAGATAACCCTCCACGTTCGATGTGTAGTCAAAGAGCACCGGTTCATGGGGTTTGATTTTCCCTTTACCTGCGCCGTGGGAAAAAAAGGGTCCGGCCCCGGTTCCTCCTGTGGGGCCCGGAGAGGCGCTAGGCATGGTAGCGCCCGCCCCTGCTAAGATGTGACCATATGAATTGCGCATGTTGAAGGCTCTCATGAGGCTGATTCCCGGATGGCCGCGGCTTCGATAAAACGCCTCGGCCTTCGCGGCAAGCTCGATCTCCGTTTTGGATTCTTTCAGGAACTCTGGGACCTTTTTAAAAAGATCGTCTGCGATTTCCGCCGCCCTTCTAATGAGGGAGATTTCCCTTTGGGACTTAACCATTCGCACCGATCGAATCAGCCCTGAAATGTCCAAAAACTCCGCTTGTGGGAAGAGCTTCTTATATGAGAGATAAAGCTTGGCAGGGAGCACGTCCATTTCAAGCCCAATGCGAGCCGCTTTGCCCCCGGAATGATTCCTGACCTGATCCGGCACCTGGGACAAGCGCGTAAGCGGCGTGATATGATCGATAAGGCCGTCCTGAAGCGCTCTCTCATAGCTCTTCCGCACCATGAAAAGGGGCTCTCCCTCGGCCGGCATCCACAAGAGGCCGTTTTGATCCGTTCCGATCAGATAGTAGAGATCCATGTTTTGAACCAGGATGGCGCCTTCGACATCGCTTTCACGCAGCAGTCGCTGAAAGCGTTCTACCCGTTGTCTCAATTCACGCGCAAGAGAAGAGTCTTTCATGAGAGATCCCATTGCCTAAAGAACTTGACTTTATCCGCGATGATTCATTATGAACGAATAAGGAATCACGGCTTTTATATCCCACCAAGGGACAATCATGCAATATGAATAGCGAACCCAAAGTCGTCAAGGCCAATCTGGAATATCTCAGGAAGCTCTTCATCATGCCTGATTCGCCTGACAAGTTTATTGAGTTCGGGCAAGAACTCCTTGAAATGATCCACGATTTCTTCAAGGAAAAGGGAGGCATTCACAGCAGCATCAGTCTGCCGGATTTGAGCCGGATTTTTGACCAAACCGATGTGCCGGAAAATCCCCAGCTCATCAAAGACGTGCTCTCTGAAATCAAGACAAAGGTGATTGCCCACTCGGTAAAGGTAGGGAGTCCATATTACGTCGGGCACATGACCAGCGCAATTCCCTACTTCATGATTCTCCTAGAGATGATCATAGCCGCCCTGAATCAGAACCAGGTCAAAATAGAATCCGCCAAGGCTTCAAGCTTTGTGGAAAGGGAACTGGTTGCGTGGTTTCACCGTCTGGTTTTCAGCAGGAGCGAGGGCTTTTACCAGAAGCACATCCAGAACCCGAAGGTTGCCTTGGGCAATGTCACTTCGGACGGCACCATCTCGAACCTGACAGCTCTAGCCGTTGCAAGAGAGAGGGCTTTTCCTCCTGACGGCGTCTTTCCCGGTGTCAGGGTCGCGGGCGTGGGTCAGGGCCTCGAACACCATGGCTTTGCAAGAGGGGTTATTCTCGTCTCATCCAGAGGGCACTATTCCATCAAAAAGGCGGCTCACCTTCTCGGGCTCGGCGAG
>JAFGDM010000026.1 GCA_016932115.1 Deltaproteobacteria bacterium | reverse complement strand
ATAAGTGTAATATCCTTTTTCGAACACCCTTTCTCCCAACTCTCCTACGCGGACCCGTTTCCTTTCCTGCAACCGGAAGATTACGAGGTAGCTTCCCCGGTCATGGGCTTCCTTCTCGATCGCTTCCCACAGGACATCCACCACCTTTGTCTCCCGAGGATGAATGGTAAGGTCGTCCCTCCATCTCACCACCGCAGGGATGATGTCGACTCTGTCCTTCACGGCAAGGAGCGTCCGGGCAAATTCCAGGTCCGTGTGAAAATCGGGCATGAATACTTCCGCCTTTGGCCAATGAATCACAAACAACACGGCCGAACGGGAATGGTCCGAGGACAACCTGGCGAGTTCCTCTAGGTGCTTCTTGCCCCTTGCCGTGACCGCATCAGGAAACATGGCCGCCCTCCGGCTGAAAAGGGTTCAGGATTTTACTTCGAGAAGGAGTTCCTGGTTTCCGTTACTCAGGAGGAAATCGAACCGGCTGTTCCCCACGGTGACTTCAGATCTAACCACCTCGAATCCCAGGAGAGGAGGAAGGGCATTTGTCTCGATCAGGCAGCGGGCCACATCGTTGGTTCTGTGGGTGTGAAGAACGACCTTGTGCCCCTCCCGCTCCACGGCCACAGCCGTGTAGGCAAGGGTTCTCCCCGGAACGTCGCTTTTCTCCAAATAAATCGGGACCCCGGGAAAAAGCAGTTCCTGCAACCGCCCCGGATTGGGCAAGAAAGCTTTCGCCTTCCTGCCCTCAAGCTCGCAGACCACGGTGAAGCGGTTTGGTCGGGAAATGAAAAAAGCTGTCTTGGTAGCCGCAAAGAATTTCATCACAGGAGAGATCATTTTGCATCGGTCATTATAGTTCATGATTTCGTATTTTAAATAAATCGTCAATATGGTCTCTCAAAAATCCCCACCATCCCTTTTCCCAAGATGATCGCCCTTCCTTTTCCTCGTTGACTGAGCCCGGGCCTCAAACTATAGTCACACCATGCCCCCTCAAGACCCTATTGATAAGATCCTGGGGTGCGACAGCACGCTTGCCCGATGGATCGAGAGCTTTGAGTCCCGTCCCTCCCAAATTGAGATGGCCAGGCTGATCCGTCGTGCCCTTCAGGAAAAAAACAAGGTTATCATCGAAGCCGGAACAGGGACCGGCAAAACGCTTGGGTATCTTGTTCCTTTGGTTATGGCCGGAAAGAAGACCGTCATATCTACGGGCACCAAGAATCTCCAAGAGCAGATCATCTTCAAAGATATCCCTCTTCTCGGCAAAGCTTTGGGAGAAGAAGTACAAGCGATAATGATGAAAGGGAGGAAGAACTACCTGTGCCTGCATCGCTTTCATCAGTATTTCTCAAGGCCCAAGATGGGGGAACAGAATACGAAAAAGAAAATGGATCGATGGCGCACCGAGACGACATTCGGGGACTTTGCGGAGCTGACATGGATGAGAGAAGATGATCCTCTTCGTGATGCGGTCTCCTCGTCTTCCGAGCAATGTCTGGGATCCGAGTGCCTCCACTGGGACGACTGCTTTCTAAATCGTTTAAGGCAGAAAGCGCTTCAGGCCCAAATCGTGATTGTCAACCACCATCTTTTTTTTGCCGACCTTATTGTAAAGAAAGGGGGTTTCGGCGAAATTATTCCCCGCTTCCAGGTCGCAGTTTTCGATGAGGCCCATGCCCTGGAGGAGATTGCCACCACCTACTTCGGCAAAAGCCTTAGCACGAATCAACTGCTGGAGTTTACAGCCGACCTTGAAAGGGAAATGGAGCATCTGCGTGGAGGAGAAAGAAAGGATATTCAGAAGCGCATGGAGAGTCTCAGGGCCGGTTCAGAGCGTCTCTGGGAGCTTTTTCGCCAAGGGGAGGACAGGGGGCGATTAACCGACCAAACCATGAAAACCTTAGAAGAAGGGGTCTGCCATGAAATCCGAAGAGCCCTGAGCTTCATTCAACAGAAATCCGGCTTCAAGGAGTCGGGCTCTGTCGGCCGCCAGGCTCTTGCAGAGAGGGCGGGAGATTTGAGCGAAAGGTTGGATGAAATCCTTGTTACACGCGAGCCGGGCTGGTTGAAATGGTACGAAAAACGAAAGAAAACTCTGGTTATTCACGCTTCGCCCCTTGATATTTCGCACAGCATGAGAGAATCGCTTTATGAAAAAGTGAAGACCCTGGTTTTCACCTCTGCAACCCTTTCAACAGCAGGAAATTTTGAGTACTTTTGTTCAAGAATGGGACTGGAAAAAAATGTTTTGCAAGGGATTTATCCCTCCCATTTCAATTTCAAAGAGCAGGCGCTCCTGTACGTGCCGCAAGATCTCCCCGTGCCCCAGGAGGCTTTCTTTGTTGAGAGGCTGGGACGGAGAATCGAGAAAATCCTCCGGATTACTGCCGGCCGCGCCCTAGTGCTCTTCACGAGCTATAACAATCTGAACGGCGTCCATGGGTTTCTTAAAGGGAGGATCCCTTACACTCTCTTCAAACAAGGAGAGGCGCCCAGAAGCACGCTCCTCGAAGAGTTCAAAAAAGACACCCACTCCGTTCTTCTTGCTACAGGCTCTTTCTGGCAGGGCGTGGACGTTCCCGGAGAGGCCCTGAGTTGCCTCATTGTAGACAAGCTCCCTTTTGATTCGCCCGGGGACCCCCTTGTGGCTGCTCGCATTGACCTTGTCCGAAGCCGGGGGGGAAACCCTTTCATGGAATATCAGCTTCCTTCAGCCATTATTGCCCTCAAACAAGGGCTGGGCCGGTTGATCCGAAAGAGTACGGATCGGGGCGTTTTCTCAGTCCTGGATGTGAGAATGATCCGGAGTCGATACGGCCGGTCATTTTTTGAGAGCCTTCCCGAAATTCCTCTGACTCAAAACCTGGAGGATTTGCACCGCTTCTTCGAACCCCGTTGAGGATTCTTAGCAGATACGACTTGGTGCTTAAATGAAAGAGAAATCACAAAAGCATGGAAAAGGGGCTACTGCACTCTTTAGGCTTGAGCTTTAAAAAACTTTTTCCTATAGTCCGCTTATTTCATGTCAGAGAAGAAAAATTATGCCCCCCAAACCTTGGAAAGTGCTTGCAAGCCGGCTCAACGAGTCCTTCCGGATTTTCAACCTCCGCACGGATCGGGCCCAATCCCCGCGCACTAATGCCTACCATGACTTCTATATCCTTGAATCCACCGACTGGGTCAACGTGATCCCCGTTACCCCCCAAGGGGAGATCGTCCTCATCCGCCAATACCGACACGGCACCAGAAAAGTGACCATTGAAATACCGGGAGGAATCGTGGAAACCGGTGACACACCAGAGACGGCGGCACGCAGAGAGCTCCTTGAAGAAACCGGTTTTGAGCCGAAAGAGATGATTTTTTTGGGCAGCGTACACCCTAACCCGGCCTTTCTGACGAACCGCTGCCATACCTATCTGGCCAAGGACGTAGTCAGGGTAACGATACAAGAGCAGGACGAAAAAGAGGATATTGAAGTCGAGGTGAGATCGCTGGAGGAAATCCCGAGACTCATCCGTGACGGAGAAATTACCCATGCTCTTGTCTTGGCCGCCTTTTACCGTTACTATATGGAGTATCTTCCCGTTTGGGGTTGATATTTCCGTAGTTTTCAGGGATAATAAAGAGAAGTTACGGGCCGGGCGGATGATTCCCCGGGCCGGGCGCGGTGACTGTTTGAATGCGTGTTCTGTCGGGTCTTGTTGCGATGTGACAAAAAGAGCGGGATAGAACGAGTCGAAATGGCAGACCAGAGGCGCAGCGATCTTTCTGTGTTACTGCTTCACAACCTTGACCCGGGCTGGGAGGCCTGTGACCTGAAAAATGCCTTGGAAGAGGTTAAAACCCTGGAGAAAGCTATTCGAGCCGAAGGGCATATCGTTAAGAATGTGCCGATCTTCGACTCAGACCTGGCCGCTAGCCTGAAAGATTTTCATCCCGGCAATCACATTGTGTTTAACTGGTGCGAAGGGTTTCCGGGAATTCCTTTCAGCGAGGCTTTGGTTGCAGAGTCTCTCGAATCGCTTGGGTTTGTTTACACCGGGTCAACGCCGGAAGTGCTCGCTCTGAGCTGGGATAAGGGAAGGGTCAAGCATCTTTTGAGAGATTCGGGGGTCCCAACCCCTGCATGGCGAATGTACAACAATCTTGAAGTCGACGGATGGGGGACCTTTCCGGCCATTGTAAAACCCGCTCGAGAACATTCAAGTTCCGGGGTAACCAGCGAAGCTGTGGCTCTGAGTCCTGAAAAACTCCGAGCCCGAATTGCTTATGTTCTTGAAAATTTCCGCCAACCTGCGTTGGTGGAGGATTTTATCGACGGTCGCGAGTTTCATGTGTCACTTTGGGGGAACAATTCAGTCGAGATGCTGCCTCCGGCAGAAATGGATTTTTCGGCTTTCAAAGATGTACGAGATCGACTTTGCACCTTTGACTCTAAGTTTAACCCGGGTTCGCGCCATTATGACCAGATCAGGCTAAGTCTGCCGGCAATGCTCGACGAGAAAGAATCCGAAGATTTGGAGCAGGTGGCGCAAGCGGCTTACCGTGTCATGGGCTGCCGGGATTATGCACGGTTGGATATACGCCTCCGTGACGGGATTTTCTATGTTTTGGATGTCAATCCCAACCCGGACATAAGTTCAGATACCAGCATGGCTTGTGCCGCCGAGGTGGCTGGATATTCATATGGAGCAATGTTAAGCAAGATGGTTCGTCTTGCCTCCCATCGCCACCCTTTGCTCCATCCCCAGGAGTTGTAAGGCCCGCCGACTTGCCTTGTGACACTTTAATAAGAGGAATATCCAAGCACTTCGATTTTTGACAAAGCCGTCGGAGAGTGTTGAAATGAAACCGTACGAACAAGGGGCACTTGACGGATTATGCGCCGTTTACAGCATTGTCAATGCCACGAGAATTATATCAGGGATCGACGAAGAACAATCCAGAGAGTTGTTTAAGGAAATCGTTCTTTACCTGGAGAGAACCAATGATCTGGCTAAGATCTTGATCGAGGGGATAGGATTAACAACAATCGGTGGTATTTTTATGGATGTTGTGGGAAACAGGATCAGCAATCGGATGATGCCTTTTAAGCAATATCCCGAGACACCGTTGGATACCTTCTGGAGCGAAATGATGAGCTTCCTAAATGGAGGCGGCCCCAGAGCCATCCTTATAGGGCTTGGCGGCCCCATGTGGGATCACTGGTCGATCGTTGAATCGATCAGCGAAAAGCAGATCCGATTTTTTGACTCCTACAAACTGAAGAGGCTGAATAGGAGTCGGTGCGCAACCATGCGGAGTACGGCCTCACGGCCCCATTTGATTTTCCCCACACATACCTACTTTCTATCGTGAGTCTAGAAAGGGCTTAGATGAAATGACCGGAACCAACGGATTCATAAAGATTGCTGCAAAAGAGATTCCGGAGCTTCGAACCAGGGCGGAGCTTTTTCGCCACGACCGGACAGGGTGTGAACTCCTATCCCTGATCAACGACGATGAAAACAAGGTGTTTGGAATCACTTTTCGAACGCCGCCTAAAGACTCCACCGGGGTGGCGCACATTCTGGAGCATTCCGTTCTCTGCGGTTCCCGGAAGTACCCTTTGAAAGAGCCCTTCGTGGAACTTCTAAAAGGTTCTCTCAAGACCTTTCTCAATGCCATGACCTATCCCGACAAGACCTGTTACCCCTTGGCGAGTCAGAATGTCCAGGATTTTTATAACCTTATTGATGTCTATCTGGATGCGGTTTTTTACCCACGCCTCAATCCCCACATTTTTCAACAGGAGGGCTGGCACCTAGAACTTGAAAAACCGGATGATCCTTTGACATACAAAGGGGTTGTGTTTAATGAAATGAAGGGGGCCCGTTCCTCGCCGGACAATCTTCTGGCGGAATATTCCCAGCAGTCCCTTTTCCCAGATACACCCTATGGCTTTGACTCGGGAGGGGATCCATCAAAAATTCCGGACTTGACTTTTGAGCAGTTCAAAGCTTTCCATGAAACTTATTATCATCCATCCAACGGGCGCATTTACTTCTACGGCGATGATGATCCTCAAGAGCGCCTGAGCCTCGTTCAAAACTATCTAAAGGATTTCGAGGCTAGGGAAGTAGATTCGGCTGTACCGATCCAGAAGCCTCTGAATGAACCCAGAACTATAATAAAAGCTTTTCCATCCGGGGCCGCCGAGGGAGAACCCGTTAAAGGCATGGTCACAGTGAACTGGCTTCTTGAAGAGACCTCCAGGTCTGAATGGAACCTTGCCTTTCACATGCTCGAGTACATCCTCCTGGGTATGCCCGGTTCCCCGCTCCGCAAGGCTCTTATGGATTCCAACCTCGGGGAAGATCTGGCGGGAGAGGGTCTCGGAAACGACCTCAGGCAGATGTACTTTTCTACGGGCCTCAAAGGGATTGACCCTCGAAAGCCTGAGAAAGTGGAGGTCCTGATCTTTGATACCCTGAAGCGCCTTCTGAAAGAAGGCATTCACCACCACACCGTCGAAGCTGCAATCAACACGACCGAATTCATCTTGAGGGAAAACAACACAGGGAGCTATCCCCGCGGTTTGTTGATTATGTTGCGGGCGCTGACCACATGGTTATATGGGGAAGACCCTCTCGCCCTCGTTGCTTTCGAAAAACCACTCAAGGCCCTTAAAAACCGCATCACCTCGGAAAAACGTTTTTTTGAAACGATTATCGATCAATACCTGCTTCAAAATGCTCATCGAACGCTTCTGTTTTTGAAGCCGGATCCGGACCTGTCTTCAAAACTCGATAGAGAGGAACGGGAGCGGCTGGACGGGGCCAAAAATCGCATGAGCCCGGAGGAGTTGAGTGAAATTGCGGCCAACACCGCCGCCTTGAGGCGGATGCAGGAGACGCCTGATCCTCCTGAAGCCCTTGCCGCTGTTCCCACACTCAAAATCCAGGATTTGAGCCGGGTGAACAAGACCATCCCTATCGCTCTATCTAAAGAAATGGGAGCGGAGATAGTCTACCATGATCTATTCACCAGCGGGGTTACCTATCTGGACATCGGCTTTGATCTGCACAGCCTGCCGCAGAAGTATATCCCATACCTTTCACTCTTCAGTCGGGCTTTTCTCGAAATGGGAACCGAGGAAGAGGATTATGTCACCCTGACCCAGCGGATCAGCAGAAAAACGGGCGGCATTAGGCCTCTTTACCACACCTCAATGATGAAAGACGGGCAGCGCTCGACAGTCTGGCTTTTTTTCCGCGCCAAGGCTATGGCGGAACTAAGCAAGAGTCTCATGGATATTTTGAGGGATGTGCTTCTCAAAGTCCGGCTTGACAACAAAGAGCGATTCCGGCAGATGGTCTTGGAAGCAAAGGCCAGACAGGAGGAAATGTTGGTACCCGCAGGACACCAACTTGTCGGCCTTCGGCTTCGCGCCCATTTCAATGAGGCGGATTGGGCGGCCGAGCAGATGGGAGGGATCAGTCAACTCTTCTTCCTCAGAGATCTGGCAAAAGCCGTTGACAAGCGATGGCCTTCCGTGCTCGCCGATCTCGAAGAAATGAAACGAATTCTGATTAATCGAGAGAGCATGATCATCAATGTCACACAGGACCAGGCGTCCTGGGCCCGCTTTCAATTACAGGTAAAAGACTTCTTGGAAACACTTCCTACTCGGCCCACTAAAAAAGAAATATGGATCGCTGACTCTATGAACCGCGATGAGGGCATGATCATTCCCAGCCAGGTCAATTACGCCGGAAAGGGCGCGTGCCTTTACAGTGCGGGGTACCTTTTTCACGGCTCGTCCCACGTCATTACCCGATACCTGCGAAATGCCTTGCTCTGGGAAAAGGTCCGCGTCCAAGGAGGCGCCTATGGCGCCTTCAGCAGTTTCGATCGCCTTTCAGGCGTTTTTACCCTGGTCTCCTATCGGGATCCCAATCTTACAAGAACCCTTGGCGTTTTTGACGACTCAGCCCAATTCCTGGAGCAGCTCGATCTCAGCGATGAGGAATTAACAAAGTCAATTATTGGAACCATCGGGGATATGGATCAGCACCTGCTTCCGGACGCAAAAGGCTATGTTTCTCTGGCCCGGTATTTGTCGGGAGAGACAGATTCGGATCGACAGAAAATACGGGAGGAGATTCTCGGCACAACCGTTTCCGACTTCCGATCCTTCGGTAAGGCCCTCAAGGGCGCCATGACAGAGGGGCCGGTCACAGTGCTGGGTGCCGAAAGCGCGATTCAGCAAGCTTCGGCCCAAAAACCCGGATGGCTCAAGGTAATCAAACTTCTCTGAGGTGAGCTCACAAAAATAGGATACGGAAATTCTAGTCTTCAGGGCCCGGGACTTTTCTGCGCTTCTTCTTGGTTTCCCCCCTTTGTAGCTTTGCATTAAGACGCTTAACGCAAGAGCTCGCAGTTGGTTTGGTCTTGATTCGCTT
>JAFGDM010000125.1 GCA_016932115.1 Deltaproteobacteria bacterium | reverse complement strand
CTCCACCCCGAATACTCTTCGTTTTGCAGTTTTAAGAGAGACCCCCATGCCTGATGCTTGCGATTTTTCAAACAGCTAAATTGTTACCTAAATTCTATTCCTTATTTCAGCGACAGAAAAAATCGGGAACCATTCAACTGCCTGCTGAAAAAGCCTTCCGCATTCGCGCATGGATCTCAAGCTTCTCAAGCGAAAGCTTAATCACATCCTTGGCCTTGTCGGTCTTCTTCATGTAACGGCTGAAAAATCCCCTGACCTCTTCTTCTTTGCCCAAACCCCCATAGGGTACGATCGCGGCCACCACCCGTTCGTAGTGCACGGGATGAAATGCCTCAAGGCGTGCATGGTTTGTCAGGTACCATTGCCACATATGGGGAATGGCACCCACGTTCTCCGCCAGCGCCCCGATGGCCAGGGATTTGTTCCTCTCCGGTACCTGGTTTAAAATGTGTTCCTTCACCTGTTCGAGGATCGCCTCTTGTTTGAAGCAGCCTAAAGCCGCTAAAATATTCATTCGCTCGTGCTCGCTCTGAGAGGCCTTAAAACGCTCCTTCAGCCATCCAAAGGTCTTTTCTCCTCCTAGAAACGCCCCGGCCTGCATCAGGCTCCGCATGATATCCGGGTGAACCTTTTCCCCGCCGAGGAGGGTTGAAAAGCTGCGGCCGGCGAAGTCGACCGCCTTCTCCGAGCCGAACAAAACGGCATGCCAGAAAAGTTGCTCTCTCAAAACGGTAGTGGTGTGGCGGTCCTCGCGGTGGGGTTCATAACCGATCCGATCAAGCACCTTTCCCCATAAATCCGCACCAAGAGAGGCGATCTGATCTCTGCGCCGCCCTTCGGACACAACGTAGGCATGATGGAGATTGGAGGCAATACCGATCAGGGGCAAAAAAGCGTCTTCGTCCGGATAATGAGACAGGAAGTCAAGGTACTCATCAATAGTCATATCTCCCTTTTTTACCAGGGCGTAAAAGTCGTTCTGAAGGCCCCACCTGTCCACCGGTCCCAGCGCCTTTTTTTGGACCAGCCTCCCCAATTCTTCGAGGTTTCCCCTGTTCACATACTTGACCCTGTAAAATCCGCACTGATCGTCATTGATCTTATAAGCCGTCACACCCCGTTCCAGTTGAAGAGACAGGGTTTCCTCTTTGAGAAAAGCTTCCATGACCTTGCTTGCCCCGTTTTCATAAAAGAGGCGCAGCGACAATGGAATCAACCACCTTTGGTCCGACGGCCCGGGCATATAGGTAAATCTCTCCTGCCTTAGGATCAAACGGTTCTCTTCTTTTCTAACCTCAATCAAAGGAAAGCCCGCCTGGCCGATCCAGTTCTCCATCATTTCTGCTACCGGTTTGGAGGAAACCGCCCCAAGGGCTTCCCAGAAATCATGGCTCGTCGCACAGCCGTAAGCATGGGTCTTCAGGTATCGCACCAGCCCTTCCCTGAAGTGATCTCCCCCCACATACCCTTCCACCTGCCGTAAAATACTCGCTCCTTTATTGTATATGATGGGAGCTGTACTGACATTTATGACTACGTGCTCTCCACCCGGAATCTCAATGGGAAAGTTTTCGTAAAGAGCGTCTCGATCAAGCGCGGTTGCCGTCTGCCCATGAATAAACTGATCCCATATATCCCATTCGGGGTAATAGTGGCCCACTATGCGGTAACCGAAATAGGTTGCAAAGCTCTCGTTGAGCCAGAGGTATTTCCAGTCCTCCGGCGTCACCAGGTCTCCGAACCACTGGTGGGCCAACTCGTGGGCAATGACCTCGCAGATTCTTTCCTCTCCTGCCTTAGATGTCGTATCAGGGTCGTGAAGAAGCAAATTCTCTCTAAATGTCATGGCTCCCCAGTTTTCCATGGCTCCTGCGGCAAAATCGGCGATTGCCAGCAAATCGAGTTTAGGCAAAGGGTAGTTGATACCATAGTAGCTCTCGGCAAACGTGAGCGCTTTTCTCGCGAATTCAAGGCTGAACCGGCCTTGTCGGCTTGCTCCGGGCACAGTTACGACACGAATCAGCACATCCCCCGGGTCTTCGATGAATTCAAGATCCCCCGCTGCGAAGAAGAGAAGGTAGGTAGACATCTTGGGGGTGCGTTCGAACGTAACCAATTTCCGGCCCTCTCCTAAATCCTTTTCTTCCTGGATCGGCATGTTGGACAGGGCGGACTTCTTTGCATCCACGACTATTTCCACGTCAAAAGTCGCTTTGGCGGCAGGAAAATCCATGCATGGAAAGGCTCTTCGGGCGTCACTTTCTTCAAATTGAGTGACGGCCATAAAAAGCTCCGTCCCTTTGAGCACATAGCTGCTCCTGTAAAAGCCGGCCATCTTGTTATTGATCTTTCCCGTATAAGAGATGGAAAGGGCGATCTCACCATCCAGTTCTTGAGGCAGAAAAATGGTCAGCACTTCTTTATTTGGATCAAGGGAAAAGGAGCAGTTTTCAGGTCCTCCTCCGACAATAACCCGGCATTCCCAAAAAGCAAGGTCCAAAGCGTTCAAAGACACTTCCCGGGTCGGTCCCGGAGCGTCAAGATAAATATCAACCCTTCCTTCGAACACGAACCGTGTGAGGTCCGGCTCCAGGTGAATCTTATAATGCCTCACCTTGATGTTGTTCATAAAAGCCTCACCATAAAATCCGCCAAGAATAATTTCATAAAGCTCTTATTGAGCTTCATCGCTCGATGAGGGCAGAAACTTCGGCGGCCAACCCGATGCACCCTGTATCTGTAAGTTTTTGAGGATCATCATCGTCGCAGTGCCGTGCGCGAGCAATGTCCCGCTTTCATTGTAAACGGATGCATCAGCCAAACAGAGGGTCTTACCGGCCCGGATTCCTCTGCCTTTGGCAACCATGCGACCCGTGCTGATAGGGGCCAGATAGTTGATCTTCATCTCCACGGTCGTCATTCCTACCTCCCCGGGGATCTGACAGTACGCAGCCCAGAAGGCGGCTGCATCGATGAGGGAGGCAAAAACACCCCCGTGAACAATACCAAAAGGCTGCAGATGTTTTTCCTGGACCAGAATCTCCAACCGGGATTCGCCCCACCCCAGATCCTTGATGTCGATCGAAAGAAGCTTGAAATACGGACATCCATTCACGATCCTCCTCACAGCCGCCACATAATCCGGGTTGATTCTCTCCATAACATCGGGTCCCCTCTTCAAGAATGGTTTCTACCAAAAAAAAGAACCTTTTTCTTACCCTTTTGCCCGCACGATTGCAACTACCAACTCTCCAACATTTTGTGCTATGAAATGTTGATGATTTAGCAAAAAGTCGAAAAATCCGCATCTGTCATTTCGACTCCTTCGGCATGCTCAGGATAAAGTCCTGTAGAAATCCGGTTTTTTCAAAGTGTTATGTTCTTAAGATTTCTCGCTTTGCTCGAAATGACATAAAAATGGGGTAACAATTTAGCTGTTTGAAAAATCGCAAGCATCAGGCATGGGGGTCCCTCTTAAAACTGCAAAACGAAGAATATTCGGGGTGGAGCATTAGAACACCGGGGGTAGCAAAGGCGGGCGGCGAGGCTTCACGGAAATTTCGAGGATCGAACTCTTTCGGCGATACCCCGGAAGACCTCCGCCCGCCTCACCCGTTGCCCAAAGCATAACACGGCGATGTGGCTT
>JAFGDM010000124.1 GCA_016932115.1 Deltaproteobacteria bacterium | reverse complement strand
TATCTACGGGGGAGTTCTGCCCCCTCCCGCTGTTCCCCTCGCATGCGCTCGGGGCCAGGGGTTTCCCCCACAGATAAACCGTGAAAAAACGGCGCCCTACCGCCAGTCACTCCGAAAAAGGCCCCGGCCCTGTCCGGCGTGCGGAATGCTGCCTGAGATCATTTTGTAAGTCTTGCAAACACTTTTGAACGTTACCAACAATTTAGCAAATGACCCCGTCCCTTCGCTTCGGGGTTATATATTGAGACAACTGTAAAGATATGTTACAGTTTCTTAGGAGCTGTTTGAAATACCAGCCAAAGATATTTGAAATTTCGTAACACTTTGGCTTTTTGAAAACACCCTAAGCACCAAGCATGGGGGTCCCTCTATAAACCCTGAGATGTCCCCCGTCTTTCAAAAATCACAAGCCTCCGGCGGTGGGCGGTAAGCGGGATTCGGTATGCGATATCGCCGACGAGAACGTATTCCGTCTTAAATCTCTCAACCCCTTCCTTCAGCTCCTCATCGCAATACGGGCCTTTCATAAAGATAGCCTTGCCTCCGGGAGAAAGGCAATTCAGAACGCGGCCCAAGGTTTTGGGTATGGATTCGAGGGCCCGCGTGATGACACCTTTGACCGGCCTGCTGAAAGACCCATAGATCTTCCCTTCAAAGATCTCAACGCCTTTGAGATCCAGCTCTTCCACCACCTCCCTGAGGAACCGGACCCTTCGATGCCGGCCTTCGGAGAGAATGAATGTCGTCCTCGGGGAAACGATTTTCAGTGGGACCCCCGGAAACCCCGGACCGGTGCCGATATCGAGCATAGGGGAAGGAATATCCCCGTGGAGCAGTTTTGCCACGAGGATGCAGTCGATATAGTGTTTCTGGACCATATTGTCGAACTGATAGATCCGGGTGAGATCATACTCAGCGTTCTTTTGCCGCAAAAGGGTGTGGTACAGCCAGAGCTGCCTGTATTGCTTTTCGCTCAGGGTTAGATTACTTTTACGAAACCATATCTTGAGGGCGGGCAACCCGGGGACGAGCCTTTCCTTTGGAGCGGCCCCGCTTTTTCGCGTTCCAGGTGATAGGGGTTTCATGACAAGCAAGCAGTTCGAAAAGGGTTTAGCGAAAAAGATCCAAGTCATTTTTGAGGACAACCACCTGATCGCTCTCAACAAGCCTTCAGGGGTCCCCGTTCAGGGAGACGCATCCGCCGACGCGTCCCTCATGGACATTGCCAGGGACTATATCAAAAATAAGCACCTCAAGCCAGGGAATGTGTTTATCGGGCTCCTTCACCGCCTCGACCGCCCTGTCTCCGGGGTTGTCCTTTTTGCGAAAACATCCAAGGCCGCCTCCCGGATTTCCGAGCAACTCCGGTCCAGGAGCGTGGAGAAAATCTACTGGGCCCTGGTTCATGGAAAACCCACCCCCGCGTCCGGCACCATCGCATCTTTTCTAAAATCCGGAGAGAAAAAATCCGGGTTGGTCGAAAAAGACCAAAAGGACGGCAAAGAAGCCTTCTTGAGTTACAGCACGATCCGGACCAAAGGAGAAAAATCTCTTCTTGAAATCCGGCTCGTCACCGGAAGGAAGCATCAGATTCGTGCCCAAATGGCCGGCATAGGGCACCCCATCGAAGGAGATGTGAAGTATGGTGCGCCCTGGGGCCTCAAGAACGGCGCTATAAGGCTCTTGGCCAAGTCACTCACCTTCAAGCACCCGACCCGCGAAGAGCGGATCACCATCGAGGTCCCGTCTCCCGACTGGGCGTTGAAAGCGGGCAGGAAACACTAAGCACTGAGCGCCCTCAGGCGTTCATCTTGAAATAATCCCTCACTGCAGCCGTCGATATCTCTTCCTTTGCCCTCAAGAAGCGGGCTTTCGCTTTTTCCACCCTCTCCAGGGACTGAAGCACCCTCTCCTCTGCTATTTTGCCCTGTAATAAGCGATCTCTAATAAGAGCGTAGGCGTCGGATACATTCTGCTGCTCTTTACATATCAGAAGCATATCCGCTCCCGCATGAAAGGCTGCGACGGCCGCCTCCGCCACAGGCCTTTGACCGACAATGGCGCCCATTTCCAGATCGTCGGTCACGATGAGTCCTTCAAAACCCATGGCATCCCTTAAAAGACGGGCCAGAATCTCGCGGGATAGGGTGGCAGGCTGTTTCGGGTCCAGGGCAGGATAGACGGCATGGGAACTCATGATGCCCGTCACCCCCTGATCAATGGCCATCCTGAAGGGAAGGAGATTGATCCTTTCAATCTCTTCCCTGGGTGCGTCAATGATAGGCAGATGAACATGGGGATCCACCCCGGCCCGGCCCAGGCCTGGAAAATGCTTAGCTACAGCCATGACTCCGTTTTCTTGAAGAAACTTGATAACCGTTCTTCCCAGAAGGGCTACTTTTCGGGGGTTATCTCCAAAGCTACGGCCCTGGAGATGCTTCTCCAGCTCTCCCTTCTGCACATCCACCACGGGGGCAAAGTCCATATTAAGGCCCACCAGTGTCATTTCCTTTGCCGTGGCAGTGCCGAACTCCTCGGCCCGCTTCACACATTCCCGGTCTGCGGCTATGGCCTCGTTACCACAGAACCGCGTGAAAGGCTCTCTGAGCCTGGCCACCCGGCCGCCTTCCTGATCGACGGCCAGAAAAAGAGGCGTGCCATGGCTGCGCAGCGCTTCTTTTTGAAGGTCCCGGCAAAGCCCTGCGAGCTGAAGCGGATTCTCGATATTGCGGGAAAAGAAAATTATGCCCCCAAGATTAAATTCCCGGATAAGAAACAATGTTCTTTCATCAAGGCCAGCGCCCGGCATGCCTGCCATGAAGAGTTGCCCTATCCTGGAGGTAATACCATGAGTCATCGGTTCAACCACGCGGTAAGAAAAGTTGAAATGCCGAATGAACGGCAAAGCTCCAAAGGCACGGGTTCTTTCCGTGGCTTTCCGGCCTTCTGGCTTCTTTGCTACCGGTTCTTCCTATTAGCTATCAGCTTTCAGCTATGAGCTGTCTTCTTCATAACCCCAAAGCGAAGCGCCGGGGCCGTTTGCCGGATCGTCACTCGATTCGAATGCCCTCTAATCGTTTCCCGGATCCCTTCCCGCACCTATCAAAGGCAGCACCTCCTCCACCTTGAAGAAGACGAGATAACGTGGCTTGCTTTCGTCCTTTTCGGATCCATGCCGTTTTCTTCGAATGGTATAGAGGAGTTCACTGTCCTTTTCTTCTCTGAGCTTTTTCAGGAACAGACGGGCGCCTTTGTACCCGCCGCCATCCTCCTTGAATAGATATGCCGCACGGTGGTTTGACTGAAGATTGTGGTGGGTCAGTCTGTCGGCCATAATAAAGGCGATTGTTTCCTTGTCCATCACGTGAGGCTTGCTGTAAACGGCCAGATCGACTTTCCCTTCCCTGTCCGCCGTTGCCAGAACACCGATCCCTTTTGCTCGATCAAAATATTCCTGAAGATCCATGGTATATCCTCCCGTCATGAGCTTCTATAGATTATTATAATCCCTTTTTTCAAGAGCCTAAAATGATAAAATGGTTGTAACAATTTAGCTGTTTGAAAAATCGCAAGCATCAGGCATGGGGGTCCCTCTTAAAACTGCAAAACGAAGAGTAGTCGGGGTGGAG
>JAFGDM010000002.1 GCA_016932115.1 Deltaproteobacteria bacterium | reverse complement strand
TCAACGAAAAAATCCCGGGATGGTGTGGGAGAAGATTCTTTTTATTTAATGCGCCGTCCATCCTCCATCGGAGACAATAACCTGGCCTGTTGTGTAGCTGGAAGCGTCGGAGGCAAGAAAAAGGAGAAGCCCCTGCAGCTCATCGATTTGTCCACGTCTTTTCATTGGAGTGAGGGCTATTACCTTTTGTTCCCTCAGGTGCTGTTCTTCCATTGTTTGAGCCTTGGTCCTATCTCGACTTAAAGATGTGCCTGAAAACCAAGATGGAGCAATTGCATTTACTCTGATGCCATGCTCGGCATACTCAACCGCACCCTGTTTAGTGAGGCCCAGCACGCCATGTTTTGATGCGATATAACTAACTCGCGGCATCAAATCTGGATCCAGCCCCACAAGGCCCAGGACAGAGGAAAGATTGATAATGCTGCCCCCTTTTCCTTTGTTTAGCATAAGCTCTATTTCTTTTTGCATACATAGAAATACCCCGGTCAAATTCACGGAAATTACTTTGTTCCAGTCTTCCAGAGGCATCTCATGAAGGCGTGCGGGCTTGGTGATTATCCCTGCGTTGTTTACGGCAATATTGAGTGGGCCGAGGTTGGAAACACTCTCGTCCACCATTCGGGCGACATCCGTGGGGTTTGACACATCCGCGACAATCTTGAGGACCTTTCGACCTGTTGCTTTTAGAATTCTTTCCGTCTCATCCAGATTATCTTTATTGATGTCCACAATAGCCACATCCGCCCCTTCCTGTGCCAGAGTTTGAGCAAAACTCCGCCCTAATCCTAAGGCGGCTCCCGTAACCAACGCGACTTTTCCCTCCAGATTAAAAATATTTTTTGAAGACATAGCTCATTTCTCCTTTAATATCTTTTTGCAGTTTTAAGAGGGACCCCCATGCCTGATGCTTGCGATTTTTTAAACAGCTAAATTGTTTTAACCGGATCGCCATTCCGGCAGAGGCGGAAGTGACGAACGGAATAAGTTCTCACGATTTCATCAGATGTCCAAGCAGTCTCGTCAAACGACTATTTCGGCTTCGGCAGCTCGAAGTCCTCTGCTATCGCCTGGTAGCAATTAAAACTTGAACCTCGTCCGATACCCCCCCCGCCGGTCATAGCTGAAGAACACATATAAAGGTTTTTGATGAAAGTACGAAAACCTCCAGGCAGCCCTCTAAAACGCCCACTCTGAGAGGCCGCCATGCTCCCTTCGCACCATGATCCGTCTTTCATATCCAAATGAGTATCCTGAAGATCTACCGGGGTAATGACACGAGATCCGATAACATTGTCTTTCGTCATATTTGGGGCATATTCCTCCCACTGCTGAAGAAGGGAATTCAAAAATTCATCGGCCATTTGGCGCCACTCTCTCCTGGAGTAAAAAGGGGCGGGGCAAGAGTATTCTTCAAACAGAATGGTTTGTTTTCCTTCCGGCGCCCGAACGGGGTCCCAAATGGTGTCGGGAGCTGTCAAACAAAAAAACTTTGACCCCATCCCGAAAAGAAAGAGTTCATGCATATATTTGTTTTCCATGTAGGCGAGATCCTTAGGTGCCCAATAGGTGCGAGGTGTGGCATTGATGTCCGGATTAGATTCTGCGACCTTGTATTGGGGAAGCTCGTGGACAGCTAGGGTCCCCCAAAAGACATGGCCCCGGTCATATAGATTCGTCTCGAGCCTGCGTTTCATTTCGCTGCCGATCAGCTTTTTGTCGAGGAGCCGGAGAAACAGTTGAGGCGTTCCAATATCTCCTACGATCAATTGCTTAGCTGCGACCTCGGTGCCGTCAGTGAGGCGTATGCCTTTGGCCCTATCATTTTCTATCATAACCTTGTCTACGTCAGAATTGATGAAATACTCCACTCCCAGTTTTTTGCCTGCCGATACAAGAGCATCCGTGATGGCCTGTGATGCCCCTTTCGCGACCGCTGCGGGCTCCCAACCGAGCACCAGATGGATATTGGCAATAATCATCGCGAGCCCCGGTACGTCATCAGGAAAGATGCCTCCCGAGGTCATAAATCCCCTGAGAGCCAAGATCCTGAGTTCATCGCTTTCAAAGAAATAGTGCGCGATCTGCTTGCAAGTCATAAATTGCATGGATGGATCCAGTCCGCTCTTGGGGTCGGACAAAAGCTCTTCCAGGGCATCGGGGGTCCCGTAAGGTGTGGGCGGGGAGTATCTGTGCCTACGAAAGGCAGGCCGCCATTTCTCTTCATAGACCTTGGTAAGATGAAGATAGTGTTCTGCGTCGGCCTTTGAAAACCGGGCAATGGACTCATAAGTCCTTTGGGCGTTCTTTTCGCTGTACTTCGTCTCTCCTGTGACTTTATTCACGACGGGAAAAGCGGCGTAGCTCACATAGGCGGTTTCATCATCAAAGACAATGGCTTCATTGGTATCCGGAAACGTATACTCGAGTCCTTCGGCTCGAAGATCGAATTCCTTGTAAGCGTGATGAGCATAAAATCGCGTCCAGTTGGCGCAGAAGTTCATGCGAAACCCCGGCGCCGGCCCATCTTCAGTGACCGCACCGCCGCCAAGATGATCCAGCCTCTCAAAAACACCAACTTTCATTCCGGCCTTAGCAAGATAGGGCGCAATGATCGTCCCATGGTGTCCCCCTCCGATAACAATCGCGTCATAAATTTTGTCTGCCATGTTGTTCCCTCCTATGTCGATAAGTCTCTAAAGTGCTTAAAGTATGAAAAGACCCATTTTGCAAACTGTTGAGTAACCGGTTCTTGCCTTTGTGCCGCCGTTACTACAAAGACGGGAATCCTTTATTCCGGGACTATTCCGGACTTTCGCCACCGCGGGAGTGACGATAGGGATACCCTTGCGTAAGCCACCCTTTTAGGCAAACACAAGATATCAGACAGGCTCCGAGGGGATATTTGCTCTCTCTGTCCTTCTGATCAGGCGCTACCTTTAACTTTTAGATCGCTTTGTTTGACATCACAATTCAAAAAAACTAAAATCATTTTAAGAAAAACTAAAAATATATCGGGATAGGCTCCAAGGTTGAAAGAGTCGCACTGAGGGTGGACACATGGTTCTGAATGTGAATCAGCTAAGATCATTTTATTCCGCCGCAAAATCAGAGAGCATTACAAAGGCTGCTGAAGACTTGATGGTCACTCCCGCGGCCGTCACGTCGCAGGTGAAGCAGCTGGAGGAAAACCTTGGCTTGAGACTCTTGTTCCGATCGGGAAATGGGATGCGTCTTACCGAGTCCGGTGCAACCTTTTTCGAGAATGTTCGAAAGATTTTCGAAGAGCTTGACGATCTTGAAATGCTCATTGCAGAAATCACTAAGGGAAAGTCGGGAGAATTGAAAATAGGATGTTCTGAGACGGCGGCCGTAGATGTCATGCCGACGCTTATCACAGCCTTTCAATCTCAGTATCCCGGTATTAAGGTCATTGTCGATCGTGGAACGACCTCTGAAATGGTGAAGAGTGTTCTCCACCACAGGAATGAACTTGTCGTAGCGCGTTATCGGCCCGATGACAAGAGGCTGAAAATGCGGCTAATGGGACGCAAGGAAATCGCTCTTTTCGCTTCGCACAAGAGCACCCGTCTGCCACGAGGCAAGATTTCAATTGCCGAACTCAACAAAGTTCCCCTCATCGCCCCGATCAAGGGTTCAGCCACCAGAGATATCATCGTTGAGCATTTAGAGCACTTCAAGGTCTCTCCGAGAATGATCATAGAAACGGCGAGTATCGCTCTGATCAAGAAGCTTGTTCAGCAGGATGAGGGAGTCGGCTTTCTTTGCAGGGACGAAATCACTGAGGAGCTTTCTAAGAAGCGCCTGAGGGAGATTCATCTCCTCGAATGCTCGCCTTGTATCGAGTATGGGATCGGTTATCTTACACGGAAGAATCTGTCCGAAGCCTCTCTTTCTTTTATGAAAATGATTGATAAATGAAAAAATGATTGAGAGGGAAAGCCTTGCCGACTCGGGATCAAATATGCAATCTTTTGTCTCAAATCATGCTTGCTTGAGCGATTTTTCGAACTCTTTAAAAAATTTGTCCTTTTCTTTCCAATCCGATCCGAATTTCCTCTCGAAATAGGGTCCCGTTTTCTGCAAGGATTTTAACCACCACAAACGTTTCCCACCACCCAAAACGACCTCTTCGGTCAATTCCTTAAGGTCCTTTATCTGCTCTTTTGGCAGGAAAGAAACCGCCCCGAGTTCAATGGATGTCTTGAGTGCCTCCGGGGTTACGGCATGGGCCGTGAGCATCACCGAGGGGAAACCCCTCAAAGCTGCATTCTTCAGGAGCTCGAAGCCGTTGACGCCCATGATGTCCAAGATCACGACGTCATACGTGTTCTTCAGAATCAACTGGAGACCTGTTTCAAAATCACTTGCCCTGTCCACACGGCACACATCAAGGATTTCAGCTACGGTCGTGAGAACATCCGGTTCATCGTCGACCACCAGAATCGTCTTCCCTTTCAGAGGGCTTTCGGCAGTCATCATTGTGTTTCCTCCTTAATAAAAATCACAGGATAAACCTATAACAAAGCCGGCGCAGCAGGTCAAAGGGAAAGGGAGGCCTCCTGTGAAATACCTCCCTTGAAAAGCCTCAAGGCGGTTTATTCCCCAGAGGTCGCAGGTGGCCTGAACCAGCACCACATCATTGAGGACGCTCCGGGGAGTCACGAAATCCGATAGAGCGACCGTAGAAAGCAAGACCTTTGTGAGTCCTGTGGGCAGCCCTCTGAAAACTCTGAGGGCCAAAGAACTGCCCATGGAGCCGCCGAGCGCAATGACACCTTCAAAAGCACCGTTTTTGAAGATTTCCTGAACGATTCTCTCGGCGCCTTTGGCCATCTCGGCCATGGCCTTTGCCTCGTCATCGAACGCAAGAAGTTCCGGCAGAGTTCGCGAAGCGCCTGCAGCCACTTTGGGGCTTGTTATATCCGGACTGAAAAAAGCCTTGCCCGTAATGCCTATGTCCATCACCAGGGTTCCGAGCCCTTTATCTTCTATGATTTCTTTCACGAAAAGGGCCTCGGGACCTTTGGTGTCCAGGGTTGCAATGATAAGGACCGTCTTTTGTTTCTTCATCATTTGTCGAGGATGTACAGGGCTCCTTGCGTGGCGTCCACCTTGATCTTTTGCCCTGTCTTGATAGTGGCGGTCCCGGTAAAGGTATTGACGAGGGTGGGCAGGCCAAACTCCCGGCCGACGATGGCCGCGTGGCTCAGGGTTCCTCCCCTATCTGCCACCACTGCCTTGACCAGCCCGAAGACAGGTGTCCATGCCGGGTTGGAGCCCGGGCACACCAGGATTTCACCTTGCTGCACATCCTTCAATCCGTCGTAGCTCATCACTACACGAGCAGGCCCTTCAGCAACTCCCGGGGCTCCGCAAACGCCATAGATATCAGCCTTCAGCTCCTCTCTCACCTTGGGGATTTCTCCCACCACAACTTTGATAATTACCGGGTCTCTTGACGGCAGCAGATCCATTCCTACTGCTTCCTCGAAACTGGCCCTGGTAGTATACACAGGTTCACTGGGTTGAAATTTCAGCTTTTCCCACTGTGCCCGTCGTCGATTAGTTATATACTGCAGCTTGTGGTATTCGGGACCAAGCAGTACCATTTCAACTTCATCGGGGTTAAGGAAAAAACAGTCTTCCGGTTTGTCTATGGCGCCTGCTTTTGCTAATCGTCTGCCGATCCCCAGGAAACCGCGGCGCAAAATAGCATGGGCATGCAATTCACAATAGAGGTCATGCTCTTCAGTATAGGCACTGAGATTCTGCCCCAGCTTTATCAATGCTGAAAACCACTCCTTATCCTCCTTTGGAACCTTTTCCAAGAGCGCTGCGACTGCTTTCTCCCTTACCCCGGATAAATCTTGACGTATATTGTCCAGGTCGTAGGCGGCGCCCTGCTTAACAAAAATCTGGATCGGTGCAATGGCAGCTGCGGGATATTCCAGCCAGTAAGGCTCATCAATGTCGTTCATGCGTACCATTCTCCAGCCGTGCTCGTTCAGAACAGCCCGAAAGTCCTTGAGCCAAACCTGTCCTCCGTCACTCTGCTCCAGTTTTGCCAAAACCTCCTCCGGCGTGCTGCTTAAGAACATCTCGCCGAAACCCGTGTCAATGGCATTCTTGGCTAATTCGCAGAGTTTCTTATCGACTGCAAATACCTCGTTATCAAAGCCGCGGAACATATTTTGAAATTCGGGACTCTCTGCAGAAAGGCCGTACTGCCCTACCAGCTCATCAAGCAGAAAGAAGCCGCATTTTGCGGCCTCAAGACACAACGTGTGTATCTCCCACATCCTCCTGTACATGGCGATCATATCCCACAGATGGTGCATCAGGTCAATGCCTGTTGCCTCATCCAGATCAAGAGCCTTTAAGTTATCATACATCCCCAATAACTCTTTCTTGTAGTCTGCCCAAAGCCCGGGGAAGTCCTCAATCCACGGGACCAAAGCCTTCTGAAATGCAGAGGTTCGCTTTGCTATTTCACTCTTATCCCTTACGATGCGCATTGCTAAATACGATGCTCCATCTTTATCCCTCTCAGTGAATCCCTTGAAGCATGGAAAACTCAAGGCTTCAGCGGCATACTGGAAACTGTAGCCGCAGTATCTGTTCCAAAACCAGCTAAACATCGGTGTCCACCTGGGCACACTGTGAGCTCCATCAAAGAACCACGAATTCAGTTCAGGTATGTCGATGTCCGGGTTGAAGTCAAAGCCGGGTACAGAATCCCACAGTTTCACCATCTCCTGTTTTTCCTGTGCCATTTTCCCCCTCCTTCTCGATCGTCTAAAAGGTTAATGTTTTTCCAGCCGGTCCTTAATTCTAGACACCCCCAAACTTCTTGGCGATCAATTCAGCAATAAGGCTGGATGCCGAAACCTTCTTCTTCACCGCCACCTTCGCGGGACGGGTTTGAAGCCAGAAAATACTCTCAGGAAACGGCAGATCTTGATCAACCGCCCACTCCATGTCCTGCGGACCTCCCAGGCTCTTTTCTGCGGATTTGGCCACTTTGGCGATTTCAAGGATCTCTTCATCACTAATGCAGGGCATGTTCCGCATGTGCTCCGGCACATCCGCCCAATCAGCCCCGTCTTTCGTGTACATCACACACTTCATCTTGTTCCCCACATGCCTTGCAACAATTTCCAGGCTTTCCTTGTCCACCACGAACCCGTCAACACTCTCTGCGCCGCTCACCACCCCCTCGCCCAACCCCCAGTTCGCCTCCAGGAGAATCTTGGAGTCATCGGCCGTAACCGGATTCACCGTGAAGGTGATCCCCGATGCTCTCGCGTTGACCATCTTGGGAACCGCAACCCCAAGTTTGTCCCCTAAGACCGGGAACCCCTTGTTGACGCGGAAAGCCACAGCCCTGGCCGTGTAAGCGCTGGCCCAGACCTTTTTTACTTTCTCGATCACCTCTTCAATACCACGCACGTTAAGATAGGTCTCAAACATCCCCGGCCGGCTCTCCGTGCCGGCGGACCTGACCGAAACAGGCACGTTTTCAATACCTGTCTTCTTGCAAAGCGCCGCGTAATAGGAAGCGATCGCCTCTTTAATGGAGAAGGGTATTTCCCGGGCCTCGATCAGCTCGCGCAGGGTTCTGCTCATCTCATCGAAAACGGAGATTCCCACACCCTTGAGCTCGCCCAGGCTTTCGACATAGGAGGCCATCTTCTCGTCTACGCCTGTTTCATGAATGAATTTCTCATAAATGGGGATGGAAAGGGCAAAACCCGGAGGAACCGCCAAGCCCATTCGTGTCATCTGGCCCAGATTGGCACACTTTTTCCCAACCATGTCGTTGTGCTCCCGTCCCAGCTCCTCAAACCAGTAAATCATACCCCCTCCTTTCAGATACAACCTTATGGCTTGCCCGCCTTTGCTACCCTGGTGTTTTCATGTTCCATCACGAATAATATTCGTTTTGCAGTTTTTGAGGCATACCCCGATGCTTGATGCTTACGATTTTTCAAACAGCTAATGCCGTGCCTCAAAAGTTCTGCCTCTGATTTTGGCAAAGTAAAATCATGATCTTGCGGTTGATATTTGACCCACTTGGCAGAGACAC
>JAFGDM010000123.1 GCA_016932115.1 Deltaproteobacteria bacterium | reverse complement strand
TAGGATTTTGACTCGACAGTGAAGGGGAAAAGCGATTGGTTTTGAGGGGGAGACAGCAAATGGAAACAAAGAAAGTGCTTAGAGGGAAAAGGGTGCTGATCGTGGATGACGAACCCGATGTCCTTGAACTTTTGACGGAGCTTTTGAGCGATTGCATGATCGACCGTGCCTCCACGTTCGAGGCGGCAAAGGAGTTGCTTGAAACCGAGCATTACGACGTTGCAGTCCTCGACATTATGGGCGTCAGGGGGTTCGAGCTTCTCGAGATTGCGAAGCAAAAAGGCATTCCCGCTCTCATGCTCACCGCCCACGCTCTAAACAAGGAGACATTGAAGAAGTCTGCCGAGGAGGGGGCTTCCTACTATGTGCCTAAGGACGAAATGGGCAAGATCGATGTGTTTGTCGCAGACGTTATAGAGTCCCGAGAAAAAAACAAGAACCCGTGGGTAAGGTGGTTCGAGAGGCTCGGCGGCTTTTTTGACGAAAGCAAAAATTTCAGCGGTCCCAATTGGAGGGAACAGCATGAAAAATTTTGGGAGGAAAAGCTCAAGAAGTTATCAAGCATTTGAAGGAGAGGCCAACTAAAGGTGAAAATTGGGATACCAAAGGAAGTCAAGGATAACGAATACCGGGTCGCCATCACCGTTGGGTCGACGGAAATGCTCGTTCGGGCCGGCCATCAGGTCTTTATCGAAAAATCAGCCGGCGAGGGAAGCGGTATATCTGACGATGAATACAAGAAGGTCGGCGCCGAGATCCTGGATAAGGCCGCTGATGTCTGGGGCGAGGCCGACATGATCATGAAGGTGAAAGAACCCCAGGAGGCGGAGTACAAGTACCTTCGAGGGGGGTTGATCCTTTTCACTACCTGCACCTTGCCGCGGAACCGGAGGTGACCCGGCAACTTGTCTGCAAAAAGGTCACGGCAATCAGTTACGAAACCATTCAACTCCCTTCCGGTGTGTTGCCTTGTTTGACGCCCATGTCCGAGGTTGCGGGTGGCATGTCGATCCAGATAGGTGCTCGGTATCTCGAGAAAGAAAACGAAGGGAGGGGCAAGCTGCTGGGGGGTGTGCCGGGGGTGCGCCCGGCCGATGTCGTAGTGGTAGGGGGCGGCATCGTCGGTTCCAATGCGGCAAAAATAGCGCTCGGCATGGGCGCGCACGTCACCGTCATCGACATCAACGCCGAGAGGCTCCGCTATATCGAGGATGTCATGAAGGGTGGTGTTACCACGCTGATCTCGAATTATCGCAACATTGCCGAAGCCGTGAAGGGTGCGGACCTCGTGATCGGGGCCGTGTTGCTTCCCGGGGCCAAGGCGCCGAGACTCGTTACCCGCGAGATGGTGGAAACGATGCAAAAGGGCAGCGTCATCGTGGATGTGTCGATCGATCAAGGGGGCTGTATCGAAACGGCCCGTCCGACGAAACAAAGCTCCCCCATCTACAACGTCAACGGTGTCCTCCATTACTGCGTGACCAACATGCCGGGCGCAGTTCCCAGGACCTCGACGTTTGCCCTCAGCAACGCAACATTCCCCTACGCCATGAAGATCGTGAACATGGGTTTCAAAAAAGCTTTCAAGATAGACACTGCTCTCGCACTGGGCTTGAACACGTGCGAGGAATGCGTGACCTGCAAGCCCGTGGCCGAAGCGCACGGGATGTCTTACGTACCGTTTGATTTGTGATCCTGTTTCCCTTCAGCCTCTGTGTTGACGGTGACGGGACCCGGACCGCCTCCGGCAGCCAGGTGAAGGGAAGCCCGACATCGAAAAACATCTGATGAAGCCGCGGCCGGTTGCCGTTGCATAGAACGGAACCGATCAAATTAAACGGAATCCGTGCAATACAGCGGGTAAAATCACTAACGCCCCCCCCGCCACGAATCCACTTTTCAAAAGAAAAATCAATAAAATCAGCATGTTGGGCATATATTCCGGCGAAGCCGATTAGTGGCATCGAAATCGCATTATAAAAAGAGGATGACATCAGGAAGCAGCGAACCCATGGCTTTGTTTGTGACATGGTAAAGACCCATGGGCCGCGCCGGGCTCGACAACGCCCAGTTCGGCGTTGAGAGGAAGCCGATCGCCTTTATGGATGTCGCAAAGCATTGAAGGGTTTCAAGGAAAGGTACAGGGAACGCGGTTTTCACAAAATTAATCGCAGGGAGGTCAATCATGGCGGGTAAATTTGAAATCAAGTCAAGCGCGAGCGGCCAGGTTATGTTCAACCTTAAAGCCTCGAACGGCCAGATCATTCTGACGAGCCAGTCCTACAAGGACAAGGCCGGTGCCAAGGGAGGCATCGAGTCGGTCAAGAAAAACGCGGCCGATGATGCTTCATATGAACGGAAGACCTCGAGCGACAACAAAGCCTACTTTGTCCTAAACGCGGCCAATAAACAGGTCATAGGCAGAAGCGAGATGTACGGGAGCGCCGCGGCCATGGAAAACGGCATAGCGTCGGTGAAGGCCAACGCACCCGGTGCGGAGGTCGTGGACGCCACCGTGCCGGAGGAGGGCAAACGCTCCAAGGGCAAGTGACGGGGGGGGACGTTCGAGAGAAGGAGTGAGGTAGGGACTATGAATAGAACCCGTACGTTTTTCCTTATGGTGTTGCTGACGATCCTCTTTGTCGTTATCGGCGGCGCCGTGGGAGGGAGACAGGGGGCCTTTATGGCCTTTGTCGTTGCCGCGGCGATGAACTTCTTCTCATACTGGTTCAGCGACAAAATGATCCTCAAGCGCTATGCGGCATCCCAGGTCGGGCCGGAGGACCAGTCGCGCCTGTACAAGATTATAGCCGATCTGGCGCAGAACGCCGGTTTGCCCATGCCCAAGGTTTTCGTTATCCCCGAAAGAAACCCGAACGCCTTCGCAACCGGACGCAATCCCGAACACGCCGCTGTGGCGGCCACGGAGGGGATCTTGAAGATTCTTGACGATGACGAGCTTTCGGGAGTCATGGCGCATGAGCTGGCGCACGTGAAGAATCGGGACATTCTCACGGGTACGATCGCCGCGACGTTTGCCGGGGCTGTTGCCATGCTCGGACAGTTCGCCCGCTTCGGCGTGGGGAGCCAGGGCCGGCGGGGCAATCCTCTGGGGACAATGCTGATTGTGATTGGAGCGCCTCTCGGCGCCATGCTGATACGCATGGCTGTTTCCCGCGTGAGGGAATATGCGGCGGATGAAGGAGGGGCTGAAATAAGCAGAGAGCCTTTAGCGCTTGCAACCGCTCTTGAAAAACTCCATCGGGGTGTTCAGCTTGCTCCCCTGACACGGGGGAACCCCGCTCATTCTCACATGTTCATCATGAACCCCTTCTTTGGGGGTTTGCAGAGGCTGTTTTCAACGCACCCGCCTGTGGAGGAGCGGATCAGGCGCTTGCGGCTGCTTGCCGAGAACCAATATGGCATGCGTTGATAGGCGTCGTTGCCACGAGTGCCGGACGGAACGGCTCGAGGTGACGGTCATTACAAAAAACAAAACATAAAAAGGAGGGCACCATGGGACTATTTGATTTTGTTAAGGACATGGGGAACAAGCTGTTCAACCGCGAAGAAGAGGCGGTTGAAAAAATCAAGAATCACATTGAAGCGAACAATCCGGGCATTGCCGGACTGGGGGTCAACTTCAACAAGGGAGTGGTTTCCTTGTCAGGGCAGGCGGCGAGCCCTGAGGCCATGGAAAAAGCGGTGCTCATGGCAGGCAACGTGAAGGGGGTGACCGAGGTCAACGTCGACGCGTTGCAGGCTCCTCCGGTCACGGAGAAGGTTGAATACTACGTCATCAAGAAAGGAGACACCCTTTCCGCCATTGCGAAGCAATACTACGGCAAGGCGAGCGAGTATCCCAAGATTTTTGAGGCGAACCGGGAGGTCATCAAAGACGCGAACCTGATTTATCCCGGCCAGAAGATCCGCATACCACTCGGTTGAAGCTCGGCTGCGGCATTGTTCCGCGGCTGTGTTCCAAGCCCGAGGGCGCCGGAGACCCCGGCGACTTAAGAACCGAAAAGAGGGGAGGATTACGCGATGGGCATCAGCGATCTGTTGGGAGCAATGATGCAGTCCGGCATGGCCCCTTCATCCGATCAGCGATTGCAGAACGCTTTGGGTGGGGGCGGCGGCGGAGGAGGAGGTCTCCTTGAGAGCCTGGGCGGCCTGCTCGGCGGGCAGCGGAGCGGCGGTGGTTTGGGAAATGTTCTTTCCGGCGCGCTTGGCGGCGGCGGCGGCGCGCTTGGCGGCATGCTCGGGAATATTTTGAACCAGGCGGGGCAGGCGGCGGGGGGTAAGCAGAACCTGGCCATTGGCGGCTTGGGGGCGCTGGTGGGCTCACTTCTGGGGGGCGGCGGCAAATCATTAGGCGGCGCGGTGGGCGGAGGGGTGATGGCGCTTCTCGGAGCTATGGCCTTCAAGGCGCTCCAGGGCAGCGGGCAGAGCAGCGAACAGGTGCCCCTGGGTCTTTTGGAGCCCCGGACCGAGACCGACCGGCTGGAGCTTGAGCAGCGCACGGAACTTGTGCTGAAGGCGATGATAAACGCGGCAAAGGCGGACGGTCAGATCGACGGGGAAGAGATTCAGCGCATCGTCGGTAAACTCCAGGAAGTCGGGGCGGATTCAGAGGACCAACGCTACGTTATGGCACAGATGCAGAAGCCTTTGGAAACCGAAGGGCTGATTTACGCGGCCAAAGGCCGTCCGGAGCTGGCGGCGGAAATTTACGCCGCCTCCCTCATGGCGATTGAGGTGAATACATCGGCTGAAAAGGCCTATTTGGAGAGACTGGCTTCGGGTCTGGGTCTTGCCCCGGAGGTAACCCGGCGCATCGAGCAAATGGTCGGCTTGCAGCCTTTATGAAAGGAACAAGGAAATGGAACAGGAAGCGGTTAAACTGCAGGAATGGATAGCTCTATACGGGCTGAAGGTGATCGCCGCCATCGAGCGGCAGCAATGTTGCATTGCTAGTTGACAGGCCCTCCGCCTTCGGTGGGGAACCGGGATAGGTTTACCGATCCCGCTTCCCCGCCCTTGGTGCCTTTCCCCCGCAGTAGAGCTGCTGCGATGGACAGAGGAGGAGTCAAGGGAGGGTTATGGTGCGCATGACGGTCGTTGCCAAAGTGCAGTCAGGAAAACGGGACGAATTTCTGGATGCCATGCGCTCCCTGAAAAAGGACAGGCTCAGGGAACAAGGAATCAGAGAATCGCAGGTGTATGAGTCCGGGGAAGACCCAAGCCGTTTTCTCCTCATCGATGAGTGGGAGACGGAAGAGGACATGCAGAGATATTTCGGCAAAGAGGGTTTCAGGGTCTTACTCGGAGCGCTGAGAACCCTGTGCACGGAGGCGGAGGTCAAATATGACCCACTCCGGAGAGGAGGCGCTGATTTTAAAATACACGGCTTTGAATCGGCATGAGTAAGAAAGTCTTGAGGCAAACCGGGAAAATCCGGCTTGGATGAGCCAGGGCCGGCTTTGTGAAAAAAACAACCAAATCAGAGGAGATGTCTATGGCACAAAACATTATCGGAATGGCACAGAAGCTCTTGACCGACAACGTGGTGGAAAAAATTTCAGGGCTTCTTGGGGAAAACAAGTCCGGCGTGACCGCGGCTGTCGGCAGCGCGCTGCCCTCGATTCTTCTGGGGCTTATGAAGAAGAGCAGCGAGCCGAAAGGGGCCGACGCTCTTTTTAGGACACTTCAGGAGGGAAAACACGACGGCGGCATGTTGGACAACCTGGGGAACCTTTTAAGCGGGGGGTCGACGACGACGGACTTCATCTCCTCGGGAACAAAACTGTTCGGCTCCCTTTTCGGTGATAAAACAGCAGGGATTACCGACCTCATAGCCTCCAAAAGCGGCATCAGCAAAAAGGCCGGCTCTTCTTTGATGGGGATGCTGGCGCCTGTCGTCATGGGGCTGTTGGGAAAGGTGATGAAATCCCAGAACAATTTCAGCCTCAGCGGACTCACCGATTTGCTGTCGGGACAGAAGGAGTACGTCAAGTCTTCACTCCCCTCCGGCCTGACGCAACTTATGGGGGTGAGCAACCTGGATAATTTGGGACGCCAGGCGGTTCAGACTGCCAAGGCCGCATCCGCACCGGCGAGAAAGATCTGGCCCTGGATCGTCCTCATTATTGCCGTCCTGCTGGCGCTTTTCGCGTGGCGGAGCTGCGGCAGGGAGGATCTGGCCAAGAAGGCGTCGGAAACTGCGAAGCAGGCGGCCACCGTGGCCCAGGAAGCGGCCGACAAGGCGGTGGGTACGGCTAAAGAGGCTGCAACGGCCGTGCAGGGTACCGCAGGAAAGGTCGCGGAACAGGCGCGCGACGCCTGGGCTGCGCTGGGTAAATTTTTCAGCAAAAAGCTGCCCAGCGGCGTTGAGCTCAATATCCCGGAGTTTGGCGTGGAAACCAAGCTTATCGGCTTTATCGAGGATGCCCAGCGTCCGGTGGACGAAAAGACCTGGTTCTCCTTTGACAGAATCACATTCGAGACCGGAAAAGCAACGCTCAAACCCGAATCACAGGAGCAACTCAAAAACATTGCCGAGATTCTGAAGGCCTACTCGAAGGCGACGATCAAGATCGGCGGATACACCGACAACACCGGGGACCCGCAGGCAAATCTCAAACTCTCCCATCAGCGAGCTGAAGCGGTCATGGCGGAACTGGTTACAATGGGGGTGGACGGCGCCCGGCTGAGGGCTGAGGGCTACGGGCAGGAACATCCGATCGCCGACAACAGCACCGAAGAAGGACGCACCAAGAACAGGAGGATCGACATCAGAGTCACGGGCAAGTAATTTATAAAAACCTCGGGACCGGCAACGTGATGGGCCGTTGCCGGTCCCGATTCAGTGATTTGATATATAAATAAAAGATATGGTCCGCTTTCCCGGGCGGCAATCAACGGCATGCCGCCGGGAAATTTAATCATTTGCCGATTAAACAAGGAGGAAACGCATGAAGAAAAGGAGTATCTCATATGGATTTGCAGCTTTGGTTCTGGCCGCCTTGACGGCCGGATGCGCCGCACGGGGGCCGGTCACCAAGGCTCATGATTTTGTCCCTCAAGACCTGAACTCGATCGTGCGGTCCGGGGACTATGTGCAAAAGGTAGACACCTTCCTGGTGCTCCTCGACGCCTCGGGCACCATGCAGAGCAATCTGGAAACAGCCAAGGGTATCGTCACCCGCATGAACCGGACGATCCCCGACCTGAAACTGACCTCCGGCGTTCGAACCCTGGGTCAGTACTTCAGCGAGGGTAGTCGCCTGATTTACGGCATGACGCAACACTCAAGAGAGGCCCTGGAAGCTGCTGTAGCGCCGATCACCGGCGGCGGGATGACGCCCCTGGCCGCGGCTTTGAAAGCCTGCGGTGGGGACCTTAAATCGGCGCCCGGCAACATGGCGTTGATCCTGATCAGCGACGGACTGGAGACGGACAAATCGTCCGTGGTCTCTGCCAAAGAGCTCAAAAGCACCTTCGGGGACCGTCTCTGCATCTACACAGTGTTGGTCGGCGATAATGCGGGCGGTGCCCAACTCATGAATCAAGTCGCTCAGGCAAGCGGCTGCGGCTTCAAGGTGAACGCCGGTGAAATCGCATCACCTGCAGGAATGGCCGACTTCGTGAAACGGGTGTTTCTCGCACAAGGCGTGAAAAAACCGGGAGACAGTGACGGTGACGGTATCACCGACGACAAGGACAAGTGCCCGGGAACGCCTCCCGGCGTGAAGGTGAACAGTGTGGGCTGCCCTCTGGACAGTGACGGTGACGGCATCACCGACGACAAGGACAAGTGCCCGGGAACGCCTGCCGGCGTGAAAGTGAACAGTGTGGGCTGCCCCCTGGACAGTGACGGTGACGGGGTCCCGGATTATCTGGACAAGTGCCCGGGAACGCCTTCGGGCACCCGTGTGAATGCTCAGGGCTGCTGGATCCTGGTAGGGGTCTACTTTGACACCGACAAGTGGAACATCAAGCCTGCCGGGTATCCCGTGCTGGAGGAGACTATAACGGCTTTGAAGAAGAACCCGGGCCTCCGGCTCGAGATTCAGGGTCACACGGACAGCAGGGGACCGGAAGCTTATAATCAGACCCTTTCCGAGAAGCGCGCGCAAGCCATTGTTGACTACCTGGTAAGAGGCGGGATTGATGCTGCTCGTCTCAGGGCCAAGGGATATGGGGAGCTTGTGCCCGCCGTTCCCAACGATTCGGCCGAGAACATGAGCAAAAACCGCAGGGTGCAGTTGGAACCCATGTCCTGATCACTTTGGGACGTTATTTTCACCCATAAAACCAAGCTCGGCCCGGGACACCCACAGGATGTCCCGGGCCGTCATAGTTATGGAAAGCGGAAAAAATTCCTCTCTCAGGTTGGAAGCATTGACGACTCCACCCGACGGCCGCCTTTTTTCCGGTCACTCGGTAAAGAAAGTCATGATACTTCTTTCATGTAGAAGCCCGAAATGCGGGGGGGTCGTTTGCCGATGTGTTGCCTAAAAGGGTTTTTTCCGACTTTTAGGAAGCCTCCGCTATTCTTCTCTTGAAAAGCCTGCGACCTTCCACTAATGATAGATCGACCGTAACATTTAAGCTTTTTGAAAGGGACCCGCATACTTGAGGCTCCCGGGCTTCATAAAAAGCTTAAATGTTACGGCAACCCAAATGTTCTAGGACGGGTGATTCTTGAATCCCGCCTCGTCATGGGTTTCCGGAGAAAGGACTGCGGTTGAGAGTTATGACCTATTTTAAGGATGGGAACCTGGACCCGCTTTTCCACCCTGTTTCCATAGCGCTTGCCGGGATAACGGTGGATAATCCCGAGCACTGGACTCGAACTTTTTTGGACTCGCTCCTCGAGTTTAAATTCGAGGGGCCCCTTTACTTGGTCAATCCAAAGGGCGGTGAGATCGGAGGAATCAAGGTTCATCAAAGCTTTGCGGATATCGCCGGGGATGTCGATTATGTCATCAGCACCGTCCCGGCCGGAGCGGCCCCGGGACTGATTGAGGAATGCGCTCATAAAGGGGTTAAGGCCGTCCATTTCTGTACTGCGGGCTTTCGTGAGACCGGTGAGGAAGAGGGAGCGATACTGGAGCCTCAACTGGTCGAAGCTTCTCGAAGAACCGGGATTCGGATTATCGGCCCCAACTGCATGGGCATTTACTGCCCCGGATCGCGCATCTCCTTCAACGTGGATTTTCCAAAGGAAAGCGGTCCGGTGGGATTCATCAGCCAGAGCGGCGGGAATACGGGCAGCCTGGTTCAGCGAGTGAAGTCGAGGGGCATTCGATTCAGCAAAGTCGTCAGCTACGGCAATGCCTGCGATCTCAACGAATGCGACTTTCTGGAATATCTTGCCGCCGATTCCGAAACGAAGATCATCGGTTTGTACATCGAGGGAGTCAGGGACGGCAAAAGGTTCAGACAAGCGCTCCGCAAGGCGGCGGAAAAAAAGGCCGTGATTTTGCTCAAAGGAGGACTCACCGAAGGGGGCGCCGGTGCGGCCGCCGGCCACACGGGGTCCCTTGCCGGGAATGAAGTGATATGGGATTCCCTTTGCAGGCAATCAGGCGTCATCCAGGTCCACTCACTTGAAGAATTCGCCGATTGTCTGGTAACGCTGAGGTTCATGCCCGACCCCGGCGGCAGGAGGGTTGCCTTGATCGGTGCCGGCGGCGGATCCAGTGTTCTCATTGCAGATGAATTTGAAAGGTGCGGGCTCAGGGTCCCGCCGCTTCCCGGAAAGATAAGGGAGCGTATCCGGGAGTTCACGCCTGTGGCGGGAAATATTTTGCGAAATCCCATAGACTATTCGTAAAACATGACGGAACCGGAGAAATTGCTCAGAACCGTAGGCATTATTTCCCGGTGGGATGGGATTGACTTTTTGATCTGGTTTATCGACCTTGCCTGGGTCCCGGTAAATGAAATGGAAAACGTGCACAAAATGATCGACGGGATTATGGCGGAAAGCAGAGGGGCTTTGAAGCCTATGGCTATCGTGGCCCAAACAGATATCTCTCCGGAGCAGATAAAAAAGGTAGGTCCCTTTTTGGAAAAATGCGTCTCTTCGGAATTGCCTGTTTATTACTCTTTCGGCACTGCGGCCAATGCCCTTCATCTGGTCGTGAGCCATAATGAGAGACGACTCGGCAAGGAGGCCGATCACTAAATTTATTTTAATATTGTAGGAAATCGGCAAACAACATCGACCTGTTCAACACCCTTTGAGCCGGGTCTTGAAGATGCTCGATGGGCTGCCTGAACCGGTTGGTAGCGATCGATTCGCCGGGGCGCTTTTTGAGGCCGGGCGGAAATCAGGTTGCGACATTGAAGCGTGCATGCTCTAAGAATGACATCGGAAAGGAGACGGTGATGAAAAAAAAATGGATGTGGGCGGTTATAATCGGGGTTTTCTTTTGCAGCCCGGCCCGGGCCGACCTGAGTTGGAAAGCACTCAAAGATTTCAAGCTGGAAAAGGAACCCCTTGACGTCGCAGCATCAGTGGACGGGCAGTCTCTGTTTATCCTGGTTCCCGGAGAAATTATCGTCTACTCTGTGACGGGTGACGAGATCAAGAAAAAGATCCCTGTGGACAAAGGCTTTGACAGGATAACCTATGCACCCGGCCTCCACGCCCTTGTCATGACGGACGGGGGATCGAAGAAATTTCTGATTCTAAAGCTACAGGAGATCCACGAGCTCGATCTCTCCGGGCTGCCCTTCAAGGGCCCCGAGAATGCGCCGGTCACAATCGTTGTGTTTACAGGGTACGAGTGACCTTACTGCGCGCGGCTCGAGCCGATACTCCATCAGTTGGTGGAGAAGTTCCCGAAAGAAGTCAAGCTCGTTTACAAGAACTTTCCTCTCCCGAACCAGCGGTTTGCCGTGAAGGCGGCCCAGTGCGCCCTTGCTGCCAATGAGCAGGGTAAGTTCTGGGAATTTCATGAAAAGCTTTTCCAGGTCGAGAAAGGTCTCAATAACGAAAAGATCAACGGGATTGCCGGAGGGCTGGCTCTCGATATGGAAAAGTTTGCCAAAGATATGAATTCCCCGGCCATTCGAGACATCCTGTCAAGGGATTTCAACGATGGAAGAAGAATCGGCCTCCGGGGGATTCCCACCATCCTGATCAACGGCAAGATCGCGGAGCGTCGCGGTCTTGCCGATTTGCAGGCCATAGTGGAGGAGGAGATCAAGGCATCTTTTTGATAGACCATGAAGGTCCAGGCAATCCACGGGTCAATTTTTCCCTTGCGCTGTTTCGGCTATATGCTATCGTATCGCATCCGACATTTAACCTACGACGAAAATACCATGGTCAAACTGGATTTTAAAAAAGGCGGCGGACTGATTCCCGCGGTTGTTCAGGATTTCAGCTCAGGAAAGGTCCTGATGCTGGCCTACATCAACCAGGCATCGTGGGAGAAAACCCTGGAGAGCGGGGAGGCTCACTACTGGAGTCGATCCCGCGGAGAGCTCTGGCACAAGGGGGGCACCTCGGGGCACGTGCAGAAGGTCCGGGAGATCTTAGTGGACTGCGACAGCGATACGGTGTTGTTCCGGGTTGAACAGTCGGGGGGAGCAGCCTGTCATGAAGGCTACGAGAGCTGTTTTTACAGGAAGATAAGCTCTGAGGGGACGGCAACCATTGTGGATAAAAAAGTTTTTGATCCGGAGCGTGTGTACGGGAAATGAAGAAACTGAAATTCGGCATTCCTAAGGGAAGCCTGGAGAAAGCGACCATCAATCTGTTCGAAAAATCGGGCTGGAGGATCAACCTGAACGACAGGAGCTACTTCCCTGATATCAACGACGAAACCATAGAGATCAACCTCTGCCGCGCCCAAGAAATGTCTCGATACGTCGAGAAGGGCACCATCGATGCGGGACTTACGGGCAGGGACTGGATCCTGGAAAATGAATCCGACGTCGTCGTTGTGGACGAACTTGTTTACTCAAAAGTCAGCCAGAATCCGGCAAGGTGGGTCCTGGCGGTCCCTGCAGATTCCAAAATAAAAAAAATTCACGACCTCAAGGGAAAAAAGATCGCTACCGAGTTGGTGAATTTTACAAGACGGTATTTCAAGGAAAAGGCCGTTGACGTGGAAGTGGAGTTCTCCTGGGGCGCTACAGAAGCCAAGGTTGTATCCGGTCTTGCCGACGCTATAGTTGAAGTGACGGAGACGGGAAGCACCATCAGGGCGCACGGTCTTAAGATCATCCATGAGCTCATGACATCGTGCACCCAGTTGATCGCCAATGGGGCGGCTTACGACGATCCGTGGAAGAGGGAGAAGATAGGGCAAATCAGCCTTCTTCTCAAGGGGGCTCTTCGCGCCGAAAAAACGGTAGGCCTGAAGATGAATGTTCCTGAGGGCAAACTCGAGGGTTTGATCAAGCTTCTTCCCAGCCTGACCGCACCCACGGTGGCCGGCCTTTACAATTCAACCTGGGTCTCCGTGGAATCCATGGTTGAGTCACGAGTGGTGAGGGACCTCATCCCACGGCTCATCAAGGCAGGTGCTGAAGGGATTATCGAATATTCCCTGAACAAGGTCATATGATGGATAGAAGGGTTAAGCGTTTCTTGTTTTGGGTCCTTTGGGTCCCGGTCCTGTTCGGATGCGCGACAGACCAGGCCTCCCGGCTTTCCGTAAAGAAGATGGCGAAGGCGCATGAACAGCTCGGGATGTCCTTTCTGAGTGAAAAGAATTACCAGGGAGCACTTCAAGAGCTTCTGAGGGCGGCAGAGCTCAATCCGGAGAGTTCGGAGATTCAGAACTCTCTGGGACTTTCCTACCTTGGCTTGGAGGAGAACAACAGCGCGGTTTTGCACTTCAAAAAGGCGCTCCAAATCAAGGCCGACTATCCGGAAGCGCAGAACAATCTCGGGACCGCCTATGCGAAGATGAAACAGTGGGACCCGGCGATCCAGTACTTCGAGGCGGCTGCGAACAATTTGCTTTATCGCACCCGCCACCTCGCCTTTGACAACATAGGCGCCGCCTATCACAACAAAGGAGAGTACATAAAGGCAATAGACTTTTACAAGAAAGCGTTAAATTACGCCCCGGAGTACGCCCCCGCCTATGTGAATATGGGCCTTGCCTATGAGAGGCTGGAGGAGTGGGAGAGCGCTATTGAATCCTACAAGAAGGCGAAGCAGGCAGCCCCGAACGATCCTTTTCCTGCCTGGCAGATGGGCACCCTCTATCTCAGACTCAACCGGCATGAGGAAGGGATCCAAGAGCTTCTTGCCGTCATCGCCGATGATCCTGACGGACCCTATGGAGACGGCGCGCGCAAAATGCTCGATGAGCTTAAGAAAAAGAAATGACGATTTTTTTCAAAAGCCGACATGTTACCTTTGTAGGGGTTGAAGCGTAAAACCCGGGAAGAGGACACTGTTGAATGACTGATTTGACTCCATCCATCCCCGCAGAACGGGCCAGGAACATTCCTTCGTTTATCGTCATGGATGTGCTGGAGAAAGCACATGAGCTGGAAGCCAAGGGGCGCCGCATCATCCACATGGAAATCGGGGAGCCGGACTTCCCTACGCCTCCCTGCATCTGCGAAGCTGCCGAGAAGGCTATCCGTGCCGGACACACCCACTATACGCACAGCCTCGGTCTCATTGAACTGCGGGAAGCGATTTGCCGCCATTATCTTGAGAAGTACGGGGCTGTGGTCCATCCGGATCAGGTGATTGTCACATCAGGGACGTCTCCCGCACTGTTTATGATTTTTTCAGCCCTTCTGGACCCCGGGGATGAAATTATCATCTCCGATCCCCATTACCCTTGCTATCCCAATTTCGCCCATTTCCTCAAGGCGAGGCCGATCCCTGTGAAGGTTCAGGAGGATGAAGGGTTTCAGTACCGACCGGAGGATATACGTAAAGCCATAAGCGGGAGAACCAAGGCCGTCCTTATAAATTCTCCGTCCAACCCGGCAGGGACGCTGCTTGCCCCTGAGCGAATGGCGGCCATCGCCGGCCTGGGGCCTTATGTGGTTTCCGACGAGATCTATCACGGCCTTGTTTACGGGGAGAAGGAACACTCTATTTTGGAATTCACGGAAAGGGCTTTCATCCTGAACGGTTTTTCCAAGGCCTATGCCATGACGGGGTGGCGGCTCGGTTACTTGATCGCCCCGAAGGATTTTGTGCGACCTCTCCAGAAGATTCAGCAGAACTTCTTCATCTCCGCCGGGAGTGTTTCACAGTGGGCCGGGGTCACGGCTTTGACTCGGGCCGGTGAGGATGTGGAGCGAATGAGGGCCGTTTACAACGAAAGGCGGAAATACCTTATCGGGCGGCTTCGAGAGCTTGGGTTCATCATCAAGGTGGAGCCACAGGGTGCATTCTATGTCCTGGTCAACGCCAAGCACCTGGCTGAAAGCTCCTATGAGCTGGCTTTTGAAATCCTTGAAAAGGCGGGGGTAGGTGTAAGCCCGGGAATTGATTTCGGGAGGAACGCAGAGGGTTATCTACGCATTTCCTATGCCAACTCACTCGACAACATCAAGGAAGGGCTTGACCGCATAGAAACATATCTCAAGGCCTGTTGCCCCGTTACCGCAAGGCAGCACTCGGAAGCGAGGCCGAAATAGGGCTTTGACGCTGCGGGTCTCCAAAACGGAAAGTCACAAGCGTTTGCGTCGGCGTTTGCCGGGATGCGCCGTGAGCCGTGTACCTTTTCTATGAACGCTTCCTTTTTAGTCAGTGCGTTTCGAGAGAGTCAATATCCTCCGGCGGATAAACCGGAAGCGGCCTTTGCCGGTCGCTCCAATGTCGGCAAATCTTCCCTGATCAACGTCCTCCTGAAGAGAAAAAAGCTCGCGAGAACGAGTGCCACGCCCGGTCGAACCCAAGCCATCAATTTTTTCGCCGTAAATGGTCTGTTCTATGCGGTCGATCTGCCGGGCTACGGGTTTGCACGGGTGCCTTTAAAGGTCAAAGCCTCCTGGGCGAAGATGACGGAGAGGTATCTGAGCGGCCGAGCAAACCTTAAGGCGGTGGTGGTTATCCTAGACATCCGAAGAGGTCCAAGCGAAGGGGACATGGATCTACTTGACTCACTGCAGCGGCTCGGTAAGAAGGCCGTCGTGGTGCTAACGAAGGCGGACAAACTTTCCAGACAGCAGTGTCGCTCAAAATTGAATGAGACTGCCGCTTCACTGACCGATCGAATCGATGGTATGCCGATCCTTTTCTCGGCAAAGACCGGGGAAGGACGGGGAGAAATCTGGTTGAAGCTGCTTGAGGCTATTGGGATCGATTCGAATCAAGACCGTAAAACTTGATTTTTTTATGAAGGTTGCTTCTCTCGATGCCGATGGCATCTGCGGTTTGGGAGATGTTCCATTTGTACTCCTCCAGTTTTCTCGCGATGTAGGCTTTTTCGAAATTTTCCCTTGCCTCCTTGATAGTGACGGCCTCGAGGCTCGAGGCGAACTCGGTATTCAGGCCGGGCTCCCGGCTGTAGGGGGAGGGGATGTGGGAAGCGAGTATCTCAGTCCCGGGGGTCATGATCACCAGCCTTTCAACGAGGTTCTTGAGCTCGCGCACGTTTCCCGGCCATGGATATTTTTTGAGTTTCTTCAGGGCCTCGTCGGAAAAGCACTTGGGTTCCGCGTTCATGTTCATCGAGATTTCCTTGAGGAATTCGTCCACGAGGGCCGGAATGTCCTCGACCCTTTCCCTCAGCGCCGGGACACGGATAGGGATCACATTCAGGCGATAATACAGATCATCCCTGAACAACCCCTTCTCAATTTCAGCCTCCAGGTCTTTGTTGGTGGCCGCAATGACCCTGACATCCACCCGGATTGTTCTCGATCCGCCCACTCTTTCGAACTTCTGCTCCTGAAGGATCCTGAGTGTCTTGGACTGGGCCTTGAGGCTCATGTCGCCGATCTCGTCGAGGAAAAGGGTTCCATCATGGGCCAGGTCGAACTTGCCTTTCTTCATTGCGGTCGCCCCGGTGAAAGCCCCTTTTTCGTGGCCGAAGAGCTCACTCTCGATGAGTTCTTCAGGAATCGCGGCACAATTGACTTCGACCATAGGCTTTTGATGTCGCTTGCTCAGCCTGTGAATCGTGTGAGCCACAAGCTCTTTGCCGGTACCGTTTTCCCCTGAAATGAGGACCCATGCATTGGTGGGCGCCACGATTAGGATCTGTTCTTTGAGTTGCCTGATGAGCTCGTTGTCTCCGGTGATCCGGTATCTGTCATCGGCCTTTTCCCTGAGAAGGGTAATTTCCTCTTCGAGGCGGGAGTAATCCAAGGCATTGTTGATGGACAGGAGAACCTTTTCCAGGGACAGGGGTTTTTCAATGAAGTCATAGGCGCCGAGTTTTGTGGCTCTCACGGCCGTCTCGATGGTGCCGTGACCGGACATCATCACCACGGGGAGGCTAGGGTATGAACCTTTGATCTTGACAAGGGTTTCAACACCGTCCATTTCAGGCATCCAGATATCCAGAAGCACAATGTCGGGGAAGACCTCGTCGATCTTCTCGAGGGCCGAAACCCCGCTTGCAGCAGTGATCACCTCCAGCCCTTCGTCGGTCAAAATCCCTTGGAGCGATTGAAGGATGCTTTCCTCGTCGTCAACAATGAGCACTGTTCTTGCCATTTTACCCCTTAACCGTGGTCATCGGCTTATTAAAAACCTTGTAACCGGGATTCGGCCCTCCCTTTTGTGAGGTGATCATCTCAAAAGCTATCTGAGCTGTTCTTTGTGATGCGGACAGGGTTCCCAGTTTTTCTCGAACCTCCTTCAATTCCTTTATCATACGATCCCTTTTTTCCTGATCCCCCAACAGAGAAAGGGCTTCCCGGGTCAGCCTTTCAGACGTCACTTCGTTCTGAATCAGCTCAATCACGATTTTTTTCTGTGCTACAAGATTGGGAAGTCCGATCGAGGGAACCTTGATTACCCTCTTGCCGATCCAGTAGCTCAGCGGGGAGACCCGGTAGAGGATGACCATGGGGACCTGCATGACGGCTGTTTCAAGCGTAGCAGTGCCCGATGCGACAAAGGCGAAGTCGCAAGCGCTTAAAACCCTGTAAATGTCTCCCTCAGTTACGAGAATTTCGGCGCGCTTATTCCTGAGAATAGAAGCAATCACCCCTTCAGATATGCTCGATGCTCTCGGCAGGAGGCATTTCAAATCCGGAAAGGTGTCGCGCAGCTTGACGGCGGCCTCAACCATGGCGGGTAAAAGATTGACCACTTCCTCTTTCCTGCTTCCCGGAATGAGCCCGATGACCGGTGAAGCCCCTTCGATGCCGAGCTCTCTCAGGGCTGTGCTTTTATCGATCCGGGGCGGCATAACGTCAAGCAGAGGGTGACCCACGTAGTCCACCCCAAGACCCATTCGGCGGAAAAAACTCTCCTCGAACGGAAAGATCACGGCTAATCGATCGATCCGCCGCCTGAGCTTCTCAAGCCGTCGGGTTCTCCAGGCCCAGACCTGGGGGCTGATATAGTATAGTACGGGGACCCCGTAGCGTTTCGCGACCTTTGCCAGCATGATATTGAAATCCGGATAGTCGATGAGAATGAGAAGGTCCGGCCGATCTCTTTTAAGTATGGTTTTGAGTTTCCCGTAGGCCCCTGCGATCGTGTGAAGCCTGGGAAGAACCTCGGTAAGGCCCACCACAGCCATTTCCGAACAGGGGACGAGAATTCGAACCCCCTGGGCTTTCATGCTGTGGCCGCCGATGCCGCAGAACAGGATTCCGGAATCGAGTCTCTTCATCGCCTTCACGAGGTTTGAGGCGTGCAGATCCGCCGAAGCCTCGCCGGCAACGATAAGAACAGAACGCGGTTTCATGGCATCAGCATGGGGTCGTGAAATTTCTGCATCCCTTTTCGATCTGATCGATGATCGCCAAGGCATACCGAAGGGCCCTTCTCCCATCGCGGCCTGAGACGACGGGTTGGGATCCTCGAAGGACGCTTTTCACAAAGGAGGATATTTGATCCGCCAGAGGATCCATCCCCTCGAAATGCGTTTTATTGGACGTCACCTGTGGAAAATTGTGAGGATCCCTCGTGAGTCCATCGAGCTTGGTGACGGAAATTTCTCTCTTGAGACAGTTGACGGACAGGTAGGCGTCGGGCTGGAAGATCCGGATCTTCCGGAGCGGCTTGTCGGAGACCCTGCTTGCGGTCAGATTAGCGACCGTGCCGTCTTCAAAGATAAGCCTGGCATTGGCTATGTCCGTCTTATCCGTTAGGACGGACATGCCCACGGCATGGAGTTCTTTGACCTCGGATGGAACCACGTGAAGAATGATGTCAAGGTCGTGTATCATGAGGTCAAGAACCACATCCACGTCCGTCCCTCGAACGGTAAAAACATTCATACGATGAGACTCGAGGAACACGGGCTTTGTCAGAAGAGACTCCATCTTGACCACTGCGGGATTAAACCGTTCCACCAGTCCCACCTGAAGAACAAGGTCCCTTTCCAGGGCCATGCGGATGAGCGTGTCGGCAGGTTCGAGCTGATAGGTGATCGGCTTTTCCACCAAGAGGTGAACGCCTTGAGAAAGGACGTCCCTGGCCACGTCAAAGTGCTTTTCAGTGGGAACGGCGAGACTCACGGCATCCACATCTGAAAGAAGTTCCTGGTGACTCGCAAACGTGGGAACGCCGTAACGTTCGGATATTTCGGCGGCCCTGGCGCCGTTGGTATCCATAAGTCCCACGAGCGTTACGTTGGGTAGCGCTTTATATTTCTGAACGTGATATTCACCGAGGTGGCCGACGCCTATGACGCCCACTCTCAATCTGTCTTGCTTCAATGCAGTACCGTCTCCGGGTTTTAGGACGATTGCTTTGTGCTCTGCAGTTCATGCTCGTCTTCCAGAGCCACGATGGAAACACCTAACCTATCAGCATACTGTATCATTTCACTCTTGTCAAAAATCAATGTTTTTCCTGCTTCGACAGCCAGCGCCGATGCCTTGACCAGAGCCATGGTGCGGACCGTTTCGACGCCGACGGCAGGGACGTCAAAGCGAAGATCCTGTTGCGGTTTGCTGACCTTGACGACCACGGCCTTTTCCCTGCCCAGGCTTCCTCCCCTCAGAATCGTCTCATCCGTGCCCTCAATGGCTTCCAGGGCGAGAACGGTCTTTTTTCTTACCACAACACACTGGCCTATATCAAGGCGCCCCAGCTCTTTAGCCACCTTCCATCCGAAACGAATGTCCTCCCGCTCGGCTCGGCCGGGTTTTCTGCGGGTCAGACATCCGGGGGGCGCCACGAGGTCGGGCAGGTAGAAGGCTGAGCTGACGGTCTCAATCCCTTCATCAGCCAGCTCTTTTGCAACCGCTCTCAGGATGTCATCGTCATGAAAAATAGCCAATCTTGACATCACGGCCAACCCTTTGAGGTCGGGCCTGATGTTTTCGAACATCTTCTTTTTGGTGATTGTTCCAGCGAGGAGGATTTTGCCGACCCCTTTTTTCTTAAAAGTTTTGATCAAACGCCCCAGTTGTCCGAGTTTGATCCAGACAATTTCGTCCACCTTGTCGGAGAGGGCGGGGTCCGTTTCACCCAGATGAGCCACGGCGATGACATGTAGCCCTTTTTCGCGGGCTGCATCGGCGGCTATAAGAGGAAACCGGCCCCCTCCGGCAATCAGCCCGAGGGATTCGCGGTTTTGATTGTTTTTACCGGAAGACATTGGAACCTTTCCAAAAATTTAGCTGTTTCAAAAATCGCAAGCATCAGGGATGGGCTTCTTTCTTAAAACCGCAAAACGAAGAGTATTCGGGGTGAAGCATGAAAACATCTGTCCTATTGCGAGCAAAACGGATGTCTTAACGCAGGATTCCCCTTTTTGATTTGACCAGAAAAGACAGAAGCACTTCGAGCTCCGGGAAAGACGCTATCTCGGCACGTACCTCGTTGACTCCTTCGTGGAAGGAACGGTTTTTTCGCCACAGAATGCGGTAGGCCTTTTTGAGTGCGGCGATTTTTTCCGGCATCCAACCGAGGCGGGTCAGTCCTTTCTGATTGACACCATAAAGCTTTGCCCTTTCCCCGGCTGCTATCATGAAGGGAGGCACGTCGCGGTCTATTCCCGCCTTTCCGCCGAGAAAGGCATGAGAGCCGATGCGAACGAATTGATGAACGGCCACCATGCCGCCGAATATGGCGCAGTCTCCCACCTGAACGTGTCCGCCGAGGGTGGCGGCGTTGCCCATGATGATTTTATTGCCGAGCACGCAATCGTGAGCGATGTGTGAGTAAGCCATCAGGTAGTTCTCACTCCCCACGACGGTTCGCCGTTCCTGTTTGGTGGTGGCCCTGTTGATTGTCGTGAACTCTCGGATGAGGTTGTCTTGCCCGATGATCACATAGGTCTCTTCTCCCCTGTAGCCGATGTCCTGGGGTGGTGACCCGATGGAAACGAAGGGGTAAATAGTGTTGCCCTCACCGATCCGGGTATGCCCTTCAATGACCACGTGGGATATGAGGATCGTGTTTTTTCCAATCATCACATGGTCGCCGATCGTGCAATAGGGACCCACTCTAACTCCATCGGCCAATTGCGCGCCAGGGCCCACTACGGCTGTAGGATGAATGTTCATGGTCAGCCTATGGTCGCCACGAGTTCCGCCTCTGCTACAAGGACATCATTGACAAAAGCCTTCCCCGCCATCTTCCAGACCCTGGAACCCGTTCTCAAAGGGACAACCTCGAACATAAGTTGATCTCCGGGCAGGACCGGTTTTCGAAACTTGACTTTGTCGATGGACATGAAATATATCGGTTGCCGACCCTGCCGCTCTGTGAAGCCCGCTACGGAAAGGCCTGCAAGCACCCCACCTGTTTGGGCCATTGCCTCAACAATAAGCACGCCCGGCATGATGGGTTTTCCGGGGAAGTGACCCTGAAAAAAGGGCTCGTTTAAAGTGACGTTCTTTATGCCTACCACTTTCTTGCCGACCTCCAATTCCACCACCCTGTCCACGAAGAGGAAGGGGTAGCGGTGGGGAAGGATCCTGATGATGTCATCGTAAAGAAGGGGGAGCTTGATTTCTGAAGAGATAATTACTGTCATCTCTTAAAACCTCCTGATTAAAGCTTCACCGATTCTTGGATATGTTTTCCAAATGCGAAAGCTTTTGTTCCAGCCCCCTGATACGGGCGAAGAACTCAGGGAGCCTGGCCACGAGGCTGCTCGTCTTCAGCCAAAGACGGTGAGGGATCGCTGGCGTACCTGATACGACTTGACCCTCAGGGATCGATTTTGGTACACCGGCCTGGGACCCGATCATGACATGATCGGCAATGTTCAGATGATCACCGATGGCGGCTTGTCCGCCTATCACCACCTGTCTACCGACCCGAACGCTGCCCCCGATCGCCGCTTGAGCAACGATGACGCTGTCTTCCCCGATCACCACGTTGTGAGCGATTTGCACGAGGTTGTCGGTTTTGACCCCGGATCTGATCCATGTCCTGCCCAAGGCGGCCCGGTCAACGCAGGAGTTGGCTCCGATCTCGACACGGTCGTCAATTTGAACCATTCCCAACTGAGGAATCTTGATATTCTTCGAACCGTCCCGAACAAAGCCGAAGCCGTCCGCGCCGATGACGCACCCTGCATGAATGATCACCTCGTTTCCGATGAGGCAGTCGTTCATCACCGTGACGTTCGGGAAAAGAGTGGTTCGATTTCCCACCCTTGCGCGGTCGCCTACAAAAACACCGGGATAAAGGACGGCGTCATCGCCGATTTGCGCTTTTTCTCCCACGTAAACAAAGGGGTAAACCGATACATTTTCCCCAACGACGGCGCTCTGCGCGATGAAAGCCCTGTCGCTGATGCCGGGATGCCTCGCCACGGGGCGAGCGAAAAGGCTTGCCACCCCGGCATAGGCCAGGGAAGGATTGGGGACGATCACCTGGGATCCGGAAAAGCTTTCCAATAAGTGAGACACCAGGAGCGCCGAGGCCTTTGTTTGTAGAACCTGTTTTTTGTAACGGGGGGAACCGGTGAAAAAAGAAATTTCGCCCTCTGAAGCCAGTTCCAGCGAGTTTATCCCAGTGATCCTTGTCCTGTCATCGCCTGAAACCTCCCCACCCACCCGATCGGCGATTTCTTTTAGAGTGAATTCCAATACTCCTCCCTCGACTTTCCCGGCTTGTGACTTTAATGAACTTCCAGCGTTGACGGCTTCGTAAAAAGTCCGTCTGCGGCGTTGCGCTTCATCTATCGTTACTGCGGCATACTTCTATGTACGCCTCATTCCTCAAGATTCGCGCGCCTTGCATCCGGAGCTTTTTACTGTGCCGTCCCGGTTGAAGACTTTACGAGATCATCAGGGTTTACTGGTACATTTTATCATAGGCTTCGATCACACGGTCCGTGATATCGACCGATTTGTTGTAATAGACGAGGCCCATGGTCCTTCTCTCCAGGATCAAGGTGTAGCCTTCCTTTTCAGCAAGTTTTTCAACCACGGTTTCAAGTTCGTTCATAATTTTCCGAATGGCCTCCACTTCCGTGTCCTTCATCTCCTGGGTGGATTCGTCGTGGAGGTACTTGTAATAGCGGCGTTTTTTCTCAAGTTCCCTTTTCTTGTCCTCCTGGGCGTCCAGGCTGAGCATCATGCTCTGTTTCTTGAAGTCCTCTTCGAGCTTTGCAAGGGCGTTTCTTTCCTCATCCAACTTCTTTTGCAGGTCCTCAAATTTCTTTTTCATGACTGTTGCGGTTTTTTGAAAGGTCTTGGACGTCTGCTGGAATTTGTCGAGATTAACGACGGCGATCTTCACCGCCTGAGCGGACGCAGGGCCTGTTTCAAAAGCAAAGATCATGATTAAGGCCGAAACAAAAAGCAAAATTTTTTTCATAAATACCCCCTTCATTTCTGTAAGTTGCAGTGATTCAGCTAGACTGACAAGCAAAAATTTCACCTTTCGTAACACTTTGGCTTTTTGAAAACACCTTAAGCACCAAGCATGGGGATCTCTCTCAAAACTGCAAAACGAAGACGCCACACCACACTGTTCAGCTTTAGGCAACGGGTAATGATAAGACCTTTCCTATTTAAAAGAAACCCCCGATGGAGAATTCGAGGTTGCCTGTGGGGTCATCCGTTCGGCGGTTCAAAATATAACCGTATTCAATGCGGATCGGTCCAAGAGGAGAGTACCATCTCACACCGGCGCCGGTTGACATGGGAATATCGTTGAAAGTGAAATTGTCATCTTTCCCGAACACATTCCCGGCATCAAAGAACACGACTCCCACAAGCCCTTGCTCCTTGAGGAGAGGGAAACGGTATTCAACATTGTAAATCATCATTTTTTCTCCGCCGATGGGTTCGCCTGTCGGGGGGTCCGTGAGGGTGATGTCATACCAGTCATAACCGCGGACTGTGTTGATGCCTCCAATTCGATATTTCTGGTAGTCCGGAAGTATTCCTCCCGACCGTTGCTTGACATAGCCCCACCTCCCCTGAGCCATGAACGTCGTTTCCCAAGGCAGGGGGAAGTACCACGTCGAGGAGAACTCGTAGCGGTTGAAGTAGACATCGCCTCCCAAGATGCCGCCCGCATATTCGAAGGTCAGCTTGTTTTCAGAGCCTCTTGAGGGATTCCATAGTTTGTCTTTGGAGTCGCGCTCGACCCCCAAAGTGATGCTGCTCGTGACGTGGGTTCCAACCATCTCGCGGATAGGATAAGCCGCCGTGGACTCCACGTCTTTTATGGTGGAATCATCGTAGAGGTATTTTGCCGACGCCCAGGTGTATTCGTCAATACCGATCGGGACCTTGAACCTGAGAGCGCCTCCGAAGCTGTCCCTGGTGTAGTCGTCAAGTTCCGTCTCCCATTTATAAAGGTCGAGGCCGGTGGCTATACGGCGGTCAAAGAGCCATGGCTCGGTGAATCGCACGTCAAACTGGGTGGTCTTGGTGCTGACCTTCACCGAGGCTCCGAGCCTTTGGCCCCGTCCGAAAAGGTTGCTCTGGGACACTTCGAAAAGGCCTACCGCCCCTTCATAGCCGCTGTACCCCGCACCGACGCTGAAGGAACCTGTGGGCTGCTCTTTCACTATGATATCCAAAACCATCAAGTCCTCTTCCGTGCCCTTCTTGGTTTGGATTTCCAGGTCCTCGAAAAAACCGAGGCGGTTGAGTCTATCCGTGCTCCTTCTGAGCCCCACCCCGGTGAAATATTCTCCCTCGATCACGTCAAGTTCACGCCTAATTACCTTGTCGCGAGTAACGGAGTTGCCGTAGATGTTGATGCGCTCAAAACGCACCTTTTCCTGAGGACTTATTCTGTATGTGATATCTACCCGTTGATTTTTGTCATCCTCCTTGATAATGGGGCCGACCTCAGCATGGGCATACCCCTGGTCAGCATAGATGCCGCGCAATGTCAGAACGTCCTTTCGCACGACTTCCCTGCTGAAGTATTTCTCCTTGTTGATGTCGAGTTTCTTAAGGAGCTCTTCCTCCGATTCAATAGGTTCGCCTTCGACTGCAACCTCATTGACGGTGTAACGTTTCCCCTCCACGATTTGAATAGTGATTGTCAAATCCCCTTCGTCTCCATGAGTGATTTTGGATTCGCCCGCCTTGGCGCGGAGATACCCTTGATTATGGTAAAAGGCCGTTAGTTTTTGAAGGTCCGCCTCAAGTTTTTTCTCGTCCAGGCGGCCTGATTGGGTGATCCAGGAAAAAAGCCCCTTCTCGCTGGTTTCCATCGCCTTTTTCAGCTCCCTGTCGCTGAACGCGGTGTTGCCCGCAAACTCAATTTTCTTGATTTGGAACTTTTGCCCTTCCTCTATGTCGTAGATGAGAGCGACTTCATTTCCAGGCAGATCTTCCGCTTTCTCCTTGATTTCCACATTGTAGTATCCCTTTTGCCTGTAAAAGTCTTTGAGCCTACCGACGCTCTGCTTCGTCTCGGCCGGGTTGAAAATCGAGTAGAGCTTGATCCCCGCTTCCTTGGAAAGATCGTCGGATTTGACTTTTTTGTTGCCCTTGAAGCTGATTCTTCCGATGGAGGGTTTTTCTACTACGTTGAAGGTGATGATGCTTCCCTTGGGACCGCTTTCCGTCTGAATGGTCACATCCGTGAAATAGCCCATGGCGAAGATGGCTCTAAGGTCTCTGTCGAGTTTGTCATAGTCCAGGCTTTCGCCCTTTCTGCTTTCCACAAGAGCAAGAATGGCTTCGCTTTCGACACGCCGGTTCCCCGTCACCTGCACGGAATCGATCTGAGCAATGCCCACGATCTGGTTATAAAGGCTTTTTGATGCTCTGTCCGTCGCCTCGGCCAGCCTGTCGATGTCCTGTTCAACCATAAAGATTGAGAAACGGGGTTTTTCTCCCTTCACCTCCAGTGCTTTCAGATCGAGGCTGATCGAACGGCCGATCTGTGTCAGGCTGCCGATGACAAGGAAGTCAACATTCAACGCTTGTCCCAAAGCCTTAACCCCCTCGGTTCCGAGAGCCGGTTCTGCTGAGAGGGGATGTTGGTTCACGACGCCCGGGGGCACCGTGGAAATTCCCAAATCCGTCAGGCGCGTGGTCAGCATCTCCTGCAGTCCCAATTTTAGGTGATCCAAGGATTCCGGTGCGTTGACCAGAAGGGGGAGGACCGCCACCCTCTTTGATTGTTGAGCGTAATCCATGCGGGGAAAGAGGAGAGAAGCGAGGAGAATCATCCAGATAATCCTTCCCCAGGGCTTTGGTTTGTTTTTTACCGGTCTATCTTTGGAAGCGTAAGAGGCCATCCGTAATCTCCACGTGTTTCGACATTCGCTCAGCCAGGTGTTGATTGTGGGTTGCGATCACCAAGGTGAGAGAGTGCTCTTCGTTAAGTTGGAGGAGAAGATCGACGATGCCTTCTCCGGTGACGGCGTCGAGGTTCCCCGTAGGTTCATCAGCCAGCAGCAGCGTGGGTTGCATGACAAGAGCCCGGGCGATTGCGACGCGCTGCTGCTCACCGCCGGAAAGCTCCCCCACACGGTGATTCAATCGTTGCCCAAGCCCTACCTTTACAAGAATATCACCGGCCTTTCCCATCGCTTCCTTCTTGGCTGCGCGAGCAATGAGCGCAGGCATGGCGGCATTTTCCAAAGCATTAAATTCGGGAAGGAGATGGTGGAACTGGAAAACAAACCCGATCTTCCGGCTTCTCAACGCACACAGCTCCCTTTCATTCAACTCATGCAGGCTGCGGCTTTCAAATCTAACAACTCCCTGAGAGGGTGGTTCCAGGGTGCCCATGATGTTCAGGAGGGTTGATTTGCCTGCCCCTGATGCCCCGATGACGGCGAGGCTTTCACCTCGGCCGACAATCAGGTCGATTCCTCTCAAGACGTGAATGGAAAACCCGTCGTGGGCAAAAAACTTGTGAACATTTTCAAGCTCCAGCACGCAAACCTCCTGAAATCACTCATACCTCAAGGCTTCTACCGGATTGACCCTAGAAGCGTGCCACGACGGATAGAGGGTTGCCAGGAAAGAGATCAGCACCGTAGCGGCGGTAACGAAAATTACGTCGTTGACCTCGACCCTGACGGGAAGGGTGGAGATATAGTATACATCGGCGGGTAATTTGATGAATTGATACCTGGCAAGGAGATGGCACAATCCAAGGCCCGAGAAGAGCCCCGCCAGGGTTCCCACCACACCTACGAGAAGCCCCTGAAGCATAAAGATGAGCATGATGTTTTTGCCTGTTGCGCCCATGGTTCGAAGAATGGCTACGTCCCTGGTCTTTTCCATGACGACCATCACCAGAGTGCTGATGATGTTGAGAGCGCCCACAAGCACGATCATGGTGAGAATGATGAACATGGTGAGCTTTTCCAGTTTCAGCGCCGATACGAGACTCCGGTTCATTTGCTGCCAGTCTTTTGTCCAGTAGGGGTAGCCGAGTTCCTTGGTAACGGCCTGCCCGATGCGGTCGGCCTTGTAAATATCGTTGACTCTGACCTCGATTCCCGTCACCCGGTTTTCCATGCCCAGAAAATCCTGAGCCTCCTTGAGGGAAAGGTAAACCATGGTCGCATCGTATTCGTACATGCCGGAGTCAAAAATGGCGGTTACCCTGAAGGTTCGGCTTTGAGGTACCCTGCCTAATGGTGTCAGTCTGCCTAGAGGGGAAACTACAGTCACGGTGTCTCCCGGTTGTGCGCCGAGGTTTTTGGAAAGTTCTCTTCCCACAATGATGGCCGGCAACCCTTCGTGCTCCGCGTCAAGGGACTGAAGCGTGCCGCTTTTGATCATCTCTTCAACGCGGGCCACGTGAGGAGCGCTCAAGGTATCGAGGCCCCTCAGAACGGCGCCGGTCACGGAGCCTTCGCGGTTTATCATGACCTGGCTGTAGACAAAAGGCGTCGTCGCCACAACACCTTCAACGCTCTTTGCCCGGGCGGCAGCCTTCTCGTAGTCGCTGAAGGGCCCTTCGTAGTTCAAGATGAGAAGGTGAGAATTGACACCAAGGATCTTGGACATCAGGTCTTCCCGGAAGCCGTTCATTACGGAAAGGACCACGATGAGGGCCATGACTCCGACCATGACGCCTACAACGGAAATCACCGTTATGATGGAAATAAAGGCCTGCTTCCGCTTGGCCTTGAGATACCTTGTCCCCAGGAATATTTCAAATAACATTGTGCGGAGGCCGAAAATAAAAAAAACTCAACCTGTGAGCAAACGCCTCATTCCCATGGCGAGCGTGGCGTTGAACGGACGATACGGGTTGTTTCATCATTTTGATCTCATATGTGGAAAAAATATCACGTCCCTTATAGAGGGGGAGTCGGTCAGGAGCATCACAACCCTGTCAACCCCGATGCCTTCCCCTGCTGTGGGCGGGAGGCCGTATTCCATGGCAGCGATATAATCTTCGTCCATAAACTGGGCTTCGTCATCTCCTGCTTCCCGCAAAGAAACCTGTTGCATAAATCTTTCGCGCTGATCCACCGGGTCGTTCAGTTCATTGAAGGCGTTGGCAATCTCTTTCCCGCCGATGAAAAGCTCGAATCGATCCGCCATGGTCGGGTCCGTTTCGCTCCGACGGGAAAGGGGCGAAATCTCAACAGGATACCCATAGACAAAGGTCGGCTTTATCAGCTTAGGCTCCACCAGTTGATCGAAAATCTTTGCCAGGATTTTACCGAGACTGTCCTGCTTGGAAAGAACCACGTTGCCGGACAAGGCAAAGGCGACTGCGGCCTCCTTGTTTCGCAGGGCTTCGTCGCTCATGCCGGCCGAATCCCTCAGGGCTTCAAAGAGCGATATTTTTTGCCAGGGTCTGGAAAAATCAATGGTTTGATTCTGATAGTTGATTACGGTCTTTCCTACCACCTCCTCCAGCACATGAAGGAATAATTCTTCAGTAAGATCCATGAGGTCTTCATAGGTGGCATAGGCCATGTAAAACTCAAGCATGGTGAATTCGGGATTGTGTTTGATTGAAATGCCCTCGTTTCGAAAATTGCGGTTGACTTCAAAAACCCTTTCCAGTCCGCCGATTACAAGCCTTTTCAAGTAAAGTTCAGGAGCGATTCTCAAATAGAGGTTCATTCCAAGCGCATTGTGGTAAGTCTTGAAAGGCCTTGCGGTTGCGCCGCCGGGGATAGGCTGCATCATGGGGGTTTCAACCTCAAGGAAGTCCCTCCGCATGAAAAAACTCCTCATTGACTGGATTATTCGACTCCTCAACACAAAGACTTCCCTTATGGAGTCGTTCACGACAAGATCAAGATATCTTTGCCTGTAGCGGATTTCAACATCGGTCAATCCGTGCCATTTCTCGGGGAGAGGCCTGAGAGCCTTGGAAAGAAGAAGGAGGTCCTCTGCAAGGATGGTGAATTCGCCTGTTCTGGTTTTGAAAAAAGTTCCCCTGATGCCGATGAAATCCCCCGTGTCCATGAGTTTAAAAATCTTGAATCTATCTTCTCCGACCTTATCCTTCCTTATGTATGCCTGGATCCGACCGCTTCTGTCCTTGAGGTGGATAAAGGAGGCTTTGCCGAAATCCCGAATCGCCACAATTCTCCCGGCGAGGGAAAAAGCCTGAGCATTTTTCCCCAGCGACTCGCCGTCCAACTCCCCGAATCGCCGCAAGGCTTCCGCCGCGGTAAGATCGCATTTGAAACCGGTCGGGTAGAGGCTGACGCCCATAACCTTCAGGGTTTCCAGCTTCTTCTTTCTCTCCTCCAAGAGGGTATTTGCTTTTTCCATGGCCTGTCGCGATAGTCGCTGAAAAAGGTATTTTTCAATTATTTGCGTATGTTGAACGTTTATATCTAAAGCAATCGACCGCTCTAGTCAAGGTAAATTATCGGTTACCTGAGCAGGGCTGCCGGCACCGGGATCGCGATCCGTCCCGGGGCGAGTTTTTGACGGGGCCGCACTCTTGTGATATAAAGAATGAATAATAATTCAGCAGTATGAAAAATCGCGAGTATCAGGCGTGCTGGTCCCCGAGAATGTGCTGCTGAGGACTCTCTAAAAGGAAGCGACATCCCTGTCGCTTGGATAATCATGAGTGAAACCGTTAAGGCCGTCATATTTCCGCACTCTTTTGTTTCCGAGGTCAATCTGAAGCGAGTCCTCTCCCTTTTCAATGGGGTCCTCCTGTGCCGGTTGGGGTTCGCGGAAAAAGAGATTTTCATGGCGAAATATGCGCCGGACATGGTGCAGGTGCTCAACCCGGCGGAGCATCTGATACCGGGGGAAGCCTTCGGAAAACTCCTTTCCGAGTACAGGCGGTGGATCAGTGTTAATGGTGAGAGTGGGGCTTCGGCTTTTTTTGCGTACGCTCAGGAAAGGTTTCAGGGGGATCCTCCTGTTTACGAAATCCGGGGGATGATCCGTAACATGGGAAAAACAATCGAGCAAGATGAAAAAGCCAAGGCTCTCAAACGGCTTCTTACTCTCAGTCTTGCCGAGGAGTTGGAGGAGGAGCAAGCGAGCACTCAGGCCCTGCTCAGGGCTATGGGCGGGCTTGATTCTCCTTTGAAAGGGGCCCTGGAAGATGAGGCTCCTTCATCATTCCTCAGTGAAGTTACGGCCTTGGAAAGGGGAACCCTTTTAACTGAAGAGAGGTTGGCACAGATTCTTGACGCGTGGGTTTCCTTTTATGGGGAGAGAATCCCCGGTCGAAGCCCTCTCATCACGACGGAGCCGCAGGTCTTCCGATTCATTGCAGAAACCTGGGAGGAGTTCACCACCGAAGGACAGAGACTCGACCTGCCCGGGGTGACGTTCCGATTTCCTGATATTTCAAACTTGGACAGGGATGAGTTCCTAAAAGTGAGGGAGACCCTCATTACCGGAAGCGGCCCTGCCCGGGTGCTCGCCGACTTCTTTCATAATCCGGAAATGATTTTCTCCGATCAGGCAGTCCCGATTGATGATTCCGCCTGGCGGACCGGAGGAGTACAGTGGACTTTTTTGTATTTCGTCCCCAAGGTCGAAGGGAGATTTCCCAAGCGGTACGCATTCATGGAAGCCCTTTCAGGAAAGATCATAGGTCTTGTGGGGGGGGGCGATTGAGAATGAGCGGTAAATGCGAATCAAGGATGGATATTTTGGAAAAAGAGGGCTGGGTCAAGCAGTTCGTGGCTTCCGAGCCCAGGCTCAGTGAGGCGGTGGAGCTTTACAAAGAAGCCGGGTTCGAGGTCCATCTTGAGCCCTTTCCCAAAGGCCGGGCGTGCGACAGTTGCGCCGGCCCTGAAAAGATGGGAGAGGGGGAATGCCGTGTCTGCTTTGAGGGGGTTGAGGACCTGTACAAGATTATTTACACCAGGCCGTCGAAGGATTTTAAATCTTCTTCCTGATTCTGCACCCGATACCTTTCAGGTTGGGGGTACCGAAGGCTTTCCCGAGCTTCTCCGCGGAGGTCAGCATGTTGAAATTGGATTTGTCCCAGTCGAACAAGTTTTCCACAGCGGCTTCAGGAAACCACCACCCATAAGCACTGAAGACCACGCGGGGGTCAATCCTGTCTGTCAGATGGGCGACCTGGGTAATGGCTCCGCTCCTTGTTTCGATGATGATCTCATCTCCATCCAGAATTCCTTGAGCCCGGGCGGTTTCGGGATGGATCTCGGTTTTCGGATGGGGAC
>JAFGDM010000122.1 GCA_016932115.1 Deltaproteobacteria bacterium | reverse complement strand
GCCCCCGGCGGCCTTGGAACGCAGGAAAAGGTCCCGGCCCTGTCCAGAGGGGGTCGGTTCCAAGTCAACACTTTTGAACGTTACCAATTTGTTACAAAACGTTTAATATCATGTTGACCGCATCAGGGGTTTTTGTTATAGGAAAAAAATTCATAAAAAAGATCGCTTCATGGAGATTTGAGGGAGGTCGCCATGTCAAAAGAGAGCCCGTTGAAAGAAAAGGTCATACTTATCGTGGATGATGAGCCCGATGTCCTCGAAACGGTCGCGGATGAGCTGGATATGGCGATCGTGCATAAAGCAAAAGACTATGAGACAGCCATGCAATACCTCCTTGGCTATACCTATGATGTGGTGATTTTGGATATAATGGGAGTCAACGGGTTTGAGCTTTTGAAGACGGCCGTGGAAAGGGGATTTCCAGCTCTGATGCTGACGGCTCATGCTCTTACGCCCGAAGCCCTCAAGAAATCCATCAAATTAGGCGCTGTGTCTTTTCTTCCAAAAGAGAGGATTTCCAGCCTCCAGGATTTCCTGGAGGAGGTTGTCATGGGTATAGGAAAGCCTGTCTGGATAAAATTTTTCGATAAATTCGGGGGTTATTTCAATAAGCGATTCGGTCCCGATTGGAAAGAGAGGGACAAGTTTTTTAAGGATTTTGAAGAGTCCTTACGAAAGAGCGAGCAAGGCTAGACAGCCTAATGGATTGAGGGCTCCGGCTCTTTTTCGTTTTTCCCTTGATTCATGTCCGGCAATTCAGGCTTGTACGTTTCATCGACGGATGTCCCATCCAGTTTTCGTATGACAAGCCGGGGATGAGCTTTTTCGTGTTCTTCCAGGGCTCGCTCATATCCTGCCTTTGTTTCTTTGTCCAGTGTGCTCCAGCCTAATCTCCCCCGGCACTTGGGAAAGGAAGAACAACTGAGCCAAGGGCCTCGCGCTCCTCGGCGAAGATTCATGGGAGCCCGGCACTTGGGACACCGCAGGTCTGTAAGGAGAGGAGGAACTTTAGGAGTGATGATGAATCCTCTTTTGTCAAGATTGACGATCCCTCCACAATCCGGGTACCGCGCACAGCTCAGAAAGGGACCGAATCGACCTGTTCTCTTCATCATGGCCGAGCCGCAGAGAGGGCAGGCTATGTCCGTCTGCTCAGGCGAAAGGGGCCGGCCTTCCCGATCGACAGGAGCTGCGAATTTGCACTCGGGATAGTTGGCGCAACTGAGGAATCGACCATTGCGGCCGAAACGATAAACCGTACCGCCGCCGCACTCAGGGCATCTGTGGGAGGCAGGCTGTGTCTCGGCTCTCGCATGGGCAATGACATCGTAGGCGGACTCCAGGCTGTGCTTGAAGGGTCCATAGAACTGTCGCAGCATTTCAACCCAGTCAGCCTGTTTTTCTTCGATGTCATCCAATTGCTGTTCCATGTCCCGTGTGTAGCCCACCTGCATGATCTCAGGGAACCCTTCCACAAGCTTGTCGGTAACGACCATCCCCAGATCGGTGGCGTAAAAGCGGTTCTTGTTTTTTGCCACATATTTTCTGTTCTGAATGACCTGGATGATCTGAGCATAGGTGCTCGGCCGTCCGATCCCTTCCGCTTCGAGCTTTTTCACAAGAGACGCCTCGCTGTAACGTGGGGGCGGGAATGTGAAGTTTTGGCAAGGGTCCATTTGAAAAGGCGCCACTTCCTGACCTTCCTTCATTAACGGCAGTATCCCTTCCTCGGATTCAGTTGGGATCCCCCCAATTTTGTAGTAGCCGTCGAAGACAAGCACGCGGCCGGAGGCACGAAAAAGGAGTTCGCCTTGGGAGTCTTTTCCGGAGACAAGCGCCGTGGTGGAATCCCACTGAACGTCAGTCATCTGAGAGGCGAGAAAACGTTCCCAGATCAAATTATAGAGCCTGTAGTGCTCTTCTTTCAGAGAGGCGCGCACAAACGCCGGTGTTAGTTTCACATCAGTGGGTCGAATCGCTTCGTGGGCTTCCTGAGCGTCTTTGTTGGACGAAGCAAAGACATTCGGCTTAGGGGGAAGATATCTCTCGCCGAACTCGGCGGCAATGTAATCTCTCGCCATCCGCAGGGCTTCCGGAGAGAGATGGGTCGAATCGGTTCTCATGTAAGTGATGAGACCCACGGAACCCATGCCTTTTATACTGACGCCTTCATACAATGACTGCGCTACGCTCATGGTAAACTGGGTGCTGAAATCGAGCTGGTTGGCGGCCGCCTGCTGAAGGGTGCTCGTAATGAACGGCCCTAAAGGTCGACTCTTGGTCCTTTTTGTCTGGACTGATTTGACCTTCCACCGGGGTCCTCCCTCCAGGTGGCCTCTAATACGGACCCCGTGTCGTGCCGGCCCTTTGGCAGTCGGGTTCTCGCTTTCTATCTTTTCCTCAAGGATGTAACCACCCCGTTCAGCAGCCGTAAGTGCCGTCTCTATGTCTTTTGGCGTAAATTTTCTGCCGTCCACTTCAACCAGTTCCGCTGAAAAACTGTTGTGTTCAGAAAGCCAAATATTTTTCTCGGCCACGGTCCGACCGTTCGATTTTCTTCCGTTCTTTATCTTGGGGTGTTCCGAGAGCCATGAAATCCAATTTTCGGTGAGACTAATTGCATTTTCCGGCTCGATTGTAAAATAAGCCAGAATTTTCCAGTATTCCTCGGGAACAAACGCTTCAATTTCCCGTTCTCTTTCCACCACAAGCCGCACGGCAACGGACTGGACACGACCTGCGCTCAGTCCTCCGGCCACTTTTTTCCAAAGAAGAGGAGAAACCTGATACCCCACAATTCTATCCAGAACCCGCCTGGCCTGCTGGGCGTTGACTTTGTTCATGTCAATTTTCCTGGGGTTCTGGAAGGCTTTTTGGATCTCGCTTTTCGTGATGGCGTTGAAAACCACCCGTTTTGTCCTTTCAGGCGGAATTTTGAGCGCTTCTACCAAGTGCCATGCGATTGCTTCTCCCTCACGGTCCATATCCGTAGCCAGCCATATCCCATCGGCTTTTTTTGCCGCCTGCCGCAAGTTGGCCACGGTGGCCGCCTTACCCCTGATAATCTCATAACTTGGCTTAAAGTCGCGGTCCAGGTCTACACCGGGCACCGGATCTCTGACCCCCTTGGGGTTCTTGCCGGGAAGATCCCTCACATGTCCCACGGAAGCCATGACGACATAGTCTCCTCCGAGATACTCGTTCAGAGTTTTCGCTTTGGCAGGCGACTCTACGATCACAAGCTCTTTTCGTTCAGTCACCGTTTCGGATGGAGATCTTTTTATTTGACCTGCTTTTTTCTTTTCCGACATCATTTCTAATTCACGTTTAAAGAGGATGAAACCCTGCCGAAATGGACGCAGGAATTCATCGAACAAAATACTTTCCCGGCAACTGCCGGATGATACCTCTCAATTCCATCCTCATGAGAACGGCCGATACCGCCGAGGGCTCGATGTTGCCCTCGCGAGCGATTTCATCAATATGAATCGGATAATCACCGATGAGATCATAAATCTTTTGTTCCGATTCCTCGACAGGAAGGGAGGGGGCTGTCTTGAAGGTGTCGTTTTTTATCGCAAAGGGATAATTCAAACCTAGTTCGTCAAGCACATCATCGGCATTTTCGACCAACTTTGCGCCCTGCTTGATAAGGAAATGGCATCCCCTGCTTTTAAAAGACTGAACGCTTCCCGGTACTGCATAAACCTCCCGGCCTTGTTCGAGTGCTACGGAAGCCGTAATCAGGGATCCGCTGTTCATGGTCGCCTCCACAACAACGACGGCCTTGCTCAGGCCGCTGATAACACGATTGCGGATGGGAAAGTTCTTTGGCTCAGGCGGGGTTCCCGGAGGGAACTCGGTTATGACGGCGCCTTTCATTGTAATTTCTCCAAACAACTTCCTGTTAGATGCCGGATAGACGATGTCTATGCCTGTTCCCAGCACTGCAATGGTGAAGCCGTGACCTCCCAGGCATCCCCAATGCGCTGCAGAGTCAATACCTCGGGCAAGGCCGCTGACAACCCCGACGCCGCGCCTTGCCAACCCCTGAGCAATGTTTTCGGCGACCCTTGTACCATAGGGGGTCGGACTTCTTGATCCCACGACCGCTACGAATGATGCCCTTTTTGGTATATCGCAACCCCTCAGATAAAGCACCATAGGAGGATCATGGATCTCCCTGAGGATATCGGGATAACCCGGATCAGGGTAGATGACCATTCCCGCTTCCATCTCTTTGATGGAGCGCATAACCTTGGAGGGCGAAAGTGAAAACTCTTTTCTTGAGATTCGCCTCGCGACTTCTTTGCGAAGTCCTCCCACCTCCAAAAGCTCCGATACGGGAGCGCCCAAAATTTGGGCCGGGTTCCCGAACTTCTCCAAAAGTTTCTTGAAGGAGAGGTTTCCAAGCCCGGGAACCAGATGGAGAGCAAGCCAATCTTCCGGAGCATCAGGCTGACTCATTACAGTTAAAATCTGCGTCAAATATGGCGGGAATATAAATCAGAGGGTTTTCGGTTAGTCAAGTTTTTTTATTTACTCCAATGGGCAGGAAGGCAGAGAGACAAGGTAATCAGGGATGTCGGTCCAGGAAACTCCTTTTACGAATGCGCCTCTCGCCAGCTCATGCGAGGAACTCAATACAATGGCAGTTGAAGAATCCGGTCTGGCTTCAAGCACCATGATTTTACCGACCGATGCTTCATAGATTTTTTCACCTTCTTTAAGTTTTTTCCAGAAATCCGCTAAATACTCTTCTTTCTTGAGTTTTTCAGTCACCTTGGCAGTGATTTCTTGAAAGGAGTCTTTGTTAAGGTTCGGCGAAGGAACTGTGATAATCTTGATCAGCTCAAACACGCCACCCCGTTTGATGCCGTCCTTGAAACCGCTGTCAAGATAAACCACGGAAAACTGGCCGATTATCTGTTGGTTTTCCTTCAGAGCAACAATGTTACCGTAAAGCTTAGGATCAGTGACGGTGGGCCGGACACAGGAAGAATTTGGAGTTGCGGGCATGACAAGGCTTCCCACATCCACCTCTGAAAAAACCTTGCTCACCTCGGCACGGAAATGGGCATCCTTAATTCGTTCCTTTATGGAAAGTATTCCACGGGTTGCAACAATATGACCAAGAGGACGATTCGTGAGAGGATGACGGATCATTGGCGAAACCGTCGTTATGGAAAACTCTTGCCCCTCGCGAACGGTATCCGCATTTTTCTCAAAGCGCACAAAAGCGATATCGCCCTGGGCTAGTCGGAGCTTCGAGCTGGTTGCTCCCTCGATAAAACCCCAGCCTTCTACATTAACTAATGAGAGATAGCCTACGGCTTCAGGCTTTGTAAATCCTGAAAGATCAATCCCCTGTCTTTCTTCTACTGAGACGGCATCTTTTTGACAGGATTCGGCAACTTTTCCTTCCGCCGGTTCTTCCATTTCAAAAAGGGTCAGGACATCCCCCGGTTTGAGGAGATGGGGGTTCGTGACAAACTGGTTCATCTCCCACAGCTTGGGCCAAAGGTTTGAATCTCCATAATAGGCTTGACATATATCCCAAAGGGTATCTCCCTGCCGCACATTGTGCGTCCGAGATTGAGCGATGGTAAAAGAGCTTGAGAAAATAAGCAGTAAGGTAAGCGCCAGAACTACCATAGTCCTTAGTTTTTCGGCCGGACATTGATTCGTCATCGCAAATCACCCGAAATTATCATGTTATATAACATACAGATTTTACTGAGATTTGTCAAGCTCTTTTTTTAAAAGCTTTGAGCATGTTTCTCTTCTCGCCAAGGCGATATCCGGGTTTCATTCATCCATTTGCCTTTGAAGGGGCTTCAAAACAAATAGGCCCACAATCGCTGCAAGCAGGACAAGGGCTGAAATCAACTGAGTGAGGCTCATTTCCGTGCCTGGAATGAACCCGCGATTGTCGGCTCTGAAGCGTTCTATGAAAAGTCTGGCAGTGCTGTGAAGAATCAAATACCAAAGGAAAACCTGCCCCTGAAATTTACGTGCCCTATTCACAAAAATGAGCACAGCAAAAATCGCGAAGCCCGCAAAAGACGCATACAACTGGGTTGGATGAAGAGGGATGTTTGGGGGTGCCAGGGTGTGGGGGTGGGTAAACACCGTAGCCCAAGGTAAATCGGTAGGTTTTCCGAAACAGCACCCCGCCATAAAACAGCCGATGCGGCCTACCGCCTGTCCCAGGGCAAGGGCCGGGGCCCAGAGGTCGCCGGCAGCCCAGAAAGAGAGATGTTGATTCCGTAAATACCATGCCATAGCCGCCGCCACGGCGAGAAATCCGCCGGAAAATACCAATCCTCCTTGCCAAACCTTGAAGGCATCCAGAGGATGACCTCTGAAATGGTGAAAATTCATGAAAACATAGAGCAATCTTGATCCGAGGATCGCAAACAGAATCATGACGAAAGCCATATCCATAACTTGCTGGGGCGAAATTCCTCGGCGTTTTCCCATCTTTATGGTTATTGATATTCCCAGCGCGAAGCCCAAGGCCACAAACAAGCCGTAGGTATGAACCGTCAAAGGGCCGATGGAGAAAAGATCAGGAAACATAAAAACTCCGGTGCATGCTGCATTAGGATTCATGCGCCGATCCGTTTAATTCTTTGCGGGTCGTTCAAACAGAATGCTCAGCGCCAAGCAGATGGTTCCTGCGGTAACCGCCGAATCAGCCACGTTGAAAGCGGGCCAATGAAAAGAACGCATGTAAAAATCCAGAAAGTCAACAACCTCTCCCAAACGAATGCGGTCTATCAGGTTGCCGATCGCTCCGCCGATCACAAGGGAAAGCCCGACAGTCTTGCAGCGCTCCTCGCTTCCGAACCGGCCGAACCAGACAAGCAGCGCGATGATGACGGCCACCGTGACGGCGGACAAAAAAAAGGCGCTCCAAACCTTTCCAAACTGGCTCAAAATGCCGAACGCAATGCCGGGATTCCGCACGTGGACAAGGTTAAAAAAACCGGGAATCAGGGAGACTGTTTCGTAAGGTCGAAGAGCGTCGATCACTGCCGCCTTGGTCGTCTGGTCAAGAGCAATTACCAAAAGGGCAGGCAGCAATCGAACCATCCACGTTTTCGTAACCTTCATAGTGTCGTATCCTCGATTTGCTCGACACATCTTTTGCACAGAGCAGGATGAATGGAATTCTTCCCCACAGTTACATCGTGAACCCAGCAACGCTCGCATTTACGATGAGGACTCAATGTCACGACCACTTTAAGGCCTTTCACTTCTTCGCTTTCATAGCCGCCGTCGACATTATCCGATGGAAGCAGGGTGACATTGGAGACGATAAAAAGATCGCGAAGTTGTTCTTGAAAAGGCTCGAGTCGGGAAAAAAGACTTTTTGGAAGACCGAGGATGACGGATGAGTCAAGAGAGTGGCCGATCCTCCGCGCTTTTCTCTCAACTTCAAGTGACTTATTGAGTTCCTTTCTTACCATGAGGACTGTTTCCCATCGCTCTGCAAGGCCGGGATCCTTTAACTCGTTCTTTACCGGCAGGAAGGTTTCCATATGGACACTGGGGGACCTCTTCACGTTATTCATGTGCTGCCAGATTTCATCCGCCGTAAAAGAGAGGATCGGGGCCATGAGTCTGACCAGCACTTCCAGAATTTCTTGAAGCGCCGTTTGCGCGGATCTCCTGGCAAAAGACTTGGGTGAGGAAACGTAAAGGCGGTCCTTGATAATGTCCAGATAAAAGGATGAAAGGTCCAGAACACAAAAGTTATGGAGACTGTGAAATACTGGGTGGAATTCGAATCGGTCGTAAGCCTTGAGCACACGCTCTGAGAGATCCTGAAGTCGGTGCAGAATCCAGCGGTCCAGTTCCTGCATCCGAGCGTAAGGGACTGCGTCTGCGGTGGTGTTGAAATCATGGAGGTTTCCCAAAATGAACCGACAGGTGTTACGGATACGGCGATACGCCTCCGTAAGTCGTCGGAGAATCTCTTCAGAAAGGCGGATATTATCTCTAAAATCCTCGCCTGCAACCCATAGCCTTATGATTTCCGCACCGTATTTCTTAATAAGCTCTTCAGGGGCTATTACGTTACCGGCAGATTTGTGCATCGCTTTGCCGGAACCGTCGACCACAAAACCGTGGGTTAAAACGTTCCGGTAAGGCGCCTTTGAGCGGGTTCCTGCGCTACAGAGAAGAGAGCTGTGAAACCAGCCCCTGTGCTGGTCGCTTCCTTCCAGATAAAGGTCGGACGGGCTCTCAAGGTAATCGCGCGCCTCCATCACCGCAGTGTAGCTGACGCCTGAATCAAACCAGACGTCTAGGATATCGGTTTCTTTGGTAAACCGGGACCCACCACAGTTCTCGCATCTTGTTCCGGGCGGCATGAGCTGTTCTTCCGGGCTCCTGAACCAGATATCGGCACCCGATTGCTCCACTAGTTTAATAAGATGATCCTTGATTTGCTCGTTGAGGACAACCTGCCCGCATTCGTTGCAGTAGAAAAGCGTAATAGGCACACCCCAGGCCCTCTGACGGGATATGCACCAATCGGGCCGATTCTCAATAAGTCCGTAAATGCGATCGCGGCCCCAGGCGGGGATCCAATTAACCTCGTTGATTGCCTGAAGCGCCGTCTTGCGAAGGTTATTCTTTTCCATGGAAATGAACCACTGTTCCGTGGCCCTGAAAATAACCGGTTTTTTGCATCGCCAGCAGTGAGGGTATTCGTGGGAAATGACTTCTTCTTTCAGAAGAGCACCCGCTTCAGATAGTTTCTGATTTACTGATTTGTTTGCTTCAAAAACCTGCTGGCCTGCAAAATATTTTACGTCACTTGTGAAGCGCCCCTCATCGTCCAAAGGGGAATAAACATCCAAACCGTAGGCCAACCCTGTTTCGTAGTCTTCTCGACCGTGGCCCGGTGCCGTATGAACGCATCCGGTTCCGGCCTCCAGTGTGACATAGGGTGCGAGCACGATCACCGATTCCCTGTCATAGAGCGGATGTTTTGTCTTGAGATGCTCAAGATCGGAGGCTTTCAGTTCCGCCGCCACTTCATAGGCATCAATACCAAAGGTGTTCATGCAAATGTGAAGAAGATCCTTGGCCAAGATAAAGATCTGATTATCGCCGACATCTGCAGCCACATACTCAAAGTCGGGATTGATCGCGACGGCCAGATTGGCTGGAATGGTCCAGGGTGTCGTTGTCCAGATGAGGATTGAGATTTTTTTGCCTCTAAGTCTAGCATTCTTCAGCGACAAATCGGAGATCATCGGAAATTTGACGAAGATAGATGGAGAGCTGTGGGGTTCGTACTCCACCTCCGCCTCAGCCAGGGCGGTTTTGCAGGATAAGCACCAGTAGATAGGCTTTTTGCTCTTATAGACGCTGCCGTTAAGGTAAAAGCGGCAGAACTCCCTTACAATTGTCGCTTCGTATGCATAATTCATGGTGAGATAGGGGTTATCCCACTCCCCGAAAACGCCCAGGCGCTTGAATTCTCGTTTCTGGATATCGACATATTTTTCGGCGTATTTCCTGCAGTACTGCCTAATCTCCACCTGGCTTAGGCCGGCCTTTTTAGGCCCCAGTTCACTGTCCACCTTGTGTTCAATCGGAAGGCCGTGGCAGTCCCAGCCTGGAACATAGGGAGCGTCAAAGCCAGCCATTTGCTTGGATTTTACTATGAAATCCTTGAGGACCTTATTGAAGGCGGTGCCCATATGGATATGGCCGTTCGCATAAGGGGGCCCGTCATGAAGCGTATATTTCTTGCGGCCTTTCGATGAGCGGCAGATCATGTTATAAAGATTCTCCCTGTCCCATTTTTCAATCATTTCCGGTTCCCGTTTCACGAGATCGGCTTTCATTGGAAAATCGGTTTTCGGCAAATTCAACGTAGTCTTGTAATCCATTCATTCCTCCAAACTTATAAAGACCATGAATTTTTAGCTGTATGAAACCACCAATCGGGGCGACCCGGGGAAACCGCCAAGGGCACAGCGTCTTTTATCTCCGCCGCAAATCGGCTTTTTACGGGCCTTTAAAAAAAGCAGCCTTGATTACCAGATAAACACATGGAAGTCAAACTGGAACGGCTTCGTTATTTTCACATCTCGGCGCCTTTCAGCGCTCCCGCCGGCGCTCCCGCCGCCATCCTTGCAGAAAAGCATCCACAACCGAGTAAATCCATATCCCGCCGAAGGCTCCCAGAAGCAAGAGGAGGTCGACCCGCTCAAGGATATGGGATAATGAAAGGTGGACGGTTCCCGGTTGACTGAGCAACGATTTTACGATAAAAAACAAAAGAGCGGCGGCAATCACAAAAAGTACAAAGACGGCGCTTAACAGAAAAACGCCTTTTTTGAGCTCTTGGTTAATAACTTGGCCGAGTCCCGGAATTATAAAGGCCGAGCACAGTGGAGCAAGAATAAACTTTTTCATTGTCTTTTTCCCAAGTTCTACCTATACCGGGAGCAGAGCCATCTGTCAATTAAAGGCGCTGAGCGATGCGCCGGGTTCCCGATCATGGAACATCCTTTTCCCAAATCCGTCTCCAGCAGCGAACGGTGTAAAAGGCTCTTCGAGGTTATATCCCCGGACGATACCGTTGCTGTGATCATCAATGCGGATCCTGATGCCATGGCAAGCGCACTTGCCTTGAAGCGCCTTTTCTGGCGGAAGGTGAAAAAGATTACAATCTTTCATATTAACACGATAAAAAGGGCGGACAATTTGTCTCTCATCAGGCTTCTCCAAATCCAACAACAGCACATCAAAGACCTCGATGCGGCTGAATTCACAAAGTGGGCTCTCCTGGATTCCCAGCCGCACCACAATGAGCAATTAGGTAAATTCCTCTTTGATATTATTATCGACCATCATCCCCTCGGACAAAAATCCTCTGCGTCTCTTGTCGATATCAGGGAAGAGTACGGCGCAGCCTCGACCATCTTGACCGAATACCTTCGGGCCGCTAAAATCAAGCCTTCTCCTCGCCTTGCGACCGCTCTTTTTTACGGGATTAAGACCGACACGGATAACTTTGCAAGGCCCACAACCCCGAGCGACATCAACGCCTTTCGCTACCTTTACCAATTCACAAATATTAACATTATTAAAAAAATCGAGTCTTCCGAAATGACGAAAAAGACTCTTTTCGAATTCCGAACAGCCCTTGAAAATCTCATGTTTGTCAAGGATAAGGCCTACATCCACATGGGAAAAGTCAACGATCCTGATATCCTGGTCATCTTAGCGGATTTCTTTTTGAAGATGGCTGAGGCCACCTGGTGTATCGTATCCGGCATTTACGGGCAGAAGCTTATAGTCATCTTCAGAAACGCAGGATTCCGTCTGGATGCAGGAAGGGTGGCTCAGCGACTTTTCGGTAAGTTGGGGACTGCAGGAGGGCACAAAAGTGCGGCCCGCGCCGAGATCCCTATCCAAGAAATCAAGCCGGGACCTGACAGCGGATCGGAATCCAAACAGTTTGTTTTAGGCAAAATCAAAAGCATGTAACGGGGCGCACCTGGCATCGACTAAAGCCGGCCTCTCCGGGTTCGCACTTTTACTTCACGGGATAGGAGTCAAGGATGGCTCAACTTTTGAGTGAAGAACTCATCTCTTTAATACGAACCCTCATCAGAGAAAAAAAACAGGAGTCCGTCACAAAACTGCTGGATGAAATGCGTGCTGCCGACGTCGCCGATTTGATCGAACACCTGGATCAGAATGAGCGTTTGTGCATTTTCGAGTTGCTCAAGCCGGAGGGTGCCGGTGAAGTGCTGTTGGAGATGGAGCCGCCTGTTCAAGAGCGCATCCTGAGCGATCTTGACAACCAAGCCATCACGGAAATCATTCAAACGTTGGACTCCGATGATGCTGCTGACCTTGTGGGAGATCTTCCCGATGAAAGAGCCAGAGCGATCATTGAAACTGTGGGGGAGAACACTTCCAAGGATCTCAGAAAACTACTCCCTTATCCGGAAGATTCCGCCGGCGGCATCATGGCCCTCGAATACGTGGCCGTAAACGCTGAAAGCACTAACCAGGAAGCGATTGAGACGATAAGACAAAAAAGGAAAGAAGTGGAAAATGTATACTATGTCTTTGTTGTTGATGACAACCGGCGCTTGTCAGGCGTGGTTTCCCTGAAAGATCTCCTCCTCGAACCTCCTTATCGAAAAGTCAAAGAGATCATGAACAGCCAGGTGGTCTCAGCCTATGTGTACAACGACCAGGAAGAGGTGGCCCGCCTTGTAAAGAAGTATGATCTTGTCTCCATCCCGGTTGTCGACGAACATCATCGTTTGGTGGGACGGATCACTCATGACGACATAATCGATGTTTTCGAAGAGGAAGTCGATGAAGATATTGCCCTCATGGCCGGCGTTATCAATCAAGAGATTGCGGAGGACTCCCCCATCAAGATCTCCAGGGCGCGTCTTCCCTGGTTGATCGTGGGTCTCTTCGGGGGAATTCTTGCCGCCTTGGTTATTCATCAATTCGAGGCTTCCATTGAAAAGGTCGTCGCTCTTTCATTCTTTTTCCCCGTCATCATGGCCATGGGTGGAAACACCGGGACCCAGGCTGCAACGGTCGCGGTAAGAGGGTTGGCCACAGGGGACATCAGCGTGATGAGCATAGGCAGGCGAATCTGGATGGAGCTGAAGGTGGCGCTGATCAATGGAGTGATCTGCGGCATTCTTCTGAGTATCATAGTCGGCATGTGGCTTTCAAGTGTTGTCCTTGGTTCAGTTGTCGGTGTCGCAATGATCATCGTAATTCTCACTTCAGGCCTGGTGGGCGCCTCCGTCCCCCTCATGCTCAAGAAACTGGACATCGATCCGGCTCTCGCAACAGGGCCTTTTGTGACCACCTCCAATGATATTATCAGCCTTCTCATTTACCTTACCCTCGTCACCCTTACCTTCATGGTTTAGTCGCCAGCTTTAAGGGTTAATGAAGGATTCCCTCCCATGGGCGGTTCACCGGTGAACCGCTCCTCTGCCAAACCCAATCACAAACCTGCCTGCAAAATTCGATCGTTCTTTGCCTGAACGCCGAACGCTCGAGATCTCCACATTCTCGAAACAGGGATCAATACCGGCCCAAAACCGAGGTGTATTTCTATCATGTTTGACAATCGCTCGGCGGTTACAACGAGGTGGGAGGGAAATAAAGGGAGAAAATGGTGCCTCCCGATTGGTGACAATCCTCAGGATTGGTGCACCAGGCGCATGCGCTGATTTTTCCCGGGCATACATCCGTCTCTTCGGGTAGATGCCTACACCTTGTTGAGGCCATTTCGATCCGGAAATGATAGCGCTCCGAGAAAATTTTCATTCTGAGAAGATCGGCTCCCTTTCCTCCTGCGTTGAAGTCGAAGGGTCTCTTGGAAGAATAAGCCATGGTGTCGCGAGTTGAGAAGAAACCTTCAAATATTCGCTTTTGCGCCTCCTCCGGGATACCCACACCGTAGTCGCGGATGAAGAAAAGGGTTCCTTCTCCCTTCTTCTGAACCGCTACTTCGATCTTGCCCTCGTCTGGAGTGTTCTCTACTGCGTTCTTGATGAGACCGTCCAGCATTTTATGGAGGACTTCCCTGGGAATGAATACGCGAGGTGCGGGCTCGATGTGCGTGATGATCTTCACCTCCCGGTGCGAAAAAAAAGTTTTCAAGAAATCCAAACGTTCTTGAAGGGTTTGAGCAAGGCTGATTTCTTCAGGTACCGACACCTTGAGACCGAAAAGCTCGTCAATTCGGGCTCTGATTTTTTCCACGACGAGGCCTTCACCGCATTGTTCCGCCACCATGGTCATCAATTGGTCTGCGCATTGATCGAGAAGAAGGTGAAGGAGTGTGTGAGCTTTGGTCCCTTTGTTTTCAATGATATCATCCACTTCGTACTGTATTTCGAGGACTCGCATGAGGTTGCGCTTGATTCTTTCAATTGTCGGCATCCATGTTTCCTCGGGCATATCTCTCAGTTTTTTCTTGAGAATGTTAAAGGAGCTTGTCAGGATAGCGACCGGAGTTTTCAGTTCGTGCGAAAGATGGTTGATGGCTTTATCCTTGGCCCGGTTTAGGCTGCTCACTTCACGATAGGCTTTCTTAAGCTCTTCAGCGAATTGAGCGTTTTCGATGGAAAGAGCGACGGTACCGGAAATAAGACTCAACAGTTCCTGGTCTTTTTCATTAAAAGACCCTTCCTTCTTATTGACGGCGTTGAGCACGCCGATGATCCGCTCCCGGCTTCGCAAAGGCACGACCAGGAGGTTTCGGGTCTTATAACCGAGTTTTCTATCTCTTTCCTCATGGAGATG